>UQGJ01000004.1 GCA_900540545.1 uncultured Eubacteriales bacterium
TGGGGAACGCCAGCGGGACCACGCAGCCGCCCAGAGGCACGTTCTCGTCCCCAGCAGCCCGCCCTCGTCCACGGCCTGGGCCACGCCCTTGGCCAGCAGATAGCCGAAGCCGGTGAGGGGGACCGTGGCCCCCGCGCCGCCCCACTCCACGATATATTTGTAGATGCCCAGCCCCCCCAGCACCACGCCGGAGACCACATAGGTCACCAAAATCTTAGCGGGGGTCAGGGAGGTCTTGTCGATGAGGATCTGCCCGATGGCGCACAGGATGCCGCCGCAGAGAAAGGCTTTCAGATATTCTAAGAACACTTCCATACTTGTTTAGCCTCCTTTCACGGTAGAAATCGCTACCGCATGGCAAATCCCCGGGATGCTCTCCCCCTGCATGGTGGAGGTGGGGGAGAGGAGGGCGCCGGTGCCGCAGAAGAGGATGTGCTTCCATTTCCCCTCCCGCATGCCGTTGAGCAGGTAGCCGGTGAGGACCACGGCGGAACAGCCGCAGCCGGAGCCGCCGCAGTGCACATCCTGGCCCTCGGGGTCAAAGACCAGCACGCCGCAGTCGTCGAAGTTTTTCAGGTCCATGCCGTCCTTGTGGAAGAAGTCCAGCACAATCTCCTTGCCCAGAACGCCCAGGTCGCCGGTGACGATGAGGTCGTAATAGGAGGGCTTCCGCCCAGTGTCGGCGAAGTGGGCTGTCAGGGTGTCGTAGGCCGCGGGGGCCATGGCGGCCCCCATGTTGTTGGCGTCCTTGATGCCCTTGTCCACGATTTTGCCCACGGTGGCGTGGGTCACGTAGGGGCCGTCGCCGTCCCGGGCCAGGATGACCGAGCCGGCCCCCGTCACCGTCCACTGGGCGGTGGGGGTGCGCTGGCCGCCGTACTCCAAGGGGGTGCGGTACTGCCGCTCGGCGGAGCAGAAGTGGGAGGAGGCCATGGCCGCCGCCCACTCGCCGTAGCCGCCGTCCAGCATCATGGCCGCCAGGGTCAGGCTCTCCGCCATGGTGGAACAGGCCCCGTAGAGGCCGAAGAAGGGGATGTCCTGCCCCCGGACGGCGAAGGAGGAGGCGATGCACTGGTTCAAAAGGTCCCCGGCGAAGATATAGTCCAGGGTGGAGGCGGGCTGCTTGGCCTTGTCCAGGGCGCTTTGCAGGGCCATACGCTGCATGGTGCTCTCGGCCTTCTCCCAGCTGGCCTCGCCGAAGGTGTCGTCCTGATTGATCAGGTCGAAGGAGGCCGCCAGCGGCCCCTCGCCCTCCTTTTTGCCCACCACGTTGGCGTGGCCGGCGATGGAGGGGGGAGAGGCGAAGGCGACGGTCTGCTTGCCCAATTTTTTTGTTGTCATCTCATTCGCTCCCAAATCCAAAGATTCTAAGACTGGAAGTAGTTTGAACAGTTTTCCGCAAATTATCAGCGCGGAATTTGGCAGGAGCCGGGCTGGTCAAAAACGGCAAATTGCGGTATAATACCATCAACGAATGAGGAGGAAAAGACCATGGTGGAAGAACCCAAACGCACGATTGCCTATCTGTGCCCGGAGTGCCGCCAGCCGGTGGTGGCGGAAAAGACCGTGTTCGCCCTGGCCGCCGCCCCCGGCTCCATCCCCTGCCCCTGTGGGAAATCGGCGCTGAAAACCGAGATGATGGGGGACCGGGTCCGGCTCACGGTGCCCTGCCTCTTTTGCGAAAAGGAGCACTCTGTCACCTGCTCCACCCACGCCTTCCTCCACGAGAAGGCCCTGGCCTTTTCATGCGCCGCTTCCGGCCTGGACTGCTGCTACGTGGGGGAGGAGCAGGCCGTGTTTGCCGCCATGGAGCGCCTGGAGGCCGCGGTGGACAAGCTGGAGCAGGCCGCCGGAGCCGAGGGAACCTTTTTGGACGACGTTATCATGCACGAGGTCCTATCCGAGCTGAAGGACATCGCCCAGCGGGGCGGCATCTCCTGCGCCTGCGGCTCCAAGGAGTGGAAGCTCCAGGTGAATTTCAGCTCCGTGGACCTCTTCTGCGCCCACTGCGGCGCGGCCCTGCGCATCCCCGCCGCCACGGCGGACGACCTGGAGGACCTGTGCTGCAAAAATACCCTGCTCATCCGGGGCAAGGAGGACTAAGGCTTGTACTACGAGGATACTTACCGCATCGATTCCCGGGACACCGACCCCTTCAACCAGTGCCGCCCATCGTCCATGCTGGGCTACCTGCAGGAGGCCGCCACCGTCGCGGCCTGTGAGCTCCACGTCTCCCGGGAGGAGATGATTCGGAACTACAACGTCTTTTGGATGCTGGCCCGCATCTGGTATCGGCTGGACGCCCCCCTCCGCTGGGACGACCGGCTCACCGTCCGCACCTGGCACCGGGGCAACAAGGGGGCATCCATGTACCGGGACTTCGACCTCCTCCGGGACGGAAAGCCCGTGGGCGAGGCCGTCAGCGTGTGGGTCCTGGCCGATCTGGACACCCACAAGCTCTTCCGATTGAAGGATGTGAAGCAGTTCGAGGGCTCCGACGGCGGCGAACTGTGCAAGGACAAGCTCCTGCCCAAGCTGCGCATCCCCGTGGAGCTGGCCCCCTCCATGGACCGCACCCTCCATTACAGCGACGCCGACATCAACGGCCACGTGAACAACACCCGCTACGCCGACTTCGCCTGCGACGCCCTCCACCTCCACCGGCTGGGGGAGGGGCAGTTCGTGTCCTCCCTGCAAATCGGCTACCTGAAGGAGTGCCGCCCGGGGGAGACCCTGCACCTGTCCACCGGCAGCCGGGACGGGGTCTGGTACGTCCAGGGCGACGGCACCGAGGGCAAGCCCCATTTTGATGCCGCGCTGACCCTTTCGCCCCTTGACAAGGCCACGGCCGGGGCGTAAAATAGGCCAAATACGTTGAAAAAACCGATGAAATATGAAGGAGTGGAGTCCATGATCAACACTGACGCCGCCGGGAAGTTCGCCCGGCAGGGCCTGACCTTCGACGACGTTCTCCTGGTCCCCGCGGAGAGTGACGTCCTGCCCGCCGACATCGACCTGCACACCCAGCTCACCAAGAAGATCACCCTGAACATCCCCGTGATGAGCGCCGCCATGGATACCGTCACCGAGTCCCGCATGGCCATCGCCATCGCCCGGGAGGGCGGCATCGGCATCATCCACAAGAATATGTCCATCGGCCAGCAGGCCGAGCAGGTGGACATGGTCAAGCGCAGCGAGAACGGCGTCATCACCAACCCCTTCTGGCTGGCCCCCGGCCACACCCTGGCCGAGGCCGACGAGCTGATGGCCAAATACCGCATCTCCGGCGTGCCCATCTGCGACAACGGCAAGCTCATCGGCATCATCACCAACCGGGACATGAAGTTCGAGGTGGACATGTCCCAGCTCATCGACAACGTGATGACCAAGGAGAACTTGGTCACCGCCCGGGAGGGCACCACCCTGGAGGAGGCCAAGGAGATCCTCCGCCGCCATAAAATCGAAAAGCTGCCCATCGTGGACGAGAACTTCCACCTGAAGGGCCTCATCACCATCAAGGACATCGAAAAGGCTTTCGTCTACCCCCACTCCGCCCGTGACGCCAAGGGCCGCCTGCTGGTGGGCGCCGCCATCGGCGTCACCAGCGACGTGCTGGACCGGGTCTCCGCCCTGGTGGACGCCGGGGCCGACGTGCTGGCCCTGGACTCCGCCCACGGCCACTCCCACAATATCATTGAGTGCGTCAAGCGCATCAAGGCCCTGTACCCCGACGTGCAGCTCATCGCGGGCAACGTCGCCACTGCCGAGGGCACCCGCGCCCTCATCGAGGCGGGCGCCGACTGCGTGAAGATCGGCATCGGCCCCGGCTCCATCTGCACCACCCGCGTGGTGGCGGGCATCGGCGTGCCCCAGATCACCGCCGTGTACGACGCCGCCTGCGTGGCCGCCGAGTACGGCGTGCCCATCATCGCCGACGGCGGCATCAAGTACTCCGGCGACATCGCCAAGGCCCTGGCCGCCGGCGGCAACGTGGTCATGCTGGGCTCCCTGCTGGCGGGCTGCGAGGAGTCCCCCGGTGACACCGAGGTCTACCAGGGCCGCCAGTTCAAGGTCTACCGCGGCATGGGCTCCCTGGGCGCCATGGCAAAGGGCTCCAAGGACCGCTACTTCCAGGAGGACAACAAGAAGCTGGTCCCCGAGGGCGTGGAGGGCCGTGTGCCCTACAAGGGCGCCGTGGGCGAGACCATCTATCAGATGATGGGCGGCCTCAAGGCCGGTATGGGCTACACCGGCTGCAAGGACATCCCCACCCTGCACCAGAAGGCCCAGTTCATCCAGATCACCAGCGCGGGCCTCAAGGAGTCTCACCCCCACGACATCTATATCACCAAGGAAGCCCCCAACTACACCCTGAACCCCTCCTAAGTCGTGGAGCGATTGACGGCCCCCGGCCCCGACGGGACCTATGCCGCCGCCGACCTGGACGCGGCGGTGCAGAAGCTGGCCCGATTCGAGAACGCTTACGACTACGTCGCCGCCCGTCAAGCCGAACTAGTCCGCCGGATGGAGGCGCTGAAAGCGGAGGGCAAGCAGAAGTCGGCCCAGTTCCGGGAACTGCTGGGCGAAAAGTTGATGAACCAGAACATGCTGATCCTGTGGGAGACCTACGGGATTCGATAACGGAAAAGCAGGCCGCCGCACCGGTTGAAACACCGGCGCGGCGGCTCGCCTTTTTGTCATTGCGAGCCAGTTCTCAAACTGGCGTGGCAATCCGTCCCCCGTTTCCACGCTTTCTACCAGAAATCTTTTCCACAAGCACTTGAATTTTCTCCAACAAAATGTTACCATAGAATCCAGAAACCGCGAGAAAGGGACGTCCCTTTCTGTTGTCTGCCATGGCAGACAACAAGAGGCCCTGAATACACATCTCGCGGAGAAAGAGAGGAAGCAGAACGATGAAAAAGGCAGTCAGCGTACTCCTTTCCCTGGCGCTCCTCCTGACCCTGTCCGTCCCGGCTTGGGCCTATCCCGACGTGGCCGGGGACCACCCGGCCCAGGCCGTCATCCAGCGGTGGAGCGATTACGGGCTGGTCATCGGGGATGAGAAGGGGGAATTCGACCCGGAGGGCTCCCTGACCCGGGCGGCCTTCGCCACCATTCTGGACCGGCTCATGGGCTATCAGGTCCAGGCCGAAAATACCTTCTCCGACCTGAAAGAGGGGGACTGGTATCTGGACGCCGTCCTCCGGCTCAACGCCGCCGGGGTGCTGGAGGGGGCCGAGGGCCGGGCCATGCCCAACGGCGTCCTCACCCGGCAGGAGGCCGCCGCCCTGGCGGGCCGGGTCCTGGGCCTGGAAGAAGGTGACAAGGAATTAAGCTTTGCAGACAAAACGGCCGTAGCCGACTGGGCGGCGGGCTGGGTGTCCGCCCTGGCGGGCCGGGGCTGCTTCGCCGGAGAGACGAGCTTCCGGCCAACTGAGCCCATGACCCGCGCCGAGGCCGTGTCCATGCTGGACACCCTGATTTCCGCCTTTGTCCACGCCGACGGGACCTACTCCGCCGACGCCGCGGGCGACGTGGTGGTCAACGCCAAGGATGTGACCCTGAAGGACATGAAGATTGGCGGCGACCTGATCGTGGCCGACGGCGTGGCCGATGGGGACGTGTATCTGGACCATGTGACCGTGGCCGGGAAGATCGTCCTCCGGGGCGGTGGCGACCACTCCTTCCACCTCCTGCCCGGCACCGAGGTGAAGGGGACCATCGTCGTCACCAAGACCGCTTCCGGCGGCATCCGGCTGGTCAACGAAAGCGGCAAGGTCCTGCCCATGGTCAACGTGGCGGACGGCAAGGACGGCGTCACCCTCACCGGCGACTTCGACCAGGTGGTGGTTGCCACCGATGCGGCGGTGGAGCTGGCCGACGCCAACGTCAAGACCGCCGTCTCCGTCACCGTGCCCGGAGCCAGCGTCAGCGTGACCGGCAAGTCGGAGGTGAAGAAGCTGGACGTGGCCGAGACCGCCAAGGACGCCGCCGTGTCCATCGACAAGACTGCCCAGGTGAAAGCGGTGGACGTGGCCGCCGACGGCCTGACCCTGGACAATCAGAGCAAGACGCAGCCCACCCTCACCGTGGACAAGACCGTCACCGAAAAGCCCAAGGATTCCACCGGCAGCGATGTAAAGCCTGCGCCTACCCCGTCCCCCTCGCCCAGTGGCCCCAGCGGCCCCACCACGTTGAGCGCCGTCACCGCCAATCTGGCCTCCCCCCAGGCGGCCAAAGCCGCCACCGACGCCGTCCCCGCCGGCAGCGGCTACACCGTCGCCACTACGTGGGAACCCGAGCTGGTGGGGGGAAAATTCGCCAAGGACACCGCCTATACCGCCACGCTGGTGTTCTCTCTGGCATCCTCCTCGTACCAGTGGGGAAGCACCGTTAACGTGACCGTAAACAACTCCACGAGCTATGGGACCGACGCCGAAATGAGCGCCCCGACCATCAATACCGAATCCAAGACTGTCACCGTCACGGCGGCCTATGCCAAGACCGCCGCCAATCTGTCCCTGGTGGTGGACGCCCAGCCCGAGAACGTCACTGCCACAGAGGGGAATACCACCGGCAAGAGTGTCAGCGTCCGCGCCCATGTGAAGGCAGACGGAGCGGAGGCCGCCAACTACCCCGTATCCTATCAGTGGTATCAGGCCACACAGAGCGATTTGAGCGATAAAGAAGCTATTCCAGGGGCCACCGCCGCTGAATGCAGACTGCCTGTCCTGGAGAAAGGGACTTATTACTTCGCCTGCATCATGACCGCCGATGGGGTGGAGGAGATCATGAGCGAGTTTGCTACTATAACCGTAAACGCTGCTCCACAAGGCGCTGTGGTACTGTCAAATGTACAGCTGGCTTTAGACGAAGAGTCTTTAATTTTAAAATGGGATACGAACAAGCCTGAATATGTAAAATACAATTTCACCTATTTAAGCTCAGGGGAGAAATTGGAGGATATAGGAAGCCGTAATCGTTCGCGCCCAGAGGCTCAACTCCCTATTGGACCAGAGGTAATTTTCCTGAATACGTCCAGTACCATAGACGAGATTCAGATTACGCCAGTAAACGATAACAGAGAACCTGTTGGGGAGACGGTTTCTTTTGAGTGTTCCATTGATGTTACGAAGTCTGCTATGAATGGTGCTGGCATATCTTATAATTCCACCCGGAAGGTATTCACATTTCAAGGGTTGCAAAATAGTTTTTCCGGATATTACTTCATGATGGTTTCTTACAATGGGCTAGACGAAGATATTGGATTCGGTGCACAGATTTCACCTCCAGAGGAAGGACCATGGGAGGAACAGTTGGATTATGTATCGGATGAGGAGTTGGCGGCCATCGAAAAGCCGGGAACAACAGTGCAACTTTATGCCTGGAACACAACGCTGACCGACACAACAAATGCCAGTGTAGCATTTCAAGCAAGTGAAGCAATCCCCATTACTCTGGAACAGTCCGGCAACGAATAAAGCGTATACCCCCGCGCCGAAAAGCCAGCCCTTCGGGGCTGGCTTTTCTTTTCCTCTCCCATCTGCTATAATGGGAAAAACGCCGAAAGGGGGGAGAGAACATGCTGAATCTGCTGCTGGGCCGAGCGGGGTGCGGGAAATCCGCGTCCATCCTGGGGCGCATCGCCGCCTCCGGGGGCGTCCGCCGCCAACTGCTCATCGTCCCCGAACAGGCCAGCCACGAGACCGAGCGGCGGCTGTGCGCCGTGGCGGGAAACGCCGTCTCCCTCTACGCCGAGGTCCTCTCCTTCACCCGGCTGTCCAGCCGGGTCTTCGCCCTGTCTGGAGGGCTGGCCGCCCCCACCCTGGACCCCGGCGGGCGGCTGCTGCTCATGTACGCCGCCCTCCAGTCCGTCACCGACCACCTGAGCGTCTACGCCCGCCCCTCCCGGAAGCCCGCCTTCCTCACCGGCCTGCTGGCCACACTGGACGAGTGCAAGCAGTACGGCGTCGCCCCCGCCGATTTGGCCGGCGCCGGGGCCGAGCTGGAGGGCCAGGAGGGGGACAAGCTCCGGGACCTGGGGCTGATTTTCGGGGCCTACGAGGCCCTGTGCGCCCGCACCGCCGCCGACCCCAGGGACCGGCTCACCCGGCTGGCCGAGGGCTTGGCCCAATGCCGCTACGCCCAGGGCATGGACGTGTACGTAGACGGCTTCACCGACTTCACCCCCCAGGAGGGCCTGGTCCTGCGGGAGCTGATGGCCCAGGGCCACAGCGTCACCGTGGCCCTCACCTGCGACAGCCTGGACGGGGAGGGGGAGAGCGGCATCTTCGCCCCCGCCCGCCGGACGGCCCGGCGGCTCCTCCAGTGGGCGGAGCAGGAGCGGGTGGCGGCGGAGGTGGAACACCTCCTGCCGCAAAAAAACTGGAAAGTAGATTCCCTTGCCAGTGTGGAAGCCAATCTGTTTGCCGACACGCCGGAGATCTGGCCCCGGGAGGCCCCGGAGGTGGCCCTCTTTTCCGCCGCCTTCCCCCGCTCCGAGGTGGAGTGGACGGCTTCCGAGGTCCTGCGTCTGGTCCGGGAGGAGGGCCTCCGCTTCCGGGACATCGCCGTGGCGGCCCGGGGCTTCGACCGCTACGCCCCCCTGATGGAGGAGGTCTTTCACCGCTACGGCATCCCCGTGTTCCTGGACGGCGCCACCGACATCCTCCAAAAGCCCGTCTTTGCCGTGGTCACCGGGGCCTTGGACGTGGTAGCGGGGGAGTACGCCTATGACGACGTGTTCCGCTACCTCAAGACCGGGCTGGCCGGTATTTCCCGGGACGACTGCGACGTGCTGGAAAACTACGTGCTGAAATGGGACCTGCGGGGGTCCCGCTGGACGGCCAAGGCCGACTGGACCATGCACCCCAGGGGCTTCGGCTTTCCCATGACCGGGGCCGACGAGACCCTGCTGGCCCGGGTCAACGCCGTCCGTCGGCGGGTCACAGCCCCCCTGGAGGGGCTGCGGAGCAATCAGAACCGCACTGGAAGGGGGCAGGCGGTGGCCCTTTACAGCTTTTTGGAGGAAATCGGCCTGCCGGGCCAGTTGGCGGAGCGGTCGGAGCGCCTTCGGGCCAGGGGGGAGCTGAAGCGGGCCGAGGAGGACCGGCAGCTCTGGGACATCCTCTGCGGCGGCCTGGAGCAGTGCGCCCAGATATTGGGGGAGACCCCCATGGAGCTGGCGGAGTTCGCCAAGCTGCTGCGGCTGGTCCTCTCCCAGTATGACGTGGGCACCATCCCCGTGTCCCTGGACCGGGTGACCGCCGGGGAGGCCCAGCGGCTGGGCAACCGGGAGGTCAAGGCCCTCTTTTTTCTGGGGGCCGACGACGGGGCCATCCCCCAGACGGCCCCCGCGCCCGGACTTTTCACCGACGATGACCGCAGCCTTCTGGCCTCCTATGGCCTGGAGCTCTCGCCCCTGCTGGCGGACAAGCTGGACCGGGAGTGGACCATCGTGTACGCCGCCTGCGCCCGCCCCTCCCGGCGGCTGACCGTGAGCTGGGCGGCCATGGGGCCCCAGGGGGAGGAGCGGCGGCCCTCGGTGCTGGTGGACCGTCTGCGGCTCCTGTTTCCCCACAACCGGGTCCTGTGGGAACGGGAATTGCCCGGGGAATTCCGCCTGTCCGCCCCCCGGCCCGCCCTGGAGCTGGCGGGCCAGGACCCGGCCGCCGAGGCGGCCCTGCGGGCGCTGCCGGAGTTCGCCCCCCTGGTGGAGCGGATGGAGCGGGCCGCCCGCATGGACCGGGGGCGGCTGTCCCCCGGCGCGGTGGGGGAGCTGTACGGGCAGCGGGTGCCCATGTCTGCGTCCCGGATGGACAAATACAAGTCCTGCCATTTCTCCTATTTCATGCAGTACGGCCTGAAGGCCAAGGCCCGGCAGGCGGCGGGGTTCCAGGCCCCGGAGTACGGCACCTTCGTCCACTATGTGCTGGAACATATCTTGCAGGACGAGGCGTTGGTCCAGCCCGGCCAAGTGCCGCCCAGGGCGGACCTGGAGCGGGAGATCGGGGCCATCTTTGACCGCTATATCGCCGAAGAGCTGGGGGGGCTGGAGAACAAGACGCCCCGGTTCGTCTATCTCTTCGACCGGCTCCGCCGCCCGGTGACCCAGGTGGTGGAGAATGTGCTGGAGGAGCTGGCCGGCTCGGAGTTCCGGCCCGTGGCCTTCGAGCTGGGCTTTGGGGACCAGGGGGACCTGCCCCCGGTGGAGCTGACGGTGGATGGGGTGACGGTGAGCATCTCCGGCTTCGTGGACCGGGTGGACGGCTGGGTCCACGACGGGCGGCTCTATCTGCGTATCGTAGATTACAAGACGGGGCGCAAGTCTTTTGACTTGACAGAGATTTGGAACGGCATGGGCCTGCAGATGCTTCTGTACCTCTTTACCCTCCAGGACGAGGGAAAGGAGCTGTACGGCTATGAGGTCACCCCGGCGGGGGTGCTGTACCTGCCCGCCCGGGAGGCCGTCATCCCCGGCAGCCGGGACATGGACGAGGCCGAGCGGAAGAAAAAGGCAGACAGCGAGCTGCGGCGGCGGGGCCTGCTCCTGGACGACGCCCTGGTGCTGGAGGCCATGGAGAAGCCGGGGGAGGCGGGTATCCGCTTCCTGCCGGTGAAGGTGAGCGCCAAATCCGGGGCCATCACCGGGGAGTCCCTGGTCACGGCCGAGCGATTAGGGAAGCTGAAAACCCACACCCAGCGTATCCTCCGTCAAATCGGTGAGGAGCTGGCCGGGGGCGTGGTGGCGGCGGACCCCTTCTGGCGGGGGCCGGAGAAAAACGCCTGTCTCTACTGCGATTACGCCGCCGCCTGCCACTTCGAGGAGGGCCGTGGCGGGGACAGAAAGCGCTATCTGCCCGCCCTGGACGGGGAGGCGTTTTGGCAGTCTATTGAGGAGGCAGAGGCGGCGCCAGAGTGAGAGAGGGGCGCGGCCCCTGCCGGGGGCGTTCCTTTCTCCTTTGAGAAAGGAACCGAAAGAAAACCAAGGGGCCGACACGGGGGATTTTATCCCCCTATCGTCGGCCCCCTGGACCCCAGGATGCGTCCGGGCGGCGGTACGGTTTTCGGGGGCTGGCAAGACTTGAAAGCCGTTGCATCTCGTATCGGTCTGCGCTAGAACAACTTCGGCTATCGCCCCTCGGCATATAACCCGGCAAGACTTTATAATTGTTGCGTTTTTCTCAGTGCAAACAAGCCGCCACCAGTCTCTGCGTAATGCGGGCCGCCCAGTGGGCGGCCCCTACAAGAGACTTTCGTTTTCCGTCGTAGGGGCCGCCGACCCCGGCGGCCCGCCCCTCGTCTCGCCCGTGGGCGACATTTTCAATTATCCATTGTCAATTCTCAATTCATTCTTCATTCCCTGTGAGGTGATTCCATGCCCTTCCCCTTAACTGATGAACAGCGCGCCGTGGTGGAGAACCGGGGCGGCGGGTTGCTGGTGTCTGCCGCCGCCGGGTCGGGAAAGACCCGCGTTTTGGTGGAGCGGCTCCTCTCCCGTGTGGAGGAGGAGGGGGTGGACATCGACCGCTTCCTGGTCATCACTTACACCAAGGCCGCCGCCGCCGAGCTGCGGGGGCGCATCGTGGAGGAGCTGTCCGCCCGGCTGGCGGCGGAGCCGTCCAACCGCCACCTGCGCCGGCAGGCGACTTTGGTTTACAAGACCCAAATCTCCACCATCCACGCCTTCTGCGGCCAGCTTTTGCGGGAGTGCGGCCATTTGCTGGACCTGGACCCGGATTTCCGCCTCTGCGACGAGAGCGAGGCGGGGGTCCTCATGCTCCGGGCCATGGACGCCGTGCTGGAACGGCGCTATGAGTCCATCGACCCGGAGGGGGACTTCGCCCTGCTGCTGGACACCATGTCGGCGGGCCGGGACGACAGCCGGGTGGTGGAAATCGCCCTGGACATCTACGGTAAGGTCCAGAGTCACCCCCACCCCCATACCTGGCTGGCCCAGCAGCTGGATGCCTTCGCCCTGGAGGGGGTCAACGACGCCGGGGAGACGGTCTGGGGGGCGCTGCTGCTGGACCAGGCCCGGCAGCAGGCGGACTACTGGCGGGGGCAGATGGCCCAGGCCCTGGAGTGGGCGGCGGAGGACGAAAAGCTTGCCAAGAATTACGCCCCCAGCCTGTCGGCCACCCTGGACGAGCTGGAGGGCTTCGCGGACGCGGCGGGGCGGGGCTGGGACCAGGCCGCCCTCCACGCGGACATCGACTTTCCCAAGCTGGGCGCGGTGCGGGGCTGCAGCGACCCGGCCGCCCAGGAGCGCATCAAGGCCGTCCGGGAGAAGTGCAAAAAGCGGATGGCCAAGCTGTCCGAGCTGTTCCGGGACCCCAGCGCCCGCCTGCTGGCGGACATGGGGGCGGTCTACCCAGCGGTGCGGGGCCTCTTCGCCTTGGTGGAGGACTTCTCCGCCGCCTATGCCGCCCTGAAGCGGGAGCGGGGGGTGCTGGACTTCGCCGACCTGGAACACAAGGCGGTGGAACTGCTGGTGGGGGAGGACGGGGCCCCCACGGAGCTGGCGGAGCAGTGGGCCAACCGCTTCACCGAGGTGATGGTGGACGAGTACCAGGACACCAACGAGGTCCAGAACGCCATCTTCACCGCCGTCTCCCACGGGGGGCGG
This sequence comes from uncultured Eubacteriales bacterium, assembly GCA_900540545.1. GTDB lineage: Bacteria > Bacillota > Clostridia > Oscillospirales > Oscillospiraceae > Intestinimonas. Next base: position 12,632 of record UQGJ01000004.1, read on the forward strand.
AACCTCTTCATGGTGGGGGACGTGAAGCAGTCCATCTACCGCTTCCGGCTGGCAGACCCCACTATCTTCCTGGGCAAGTACCGCTCCTTCCGGCCCTACACCCAGGCCGAGCCGGGGGAGCCCCGGCGCATCCTGCTGACGAAAAACTTCCGCTCCCGGCCCCAGGTGCTGGAGGGGGCCAATTTCCTGTTCCGCAGCGTCATGAGCCAGCGCTTCGGCGAAATGGACTACACCGCCGACGAGACCCTCTATCCCGGCGCGGCCTTCCCCGGGGAGGGGGCCGATTACGCCGTGGAGCTGGACGCCCTGGACCTGTCCAACGCCGGAGGCGAGGGGGAGGAAAAGGCCCCCAGGGACCTGCTGGAGGCCCGGTTCGTGGCCCGGCGCATCCGTGACCTGCTGGACGGTGGCTTTCCCATCTCCGACAAGGGGGAGTTGCGGCGGTGCGCTCCCGCGGACATGGTGATTTTGCTCCGCTCCCCCGGCACGGTGCTCCACCACTACGCCCAGGCCCTGGGGGAGCTGGACCTGCCCTGGGAGGCCGACGGGGGCGAGGACTTTTTGGAGTCCACCGAGGTGTCGGTGGCCCTGTCCTACCTCCAAATCATCGACAATCCCCGGCAGGACGTGCCCCTGATTTCCGTCCTGCGCTCACCGGTCTACGGCTTCTCACCGGACCGGCTGGCGGAGATACGGGCCCTGGAGAAAAACGCCGACTTTTACGATGCCCTGTGCCTGGACCAAAAAGAGGACAGCGCCGCCTTCCGGGCCGAGCTGGAGGACTTGCGGGACCGGGCGGGGGATATGAGCTGCCACCAGCTCCTATGGGACGTCTACGACCGGACCAACCTGCTGGGTCTGTTCAGCGCCCTGGGGGACGGGGAGACCCGGCGGGGCAACCTGCTGGCTCTGGCCGAGTGCGCCCGCGCCTTCGAGGAGGCGGGCCACAAGGGGCTGTTCGGGTTCCTGTCCTATCTGGAACGGGTCCGGGAGAACGGCGGCCGGTTCACCGCCCCCAACCCGGGCGGCGAGGGCCGGGGGGTGCGTATCCTGAGCATCCACAAGTCCAAGGGCCTGGAGTTCCCGGTGGTCTTCCTCTGCGGACTGTCCCGGCGGCTGAACCGGGAGGACATGCAGAAGCCCATGCTCTTCCATCCCAAGCTGGGGGTGGGTCCCAAGGGGCTGGACCGGGAGCGGATGGTGGAGTTCCCCACCCTGGCCCGGAAGGCCGTGGCCGCCCAGCTGGAGCGGGAGATGATGGCGGAGGAGCTGCGGCTGCTGTACGTGGCCATGACCCGCGCCAGGGAGAAGCTGATTCTGACCTGCGCCCTTACCGGGGGCGGACGGGACCTCCAGCGGCTGGCCACCGACGCGGGCTGCCCGGTGGAACCCCAGGCCCTGCTTGCCACCCAGTCCACGGGCCAGTGGGTACTGCTGGCCGCCCTGGCCCGCCCCGACGGGGGGGCGCTGCGGCGGGCGGCGGACGCCTACGTGGAGCCCACCACGGCCGACTGCGGCCCGGCCTGGGACATACGCTGGGTGGATGGGACGGACTTGGCGGAGGCCCCACCCCGGCGGTATGACCGGGTCAGGGAGGACCGGGAGACGGCGGAGGCCGACCCGGTCCTGGTGGCGCGGCTGGCCTGGACCTACCCCCGGGCCGGGGACGTGGACATCCCCTCCAAGCTGACGGCCACCCAATTGAAAGGCCGGAATCTGGACGAGGAGGCCAGCGAACAGGCCCCCGCGCCCCCCCGGCCCGTCCAGTTCGGGCGACCCCGGTTCGCCCAGGAGGAGTTCGGCCTCACCGCCGCCCAAAAGGGCACCGCCCTCCATCTGGTCATGCAGTTCATCGACTTTGACCGGGCGGACACCGTGGACGGCGTGGCGGAGGAGATCGGGCGGCTAGTTGAGCGGCAGATCATTTCTCCCCAGCAGGGCGAGGCGGCCGCTCCGGAGAAAATCGCCGCCTTTTTCCAGTCCAATCTGGGCCGGGCCATGAAGGCATCCGGCACCCTCCAGCGGGAGTTCAAGTTCTCCATCCTGGCCCCGGCAGAAGACTACTACCGGGAGGCTGGGGCGGGGGAGGAGGTCCTGCTGCAGGGCGTGGTGGACTGCTGGTTCGAGACGGCGGAGGGCATCACGGTGGTGGACTTCAAGACCGACCGGGTGACGGAGCAGTCCGTCCAGCGACGGGCGGAGGAGTACCGCCCCCAGCTCACGGCGTACAGCCGCGCCCTGGAAGCGGTGACGGGGAAGCGGGTGGCCCGCCGTGTCCTGTGGTTCTTCGCCCTGGATCGGGCGGTGGAGCTCTAGAAAAGTGCAAAAAAACACTTGCGTTTCCGATAGGCTTGTGCTATTATACTACATGCGTTTATAAGGCGTGGAGGTTTGCTGCGCCGCCTTACCCTGAACGAGAAAGAGGTGAACACAGCAATGAAGGAAGGCATTCATCCCGGCTATGAGCAGACGACCATTACGTGTGCTTGTGGTAACGTGATCGAAACCGGGTCTACCAAAAAGGACATCCGCGTGGAAGTTTGCTCCAAGTGTCACCCCTTTTTCACCGGCAAGCAGAAGATGGTGGATACGGGTGGACGTGTGAGCCGCTTCAACAAGAAGTTCGGCTTGGACAAGAAGTAAGATCACTGATCAGACCCGCGCCGGTTTCGGCGCGGGTCTTTTTCGCATATACTAAAATCAGCTTCGGAACTTCTTCTCTGCCCCCTCTTTATAGTGGGACGGAAGGGAAGGTATTGCGATATTGAGGAGGCTGTGCTATGTTAAAGAAAATCGATGTCAAGACCCTGGACCAGAACGTATTCTCCCTCATCGGCGAGCAGTGGATGCTCATCACCGCCGGGACGGCGGACCGCTGCAACACCATGACCGCCAGCTGGGGCGGGCTGGGGGTGCTGTGGGGCAAGAACGTGGCCACCGTGTATATCCGGCCCCAGCGCTACACCTATGAGTTCGTGGAGCAGGGGGACTATTTCACCCTGTCCTTCTTCGGGGAGGAGTACCGCAAGGCCCTGGCCCTGTGCGGGTCCAAGAGCGGCCGGGACGTGGATAAAATCAAGGAGTGCGGCTTCACTGTGGAGACGGGGGAGGGCGGCGCGCCCTACTTTGCCCAGGCGGAGTTGGTGCTGGTGTGCAAAAAGGCCTACTGGCAGGACATCGACCCCACCCACTTCGTGGACGGGGACATCGACAGGAAATGCTATCCCAACAAGGACTATCACCGCATGTACGTCGGTGAGATTGTGGAAGCGTATCGAAAGGGATAATCAATGACAGAACACACCACAGAAGAAAAGGTCAACCGCGCGGTGCTGGTGGGGCTGAACGCCGGGTGCCTGGACCGGGAGGAGAACGCCACCGAGCGCTCCATGGAGGAACTCTCCGCCCTCCTGGAGACCGCTGGGGGCGAGAGCGTGGGGATGGTGCTCCAGAATAAGGACACCCCGGACCCCCGCACCTTCATCGGCGAGGGCAAGGTGGCTGAGGTCAAGGAATTGGTCCAGGCCATGGAAGCGGACATGGTCATCTTCGACAACGCCCTGTCCCCCTCCCAGCAGCGGGTGCTGTCCGAGGAGCTGGGGGTGGCGGTGCTGGACCGCTCCGCCCTGATCCTGGACATCTTCGCCCAGCGGGCCAGGACCCGGGAGGGCCGCCTCCAGGTGGAGCTGGCCCAGTACAAGTACCTGCTGCCCCGGCTCACCGGCATGTGGGGCCATCTGGTGCGGCAGACCGCCTCCGGCGGCAAGTCCCCCATCGGCACCCGCGGCCCCGGCGAGACCCAGCTGGAGACCGACCGGCGGCACATCCGCAAAAAAATCTCCAAGCTGGAGGAGGATCTGCGGGAGGTCCGGCGGGTCCGGGGGGTCCAGCGGGAGCGGCGCATCAAGAACGAGGTGCCGGTGGTGGCCATCGTGGGCTATACCAACGCGGGCAAGTCCACCCTGCTCAACGCCCTCACCGGCTCGGACATCCCGGCCAACAACCGGCTGTTCGACACCCTGGACACCACCACCCGGACCCTGGAGATATCCGATACCTGCACGGTGCTGATTTCCGACACGGTGGGCTTTATCTCCAAGCTGCCCCACCATCTGGTGGAGGCCTTCAAGGCCACCCTGGAGGAGTTGAGCTTCGCCGACCTGATTCTCCACGTCATCGACGCGTCCAACCCCGAGTGGCGGGAGCAGGCGGCGGTGGTGGACGCCCTGGTGAGTGAGCTGGGGGCCGCCCAGACGCCCCGCATCGAGGCCTTCAACAAATCGGACTGCTACGTGGGGGACATCATGCCCCACGGGGAGGATATTGTCTCCATCTCCGCCAAGACCGGCGAGGGCTTGGACAAGCTGCTGGAGATGATTGGAAAGCGGCTGGACTCCGGCGCCCACAAGGTCACGCTCCACCTGCCCTACGACAGGGGCGGGCTGGTGGACATGCTCTACCGGGAGGCCAAGGTGGAGCGCGTGGAGTACGGCGAGACCATCGAGGTCACGGCGGTGTGCACGCCCAAGCTGCTTGGGCAGGTGGGGGAGTTCATATGGAACGGCTAGAGACCCCGCGGCTCCTCCTCCGCCCCTTCGCGGACGGGGACGCCGCCGACGTATACGAATACGCCAGGGACCCCCGGGTGGGTCCCGCCGCCGGCTGGCCGCCCCACAGGGACGAGGCGGAGAGCCTGGAGATCATCCGCACCGTGTTTGCCCAGCCCCACGTCTTTGCCGTGGAGCTGAAGGAGAGCGGAAAGGTGGTCGGCTCCGTGGGCTATGTGGACCGGCATCAGACCTTGCTGCCCGGCCCGGACGACGAGATCGGCTACGCCCTCAGCCCCGCCTGCTGGGGCCGGGGGCTGATGCCGGAGGCGGTCCGGGCGCTCCTGCGCTACGGCTTCGAGGAGCTGGGGCTGAACGCCCAGTGGTGCGGGCACTACGATTTCAACGACAAATCCCGCCGGGTGGTGGAAAAATGCGGCTTCCGCTATCGCTTCACCGGGAAGTCCTGGGTGGAGCTGATGGGGGAGGAGCGGACCGAGCTCCACTACGCTCTGACCAGGGCCGAGTGGCAGGCAATGCAAAACTGAAGCGTGGACGGCGGGGAAAACGCCGAATAAAATGGGACAGGTTGGTGACTAGGTATGGAATGGTTGGAGACACCCAGGCTCATGCTCCGCCCCTGGCGGGTCGAGGACGCGGAGGACTTGTACGAGTATGCCAAGGACCCCCGTGTGGGGCCCATGGCGGGCTGGGACACCCACAAGGACCTGGAGGAGAGCCGGACGGCCATTGAGACGGTCTTTGCCCGGCCCGACGTCTTTGCCATCGAGCTTAAGGAGACCGGTAAGGTGGTGGGCTCCATCGGCTTTGTGGGCCGCCACCGCAATGAACTGCCCGGCCCCGACGACGAGCTGGGCTACGCCCTGAACCCGGACTACTGGGGACTGGGGCTGATGGTGGAGGCGGTGGGGGCCATGCTGCGCTGTGGTTTCCGGGACCTGGGCCTGGAGACGGTCTGGTGTGGAAGCTGCGACGAGAACTCCCAGTCCCTGCGGGTCATCGAAAAGGCCCGCTTCCACTACCAGCTCTCCCGGATGGAGCCGGTAGAGCTGGTGGGGGAGCAGTGCCTGATCCATTACTACGCCATGAACCGCGAGGAATGGGAGCATGGCTGAGGTCTACATACCCACCCAAAGCAGCGAGACTGAGTTCACAGAAAAGCGCTCCCGCTTCATCGGCCACGTGTGGCGGGTGGAGACGGAGGCCGAGGCCCGCGCCCGCATCGAGGAGATGAAAAAGCGCTACCACGACGCCCGGCACAACTGCTGGTGCTACCGGCTGCGGGCCGGCGGCGTGGAGCGCTACTCCGACGACGGGGAGCCCCAGGGTACGGCGGGCCAGCCCATTCTGAACGTCTTTCAGCGGGAGGGCGTCACCGACGTGTGCTGCGTTGTGACCCGGTACTTCGGCGGCATCCTGCTGGGGGCGGGGGGCCTGGTGCGGGCCTATACCCAGAGCGCCAAGGACGCCCTGGACGCCGCCGGTATCTCGGTGGTGCGGCGCTGGAGCCAGGTGGCCGTTACCGTGCCCTACGGCCTGTTTGAGCGCCTCAAGCTGGAGGTGGAGGCCCAGGGGGGCGTCCTGGGTGAGGTGGAGTACGCCGCCGACATCACCCTTCACGCCCTGCTGCCGGATGGCAGGGAAGAGGACTTTACACAGCGGGTCACAGAGCTGACCGCCGGGGCCGTGGCCCCGCGCTTCACCGGCGAGGCGTTCCGGGCTGTGCCCAGGGAGCCGTGACGGCCGGGAGAATATGAACGGTTTTTGAATTTTTTCGCGGGGAGGCAGGATTTTTGCCTTCCCGCGGCGTATACAGTGACAGTACCATGTTTCAGGGAGGTGAAATACCTTGACAGTGAGAGAACAGCGGGAGGAGCTGGAACGGCGCTTCCTGTCCCCCTATGCCTGCCAGTCGGCGGATTCCAAGGGCCGGGAGCGGCCGGTGGAGTCCTGCCCCATGCGCACCTGCTTCCAGCGGGACATCGACCGTATCGTCCACTCCAAGGCGTTCCGCCGCCTGATGCACAAGACCCAGGTGTTTTTGCAGCCGGAGGGGGACCACTACCGCACCCGCATGACCCATACCATCGAGGTGGTCCGCATCGCCCGGACCCTGGCCCGGGGGCTGCAGCTCAACGAGGATTTGACCGAGGCCGCCGCTTACGGCCACGATTTGGGCCACACCCCCTTCGGCCACGCCGGGGAGCGGGTCCTGAACGAGATCATGCCCCACGGCTTCGAGCACAACGTCCAGTCCCTGCGGGTGGTGGACCGGCTGGAAAACGACGGGGACGGCCTGAACCTGACCTATGAGGTCCGGCGGGGCATCCTCTGCCACACCGGCCCGGACACGGCGGAGACCCTGGAGGGCCAGCTTTTGCGTCTGGCGGACAAGATCGCCTATATCAATGCGGACATCGATGACGCCATCCGGGGCGGCATCATCTACCCCATGGACATCCCCCTGGAGATTTCCAAGGTGCTGGGCTTCACCCACTCCGAGCGCATCGATACCCTCACCTCGGACATCATCCGCGAGAGCGCCGGAACAGGCTGTATCCGCCAGTCCGGCCCCTGCCGGGAGGCCATGAACGAGCTGCGGGCGTTCATGTTCGAGTATGTCTACCGCAACCCGGTGGCCAAGGGGGAGGAGGGCAAGGCCCAGGACATGCTGCGCAGCCTCTTTGAATATTATAGGAGAGACCCGGACATGCTGCCCCCCGAGTTCCAGGACATCCGGGAGCGGGAGGGCGTGGACCGGGCGGTCTGCGACTACATCGCGGGCATGACGGACAACTACGCCCTGAACAAGTATTCGGAGGCGTTTATCCCCACGGCCTGGAGCGTCAAATAACGGCCGATTGTCGTATATCCGCCGCAAGATATGGCAATCATGGGAAGAAAGGGGGGCGTTTATGGCTATCCCGGCGCAATTTATCGACGAACTGAACGCGCGGTGTGACATTGCCGACGTGGTGGGCGACTACGTCCCCCTAACCCGGAAGGGCGGCAACCTGTGGGGCCTGTGCCCCTTCCACGGGGAAAAAACCCCCTCCTTCGCAGTGTCGCCGGAGAAACAGATCTATCACTGCTTTGGCTGCGGCAAGGGCGGCGGGGTCATCAACTTCGTCATGGAGGTGGAAAACCTTCCCTTCCCGGACGCGGTGCGTCTGCTGGCCAAGCGGGTGGGCCTGGAGGTGCCGGAGGAGCGGGGCAATGCCGACTTCCGCAAGAAGCGGGAGCGGCTTCTGGCCCTCAACAAGGAGGCCGCCCGGTTTTTCTACGCCAAGCTGACCCAGCCGGTGGGCGCGGCGGGGGTGGAGTACCTCTTCGGCAAGCGGAAGCTGTCCAAGGCCACGGTGACCCGGTTCGGCCTGGGCATGGCCCCCGACGGGTGGGACAACCTCATTACCGCCATGGCCGCCAAGGGCTACGACAAGGGCGACCTTCTGGAGGTGGGTCTGGTGGTGAAGGGCCAGAACGGCCGGGTCTACGACCGCTTCCGCAACCGGGTCATGTTCCCCATCATCGACCTGCGGGGGGATGTCATCGGCTTCGGCGGCCGGGTGCTGGACGACGGTACCCCCAAATATCTGAACTCTCCGGACTCCCCGGTGTTCAACAAGGGGCGGAACCTGTTCGCCCTGAATATCGCCAAAAAATCCAAGCTGGGACGCATCATCCTCACCGAGGGCTATATGGACACCATTTCCCTCCACCAGGCGGGCTTCGACTGCGCCGTGGCCTCCCTGGGCACGGCGTTGACCCCCGACCACGCCCAGCTCCTGGCCCGGTACACCAAGGAGGCGGTCATCGCCTACGACGGCGACGGGGCGGGGGTGTCGGCGGCCCAGCGGGCCATCCCCATCCTGGAAAAGACGGGCATCAAGGTGAAGGTCCTGCGCATGACGGGGGCCAAGGACCCGGACGAATTCATCAAGACCTACGGCCCGGAGGCCTTCGCCAAGCTGCTGGACCAGAGCGAGAACCACATCGAGTACCGCATCGAGCAGATCAGGCGGAAATACACCCTGGAGGACGACGCCCAGAAGGTGGAGTTCCTGCGGGACGCGGTGGCGCTGGTGGCCGGGCTGCACAGCCCGGTGGAGCGGGAGATATACGGCGCCCGCTGCGCTGAGATGGCGGGCATCTCCGCCGAGGCCATGGGCCAGGAGGTCAAGCGGGAGCTGTCCCGGCGGCTGAAAAAGGAAAAGAAGCAGCTGGAGCGTAAGAGCATGACCCCGGCCATCCAGATGCAGCCCAAGGAGCGGGCCTTCCACTATCAGAACATCCGCTCCGCCCGGGCGGAGGAGGGGGTCCTGCGGCTGGTGACGCTGGACCCGGAGCTGTTCCGGGCGGCGGAGCGGCTTCAGCCGGAGCAGTTTTCCTCGCCCCTGCTGGGCAAGGCGTTCACCCTGCTGCGCACCCGCTGGAAGGACGGGCTGTCAGTGAATCTGGCGGCCCTGGCGGGGGAGCTGGAGCCGGAGGAGATGAGCCATCTCACCGGCGTCGTCAACCAGCCGGAATCCCTCCAGAACGGCCAGCAGGCCATGGAGGATTACATAGAGATCATCCACACAGAGACAGAAAAACGGACGGCGGAGGGCGAAAGCGACCTGCTGGCCATGCGGAACAAAATGCGAGAGAAAAAAGGGTATGGAGGACCGAACCATGAGTGAAAAGAAAGTGCTGGACATCCAGTCCAAGGACGACAAGCCGGAGATGACCAGCGAAGAGAAAATCGAACACGGCAGAGCCGAACTGCTGAAGGTGGTGGAGGGCCTCCCCGGTGCGGAAAAAATCGCGGAACTGCTGGAAAAGGGCAAGAAGAAGGGCAAGCTCACCTCCAACGAGCTGATGGACGTGCTGGAGGACATGGACCTGGACGGCGACCAGATGGACAAGGTCTATGACTGCATGGAGAACATGGGCATCGACACCGCCGGGGAGGACTATCTCCCCGAGTTGGTCAACGACGAGGTGCCCCCCATTGAAGAAATCGAGGAGATTCCCGAAGAGGAGATCGTGGACCCCAACACCCTGGTGGACTCCTTCGGCATCGACGACCCCGTGCGCATGTACCTCAAGGAGATCGGCAAGGTGAACCTGCTGACCCCCGAGGAGGAGGTGGAGCTGGCCCAGAACATGGGCGCCGGCGACATGGCCCGGGAGCAGTTGGAGGAGCTGGAAAGGGCCCGGGAGAATGGGGAAGAGTCCGCCCTGACCCCGGAGGACGAGGCCGAGCTGCGTAAGCTGGTGAAGAAGGGCGACGCGGCCAAGCAGCGTCTGGCCGAAGCCAACCTCCGTCTGGTGGTCTCCATCGCCAAGCGGTACGTGGGCCGTGGCATGCTCTTCCTGGACCTCATCCAGGAGGGCAACCTGGGCCTCATCAAGGCCGTGGAGAAGTTCGACTACACCAAGGGCTACAAGTTCTCCACCTACGCTACATGGTGGATCCGCCAGGCCATCACCCGGGCCATCGCCGACCAGGCCCGGACCATCCGCATCCCCGTCCACATGGTGGAGACCATCAACAAGGTCATTCGGGTCTCCCGCCAGCTCCTTCAGGAGCTGGGCCACGACCCCACCCCCGAGGAGATCGCCCAGGAGATGAACGGCGGCCCCGCCGCTTGGTCCAAGCTCAGCGAGAAGGAGCGGGAGGACAAGGCCGGCAAGATTCGGGAGATTTTGAAAATCGCCCAGGAGCCGGTGAGCCTGGAGACCCCCATCGGCGAGGAGGAGGACTCCCACCTGGGGGACTTCATCCCCGACGAGGACGCCTCCGAGCCCTCCGAGGCCGCCTCCTTCACCCTGCTGAAGGAACAGCTGGTGGACGTGCTGGGCACCCTGACCCCCAGGGAGGAGAAGGTCCTGAAGCTGCGCTTCGGCATCGAGGACGGCCGCACCCGCACCCTGGAAGAGGTGGGCAAGGAGTTCAACGTCACCCGGGAGCGCATCCGCCAGATCGAGGCCAAGGCCCTGCGGAAGCTGCGCCACCCGTCCCGCTCCAAAAAACTGAAGGATTTTTTGAATTGATATGACACAGGTACGATTTTTTGACCAGGCCCGGAACGAGGACCTGAAATACGCCGTCATCGCCGCCCGGAAGGACGGCAGGTGGCTGTTCTGCCGTCACCGGGACCGGGAGACCTGGGAGCTCCCCGGCGGCCACCGGGAGGAGGGGGAGAATATCCACGACACCGCCCGGCGGGAGCTGTGGGAGGAGACCGGGGCCACGGAGTTCCAGCTGGAGCCGGTGACGGGCTACGCCGTGGACCGGGACGGGGAGACCACCTACGGGGGTCTCTTCTTCGCCGAGATCCGGGAGCAGGCCCCCATTCCGGCGGGCTTTGAAATCGCGGAAAACCGCCTCATGGACGCCATGCCCCGGGAGATGACCTACCCGGACATCCAGCCCGCCCTGATGGAGTTCATCCAGAACTGGCTGGCCGGGGACAATTTCCACGACGAGCAGGAGGACCTGTTCGAATATCTGTTTTGACGATTTTTTCCGGGTCCGGAGGAAATACCCGGGCCCGGAAAAATATCTGAAAAAATATTTGGAAACTAGTTGACAATCGGTGCTTGTCTGGGTATAATATCATTCGTGCCCGCGATAGCGGGTGCAGATAGCGGGATTGTGTAAAGGTAGCACGACAGACTCTGACTCTGTTTGTGAGGGTTCGAATCCTTCTCCCGCTGCCATAAAAAACCCTGGAACTGCAATGGTTCCAGGGTTTCTTTTTGCGCTTGCCCTGCGGCGGGCCGAAGGGGAACAGGCCCCGCGTTTACAAGCAGGGCGTAAGCTGGTACAATAGCATCATCCGAATCAAAAGGACGGCGCGTATGAAAAGACTGGCAGTTGGGATACTGGCCCACGTGGACGCGGGAAAAACCACCCTGTCCGAAGGGCTGCTTTACCGGGGCGGACAACTGAAAAAGCTGGGCCGGGTGGACCACCAGGACGCCTTTCTGGACACCGATCCCCTGGAGCGGGAGCGGGGCATCACCATCTTTTCCAAGCAAGCCATCCTGCCGCTGGAAGGCGGGGAGTTGACCCTGCTGGACACGCCGGGCCACGTGGACTTCTCTGCCGAGATGGAGCGGACCCTCCAGGTGCTGGACTACGCCATCCTGGTCATCAGCGGCACCGACGGGGTCCAGGGCCACACCGAGACCCTGTGGCGGCTGCTGGAGCGCTACCACGTCCCCACCTTCCTTTTCATTAACAAGATGGATTTGGCCGGGGCCGACCGGGCGGCGCTGCTGGACGAGCTGAAACGGCGGCTGGATGACGGCTGTGTGGATTTCTCCGGGGACGGCGAGGAGCGGGACGAACAGATCGCCCTCCGGGACGAGGGGGCGCTGGAGCGGTATCTGGAGCAGGGAACCGTGGGGGAGGAGGACATCCGGGACCTGATTGCCTGGCGGAAGCTCTTTCCCTGCTGGTTCGGCTCGGCGCTGAAGCTGGAGGGGGTGGACAGGTTCCTGGAGGGCCTGGACCGCTATACCCGGGCCCCCGCCTATCCGGCTGAATTTGGGGCCAGAGTCTATAAAATCGCCCGGGACCCCCAGGGGACCCGGCTGACCTATCTCAAGGTCACCGGGGGCAGCCTGCGGGTGAAGGCCCTGCTGACCAACCGCCGGGCGGGCCTGGACGAGGAGCGGGTCTGGGAGGAGAAGGCCGACCAGCTCCGCTTGTACTCCGGGGCCCGGTTCCAGGCGGTGGACGAGGTCCCGGCGGGGGCGGTCTGCGCCGTCACCGGCCTGAGCCGCACCTATCCGGGACAGGGACTGGGTTGGGAGGCGGCGGCAGAGCCGCCCCTGCTGGAGCCGGTGCTCACCTATCAGGTAGTCCTGCCCGAGGGCTGCGACCCCCACAGCGCCCTGCAAAAGCTGCGGCAGCTGGAGGAGGAGGACCCCCAACTCCACATCGTCTGGAACGGGCGGCTCCGGGAGGTCCACATCCAGCTCATGGGCGAGGTCCAGCTAGAGATATTGAAGCAGCTCATCGCCCAGCGCTTCGGCCTGGACGTGTCCTTTGGCGCGGGCAGCATTGTCTACCGGGAGACCATCGCCGCCCCGGTGGAGGGGGTGGGCCACTACGAGCCCCTGCGGCATTACGCCGAGGTCCACCTGCTGCTGGAGCCGGGGGAGCGGGGGAGCGGCCTGATCTTTGCCGCCGCCTGCCCGGAGGACGTGCTGGACCGGGGCTGGCAGAGGTTGGTGCTGACCCATCTGGAGGAAAAGACCCATCTGGGGGTGCTGACGGGGGCCCCCATCACGGATATGCGCATCACCCTGGTGGCGGGCCGGGCCCACGTGAAGCACACCGAGGGGGGCGACTTCCGGCAGGCCACCTACCGGGCGGTCCGCCAGGGTCTGATGGCGGCCGAGAGCGTTCTGCTGGAGCCGTGGTACGACTTCCGCCTGACCCTGCCCGCGGAGTGCGTGGGCAGGGCTATGTCCGATTTGCAGCGGATGAACGGGACGGTGGACCCACCGGAGGGCGACGGGGACGAGTCCGTCCTCACCGGCTCCGCGCCGGTGGCCCGGATGCGGGATTACGCCGGGGAGGTCACCTCCTACACCCGGGGCCGGGGGCGGCTGTTCTGCACCCCAGGGGGCTACCGGCCCTGCCCGGACCAAGCGGCCGTGGTGAAGGCCCTGGGCTATGAGCCGACGAGGGACCTGGACAACCCGCCGGACTCGGTCTTCTGCGCCCACGGGGCGGGCTTCAACGTGCCCTGGGACCAAGTGCGGGCGTACATGCACGTGGACAGCGGCCTGGACCTGGACCGGGGAGAGGAGCCGGAGCCGGACCAAGCCCCCCGGACGGGGCGGGTGTCCTATGCCGTGGGGCTGGAGCAGGACAAGGAGCTTCAGGCTATCTACGAGCGGACCTACGGCAAGGTGGAGCCCAAAGCCTTCCAACCCACGAAAAAACCCGCCCGGACCACCCTGAACGACAAGAAGTATACCATCAAGGACCGCCCTGAGGGGCCGGAATATCTCCTGGTGGACGGCTACAACATCATCTACGCCTGGGAGGAGCTCAACGCCGTGGCCCGGGACAATCTGGACGCCGCCCGGCAGATGCTGATGGATATTTTGAGCAACTACCAGGGGTACCAGAAGTGTCGGCTGATTTTAGTCTTCGACGCCTACAAGGTCCCCAACAACCCCGGCTCGGTGGTGCGCTACCATAACATCCACGTGGTCTACACCAAGGAGGCCGAGACGGCGGACGCCTATATCGAAAAAACCACCTATGAGCTGGGCAAGCAGTACCGGGTGCGGGTGGCCACCTCCGACGGGGTGGAGCAGCTCATCATCCTGGGCCACGGGGCCCTGCGGCTGTCCGCCCGGGCCTTCAAGGCCGAGGTGGAGCAGGTCCAGGGCCAGATTTCCGCCATTCTGGCCCGGAACAACCAGCCGGGCACGTCCCGTGCGGTCCGGGCGGCCCTGGAGCGGGCGGAGAGGAAGAAGCCATGAAAATACGAGGGGAATATACCTGCCCCCTGGAGCTGACCCACGACATGATCAAGGGGAAATGGAAGCCCATCCTCCTTTGGCAGCTTAGCAAGGGGGGACGATCCCTGTCCGAGCTGAAAAGGTCCATCCAGGGCATCAGCCAGAAGATGCTGATCCAGCACCTGAACGAGCTGCTGGACTGCGGCCTGATCCAAAAGTGGACCGGGGAGGGCTACCCGCTGAAATCGGAATACACCCTGACGGCGCGGGGGAAAAAGACCTTCGAGGCCATCTCCATTCTGCAGGACATCGGCATCGAGATGATGCGGGAGGACGGCCGGGAGGACCTCTTGCGGGAAAAGGGCCTGATATAGGCACCAAAAAGTGCCTAATTTACATTCCGCGCCCCCTTGGCTATACTTGCGTCAAGGAGGCGCAGCTATGAAAGACGCAGTCAAAACCATTGGCGATTTGATCGACAAGCAGAGCGTGGTGTTCCTCGGCTCGGTGGACGGGAGCGGCTTCCCCAATGTGAAGGCCATGCTGACGCCGCGGAAGCGGGAGGGCATCCGGGTATTCTATTTCCACACCAATACCTCGTCCATGCGGGTGGGCCAGTATCGAAAGGACCCCCACGCCTGCCTCTATGCCTGTGACAAGCGGTTTTTCCACGGGGCCATGCTGGTGGGCACCATGGAGGTGCTGGAGGACAGCGCCCACAAGGAGATGCTGTGGCAGGAGGGCGATACCATGTACTATCCCCTGGGAGTCACCGACCCGGACTACTGCGTCCTGCGCTTCACTGCCGCGCGGGGGAGATTTTACAGCCATTTTAGCTCGGAGGACTTCGTGATTGCAGCGGAGTGAGAAAAAAGCAGCCCCCGGTGGATTTCCACCGGGGGCTGCAGCCGTCTTGTCTTAGTTCTTCTTCTTCCCCAGGAAACGGAGCAGGTAGAGGAAGAGGTTGATGAAGTCCAGATAAAGCTGAAGGGCGGAGAAGATGGACGCCTTCTTCGCCATCTCCGGGTTCCCGGCAAAGGCGGCGTGGTAGGCTTTGATTTTCTGGGTGTCGTAGGCGGTGAAGCCCAGGAAGATGGCGATGCCGATGAGGCAGACGATGCGGTCCATGCCGTCCAGCGGCAGGAACATGGACAGAAGGGCAAAGACCAGCAGGAAAATGAGGCCGCTGATGAGGATGGGGCGCAGGCGGCTCAGGTCGGTCTTGGTCAGGTAGCCGTAGGCGGCCAGGGCACCGAAGTAGACGGCGGTGGCGGCAAAGACCAAAATCAGGCTGCCCAGGTCGAAATAGACGAAATAGGCCGAGAAGAACACGCCGTTGAGGACGGCGTAGACCAGGAACAGGATGCGGGCGGCCGCCACGGGCAGGGAATTGATTTTGGCGGAGAGGATGAGGACCACCGCCAGCTCCGCGATGGTGAGGACCATGATGGAGGAGGGGTAGTAATAGAGCAGGTAGATGAGGCTGCCGGTGGCGAACCCGGCAAAGGCCACCGCGAAGGTGACCAGCAGGCCCAGGAACATCCACAGGAAGGTCTTTGCGGTGTATGCGCTCAGGCTTTCAAATTCACCGGCCTGTTCGGCCCGGCGCTCGCTGGCGTAGAAGTCGTTTTGTTCCATAGCGGTTCAGCTCCTTATTGTGAAGGTTGTTCTTACTATACCCCATTTTGCCGAAAATGGAAAGTAGAAAAACTGCCAGTGGATTGGGGCTTGACAACCGCATTTTTCTCGTTTATGATAAATGGCAATAAAAGCGATGAAGGGAAGAAGACCCGCATGTCCCGCTCAGAGAGCCGGTGGTTGGTGCGAACCGGTGCGGAGGCGGCGGGTGGATACTGGCCCCCGAGCTGTCCGCCTGAACCGAGTAGGGCGGGACGACCGGCCCCGTTAGCGGCTAAGGCCTTGTTGGAGGCCGACGAGGACTGTCCGGGCAACCGGCAGCCGAATCAGGGTGGTACCGCGTGAGACACGCCCCTGACCGTTCCGGTCGGGGGCGTTTTTGTATCCCTTTGCCCCCGCGATCCAACGAGTTTTTTAAGGAGGCAAACCGCTATGCTCAAGAATCCACAGGACAAGTACATCCCCTTTATCCCCATTCCCATGGAACGCCGCGCCTGGCCGGACAAGGCCATCACCGCCCCCCCCATCTGGTGCAGCGTGGACCTGCGGGACGGCAACCAGGCCCTGGTGGACCCCATGAACGTCCAGGAGAAGCTGGAGCTGTTCCACACCCTGGTGGACATCGGCGTGAAGGAGATCGAGGTGGGCTTCCCCTCCGCCTCCGAGACGGAGTATGAATTCCTGCGGGCCCTCATCGACGGCGGCCACATCCCCGACGACGTGACCATCCAGATGCTGGTCCAGGCCCGGCCCCATCTGATTCGCAAGACCTTCGAGGCCATGGAGGGGGCGAAAAACGTCATCCTCCACTTCTATAACTCCACCTCCACCCTCCAGCGGAAGGTGGTGTTCCATATGGACATGGACGGCATCGTTCAAATCGCCGTGGACGCCGCCAAGCTGATTCGGGAGCTGTCCCAGCCCGTCATCGACGCGGGAACCAACTTGCGCTACCAGTATTCCCCCGAGTCCTTCATGGGCACGGAGATGGACAACGCCGTCCTCATCTGCCAGCGGGTGCTGGAGGAGCTGGGGGCCACGCCGGAGAACAAGGTCATCCTGAACCTGCCGTCCACGGTGGAGAACTGTCTGCCCAACTACTTTGCCGACGAAATCGAATACTTTATCTCCCATCTGCCCAGCCGGGACTCGGCCATCATCTCCCTGCACCCCCACAACGACCGGGGGGAGGGCGTGGCCACCGCCGAGCTGGGGATGCTGGCCGGGGCCCAGCGGATGGAGGCCACCCTCTTCGGCAACGGCGAGCGCACCGGCAACGTGGACATGGTGACCCTGGCCATGAACATGTACACCCAGGGGGTAGACCCCGGCCTGGACTTCTCCGACATCAACAAAATCCGCCAGGTCTATGAGCGGGTGACCAAGATGAAGGTGGACCCCCGGCAGCCCTACGCCGGGGAGCTGGTGTTCACCGCCTTCTCCGGCTCCCACCAGGACGCCATCAACAAGGGCAGCCAGTACATGCGGGAGAGCCGGTCCACCCTGTGGGAGGTGCCCTATCTGCCCATCGACCCCGCCGACGTGGGGCGGCAGTACGAGCCCATCATCCGCATCAACTCCCAGTCGGGCAAGGGCGGCGCGGCCTTCGTCATGCAGACCAACTTCGGCTACGACCTGCCCAAGGCCATGCACCCGGAGTTCGGCCACATCGTCCAGGTGGAGACCGACCGGGTGGGTACCGAGCTGAAGCCCGAGCGCATCATGGAGCTGTTCCGGGACGCCTACATCGACATCGCCGTCCCCTACTGTCTGGTGCGCCACTCCTTCCACGAGGCCACCGGGGAGGACGGTAAGTCCAAAGTCACCTTCCAGGGCACCCTCCGCCACAAGGAGACCACCTTCGACGTGGAAGGGGGGGGCAACGGCCCAATCGACGCCTTCTTCAACGCCATCCACGGCCAGAAGATGGACCGCTTTACCTTCGTGGACTACAAGGAACACGCCATTCAGGCGGGGTCCGACTCCATGGCCGTGGCCTATATCCAGCTCCGGGACGCCGAGGGGAAGGACCACTTCGGCGTGGGCGTGGACCACAACATCAATCTGGCCCCCCTGCGGGGCATCCTGTCCGCCATCAACCGGGCGGTCAGCGGGACGTAAAGGCAAATCAAAAAAGCGCCGCACCCGAAGCAACGGGTGCGGCGCTTTTTGTCACTCTTCCACGTAGATGATGCTCACCGGGCAGCCCTCGGCGGCGGCTTTGGCGGCGTCCTCCTGGCCGGGGTCGGGCTGCCGGATGACCTCGGCCAGACCGTCGTCGGCGAAGTGAAAGACCTCCGGGCAGGTGGCGACGCACAGCCCGCAGCTGATGCAGTCCTGGCGTTCAATGCTGACTTCCATGTGTGATCCGCTCCTTTCCCCCATAGCATGTCCAGAAAAGGGGCGGGATAGACAGGGAAAGCGGAGAAAATCAGGTGGCGTTCCGGCTGGCCCAGGCCGACCGCAGGGCCTCCGCCACTGTGGGGTCGATGGGGGACGGGTGGGTTTCCGGCTTGCCGGTATAGAAGCCCTGGATATAGTCGGCGCCCAGGCGGATGACGGTCTCCATCTCCGCCCGGGTCTCCACGCCCTCGGCGATGACCTTGACCCCCATCTCGTGGCAGAGGACGGCCAGATTCTGAAAGACGGCCTGCCGCTTTTCGTCGTGGTCCACGCCGCGGATGATGGCCATATCCGCCTTGACGTAGTCGGGGGACACGCTGAGCAGGACCGAATCGTTGCTGTAACCGGTGCCAAAGTCGTCGATAGCGATGCCCATGTGCAGTTCCTTGGCCCGCTGCTGCTTGGCGGCGGTGGCGGTGGCGCTGAGCTCGTCCTCCTCGGTCAGCTCCATGACGATGCGGTGGTGGAACCCCTGGGCCAGGGCGTCAAAATCCGTCAATTCCTCCGGGGACAGGGCCTGGCTAGGGATGGAGTTGATAAAGACCAGGGTGTCCTCGCCCTTTTCCGGCAGGGCCTGGAAGGACTCCAGGGCCCGGAACCAGGTGAGCTGCTCCACCTGGGACAGCTTGGACTGGGCCCGGGCGATGCGCAGCAGCTCCGCCGGGGCGGCCAGGGCCTTGGACCGGGGCCGCATGAGAGCCTCGTAGCCCAGGGGGGCGCCGGAGGCGCAGTCCACGATGGGCTGGAAGACGTAGTCGATGGCGCCGGTCTCCAGGATGCGGTTGAGCTCCTCCAGACTGTACAGCAGGAAGGAGTCCCGCTGATAGGAGTGGACGTCGAAGTCCTTGACCGAGCCCTTGAGGGCGTTCTTGGCCTCGTACATGGCGAAGTCGGCGAAGCGGATGAGCTCGGTCAGGGAGGTGCTGTCGTCCGGGTACCACGCCACGCCCACGGAGGCCCGCAGGCGGTGGACGTGGCCGTCGGGCAGAAGGATGGAGGCAGCGGACATCTTTTCCTTGAAATCCGCGATGGTCTTCAGCAGGGCCTCCCGGCTGTCATAGCCGCTCAAAAACAGGTAGAACTCGTCGCCGGAGATGCGGGAGGCCAGCCCGCCCCCGGCCGTCACGTCCCGCAGGACGTCGGCGGCGCAGCGGATGTACTCGTCGCCGCAGTCGTGGCCGTAGGTGTCGTTGAGATATTTCAGGTTGTCCAGGTCCATCATCAGCATGGCGGAAACCTTGAGCTGCTCGGGCTGGGCCTCCAGGGCGCTGATCCTGGCCCGGAAGGAGCGGCGGTTGAGCAGGTTGGTCAGCAGGTCGTAGTCCCGCTCGTACTCGATGCGCCGCTTTTCCACCACGTCGTCGGTGACGTCCACGAGAACGCCCAGCACGGACGGGCCGGAGCGGACCATTTGGATACGGACCCAGCGGCCCCCGGGGAGTCGGTAGAGGGCGGTGTTGGACTCCGGGTCGCCCTCCTCCATGTATTGGCGCAGCCCATCCAGCAGGGCCAGGAATTCCTGGGTGGTGACGCCGCCCAGCGGCTCCTCCATCCCCAGCAGGGGGAAGAACTCCTTGGTGTAATAGGGCCGGGAGAGGCCGGGGTCCAGGTGGTAGGCGGCCAGAGGCATCCCGGCAATCTCAATGATTTTGGACAACCGGGAGGAGGCGTCGGCCACGCCCAGGCTCAACCCCTCGATGGCGGAGGAGAGGTCGTCTATCTCGTCCACGTTGATGGCGGGGAGGCTGACAGGCTGGGCCGGGTCGATGTGGCGCACGGTCCGGGCCAGGGTCCGGATGGGCCGGGTGAAGATGGACACCATAAGTACGGAGAGCAGAGACCCCAGAATGAGGGTGATGGCGGTCAGGATAAGGACGCTGACGGTGATGCTGCGGGAAAAGCTGAACAGGGTGGAGGCGTTGGCCAGCCCCACCAGCACCCACTCCTGTTCGGCAAAGGGGGCGTTGGTGTTGTAGAGGGAGAATTTCTGGATGCTGGCGTAGACGCGGGAGCCGCCGCCGCTGTCGCCGGAGACCCCATAGACGCTGCCGCGGATAGGCTGGGCGGAGAACTGGCAGTCCCCGGAGGTGGGGAGCATCCACAGGGCAGAGGGGCCGCTGGTGACCACGGGCTGGTAGACCCCGGGTGCGTAACCGGCGGGGGAGACGGCCAGGAGGTAGGCGTCATTTTTGCCGGAGTCCAGCTCGCTGTACGGCAGCAGCGTGCGCAGGTAGTCCGCGGTCAGCTCAATGCCCAGCACCCCGTAGGGGCGGCCGGATGCATCCCGCAGGGGCTGGGTGTAGGTCACGATGGAGACCTGGTCGTCGTGCAGCGAATAGGGGCCGTGCCAGTACCCCAGGTCCTCCAAATCAGCGGAGGGATGCTCGACGGCGGCCAGGAGGGGGGCGTAGTAGGAATCGTCGTCCCGGTCCACAGAAAAGGTGGGGGCCCAGTTGATGTCCATGGGTATCTTGACGCTGCGCACCAGCTGGGACGGGCCCCGCTCCATTAGCAGGTCGGAGTTGTCCGTGGGGGTGGAGGAGGGGTCCAGGTCCCGGTAGTAGACCCCGGCCATATATCGGATGTCGCCCGTATCGGGCCGGTCCAGAGGGTGGCCGCCATTCAGAACGAGGAACGCGCCGGTGACCGAGTTGCGGCGGATCAGCGCGGTGATCTGGTCCGACAGGTCCACCACCAGCTGAACGGTGCGGGGGTCGTTGGCGGACAGGTCGGCATAGTCCATGCCGGCCGCCTCAAGATAGGTGGAGACCTCCTCGTCTATCTGCGCCTGAGCCCGCTCCAGACCGGACCAGCGCTGAAGCATTTCGCTCTCCATATAGTTTTTTCGGTTCAGCGTCCGCTCGCTGAGGATGTCCATGGCGTTCTGCTCCAGGCGGTCGATGGGGCCGCCAAAGAGGATGAAGCAGGAAAAGATGATGCACTGGACCGCCAGCAGCGTGGACAGAAAGAGCGTCAGCTTTTTCAGGATGGAATGTTTCCGGTTCCGGGAAGACATGGTTTCACCTGCCATTCGTGGAAGCGTTCAGCGGGAGTCTCAGGGATTCCCCATGGCGTGGGCGGCTTCCAAATCGGCCACAAGCTGGCCATACCACTCATCAAAGTGGGCGTCGGTGTCGAACTGGGCCACGGCCTCGTCGTGGGAGAGGCCCCCGGACATGAGGTCCAGGACGGCCTGACGGTCGGCCACGGCCAAGCCGCTCAGGGAGGACTCCAGCACCGAGCGGCAGGCGTTGCCGCCGTCGAAGGCGCGGGTGGTATAGAGCGTATGGGTGTCCAGAACATCCAGAGCCACGGACAGCGTCTCGCCAATCCGCTGGGCGGTGGCCTCGTCGGTCTGACCGTTCAGGGCGGTCTGGATCACGTCCATGTCCAGGGCCTGATTGGTGACGGGCAGATAGCCGGAGCCGGCGGAGAATCCGGCGTTCCGCTCCGGGTCGGTGAACCATTTGAGGAAGACCACGGAGGCGTATTCGGCCTCGGGGGTGGACTGGATGACCGACATGCCAGCACCCTGCTGGGTGGCATAGCGCTCGCCGCCCTCAAAAATCGGGGCGGGGAGGACGGTGCAGTCGATGGGGTAGGCGTCAAAGTCGCCCACGGCCACCTCGGTGGGGAAGTAGGATGCGCCGGAGGTGGAGCCCACCAGGGCGATGATGTCGCCGATGTGGGCGTCGTCGGAGCGGAAGCGGCTGTTGGCGGAGAACCAGCCGTTGATGAAGGGCACATAGTAGTTGTCCCACAGGCGGCGCAGGACCGTCTTGTCGGCCTGAATGACCACATCCTCGCCGGACCCCTGGAAGAGCTCCACGCCCAACTGGCGGGAGCCGATGATGAAATAGTTGGCCATGGCGTCCCGGCCAAACAGGGATTTGCCGTCGTCCGGCTCCGGCGTGAGGCTGTCGGTCCAGTTATAATAGGACTCCGCCGTGTGGGTCACGCCCTCAAAGGTGGCCAGCTCATCCAGGCTGGCCCCGGTGGCGGCGGCGAATTTGTCCCAGTCGGTCTGGTTGAGCATGAGGACCTCCAGGGACTTGGCCACCGGGAAGATTTTCAGGGCGCCGCTGTCGTCCAGATAGCCCTCGGAGATGAACTCGGGGCGGTACAGGGCCAGCTCCTCGTCGGTGAGGTAGTCGGACAGGTCCACCAGCAGACCCAGCTTGTCCACCTCGTAGGCGGTGTCGGCATAGGCGGCAAAGATGTCGGGGACCTCCTCGGCCCCCACTTTCTTCTCGGCGGCGTCCGTGACCTTGTCGATGAGGCCATCCACGTTGCCCTGGCTGAATGCCTCCACGATGATGCCCTGCTCCCGGCCCACCGTCTCGTTGAATTCAGTGACCAGGGTGTCGAAGGCCGTTTTCTGGGGGCCGTTATAGTAGTGCCATATCTCCACGGAGATGGGATTGTTGGGGTCCAACTTGGGCCGGACAGCCCCCTGTGCTGGGGAGGAGGTGCAGGCGGTCATGGTACTAAGGAAAACGGCTGCGGAGAGACCCGCGGCGGCGATTTGTCTTTTCAATGTAAATCACCCTTCTGTTTTGAACTATGGATCGTGAGAAATATTAAACATTATACATGCTTTTCCAATCATAGTCAAAAGAAACTCCCGCATATACCGAGAATGTGCATATCGGACCTGGAAGTGTGTAAAGGAAACACCCTGCACACCGCGCTGGGCGTGCAGGGTGCTTCTACGCTGGCCGGTATGCCAAGAGCGGAGAAAGGCTGTTTTAGGCGGTCGTAACAGTGATGGGGACTGTGGTTCCGTTGTCCAGTCTCAGGGTCCCGCCGTTGACCGCGCCGCTGGTGGCGTCTACGGTCAGCGCAAGCGAGGCAATGCTTGTGCCGGTAGGGCCAACTGGGCCAATGGGGCCGGTGGCGCCATCAGCGCCGGTGGCCCCGGTGGGACCCTGCGGACCGGTCGGTCCAGTTACGCCTGTGGCACCCGTCGCGCCCGCGGCGCCGGTGGCGCCGGTCGGGCCGGCAGCGCCGACTGCACCAGTCGGGCCTTGCGGGCCAGTAGGGCCGGTGACGCCAGTGGCGCCAGCAGCCCCAGTGGGACCAGTCACACCAGTGGCGCCGGTTGCCCCGGTGACGCCAGTGGCGCCTCTGGGACCAACGCTGCCGGCCGCGCCGGTAGGGCCGGTGGGACCGGCGGGAATCGTAAAGAGGAGCTGAGCGCCATCGGGCGTGAAGGTCTCATCGACCCCTGCCTGGGTGCCTGGGTTGCCGGTAACCGTACCCGCCACAGTGACCACGGGGGTGCTGCCGGTTGCCCCGGTTGCGCCCGTGGAGCCGCTGGGGCCAGTGGGACCCTGAAGACCGGTCGCTCCAGTCGCGCCCGTCGCTCCGGTGACACCCGTGGCGCCTGCGGGGCCGCAGGGACCCTGTGCCCCCTGGGGACCTTGGGGTCCCTGCGGGCCGGTGGGCCCCTGAACGCCTTGCGGCCCTTGTGGGCCCATAGGGCCACAGGAGCCCTGGGGGCCGCGGGGACCCTGTAAGCCCTGGGGACCCTGAGGCCCCTGGGGGCCGGTGCAGCAGGCGGCCCCGGTAGGTATCAGGGGCGGGCAGGGCGGCATGGGCGGGCACTCACAGCCGCAGCCGCACGTGCAGACGGGAGGGGGCACACAGCAGCCCATGTCGGACCCGCAGCTGGTGGGGGTGGCGTGGCAGGACTCGGCGGCCTGAACGGAGGCCGCGAAGCTGGCGGCATCCATAGACTTGCGAGGATAGAAATTCATGTTCATGACCATTCCTTTCACAGCGCGTCCTAAAGAGAAGGACAGCCGCCCGGAGGGCGGCGCGCTGAATTGGGACAGCGCTCGCAAGAGACCAAGCGTTATCTCCAACCCATCCTATGCCCGCAGGTCGGATTTGCGCACAAAAGAGCGCGGACCGGAGACATGCTCCGGTCCGCGCCGCTGGAAGGGGTCTTAGAAGTTGTTCTGGTTCTCCTGCTTATTCTGGGCCTGGCTCTTCTTCTTGTTCTGAGCCTGGTTCTGGTTGTTGCGGTTCTGGCTCTGGTTCTGGCTGCGGGACTGGCTCTGGCCGTTGTTCTGGTTGTTCTGCTCGCTCATGAAATTCACCTCTTTTCATTTGCTGACTCTATTATTGCCGGAAACATAGGGGCGCTATTCGGCACAAGAAAAAAAGATACCCAAATACCATATCTTGTGGTATACTGTATTTACTATAATGCGACCTGGGAGGCCGATGAGTATGAAGTGTCCTTTTTGCGGTAATTTAGAGAGCAAGGTCGTGGATTCCCGCCCCTCTGACGAGGGCGCCAGCATCCGCCGCCGCCGGGAGTGCCTGGAGTGCCACAAGCGCTTCACCACCTATGAGACCATGGAGAGCCTGCCGCTGGTGGTCATCAAAAAGGACGGCTCCCGCCAGACCTTTGACCGGGACAAGCTCCTGGGCAGTATGCTCAAATCCTGCGAGAAGCGGTCGGTGCCTCTGGCCAAGCTGGAGGAGATCGCCGGGGAGATCGAGCAGGCCCTCCAGAACGATATGGAACGGGAGGTCAGCTCCGCCGTTATCGGCGAACTGGTCATGGAAAAGCTGAAGGCGGTGGACGAGGTGGCCTTTGTCCGCTTCGCCTCGGTCTACCGGCAGTTCAAGGACATCAATACCTTCAAGGCGGAGCTGGAAAAGCTGCTGGGCAATAAATAAAGCTATAAGAACGGCCCCGGACCGATTGGTCCGGGGCCGCTTTCTCTGTCACAGCAGATTTTTCAGGCTGAACTGCTCCATCTCATAGAGCAGTTCGATTTGGGCGATGAGCCGGGCGTTGGCGGCGGAATACTCCCCGCCCTCCTGGCAGTTGAGGAACTCCTTGACCTCCCGGAAGCCGGTGTGGACCTGGTCGGTGTCCGCGTGGCGCAGGAAGGTGTAGAGGTACATGTCGTGCTTTTCCCAGATGTCCAGCGAGTGTTCGGTCAACTGTTCCGCCCGCGCCCAATCCCCGGCCTCTGCCGCGGCCTCCGCCTGGGTCAGCAGGCCGGTCATGTCGGTGGTGAAGCCCTTGAGGTAGAAGGAGCTGCACAGGGTGGCGGCAAAGACCGCGCACAGGATGCCCACCGCGAGCCAAAGCCGTTTCACTGCTTCTCCACCTCCTTCGGCACAAAATAGACCCGGTTCTGCTCGTCCACCGTCAGCAGGAACACGTCCTGGATGGCGCTGACGCCGTGCTCGTCCAGCCGCTTCTGGAGCCATGCACCGTTGAAGCCCCGGCTGATGAGGTCCCGCTCCTGGAGCCGCCCGTCGTTGATGATGACCGTGGGCATCCCCACGTCGTCGGGGTACAGGTTCATCTGCTCCGCCGTCACCGGGCGCTGGTTGGCGTAGGGGATGACGGAGACCCGGCCGTTGGTCTCCAGAATGGCGTACTTCACCGTGGACAGGTCGGTGATGCCCTGCATCCGCAGCTCCTCGTTGAGCTCGTCGATGGTGAAGCGGTTCTTCCGCATCTCCTGCTGGTTCACCTGGCCGTTGGACACGATGATGCCGGGCCGCCCGCAGATCACGGCCCGGAACTTGACGCTCTTCATGGTGAGCACGGATAAAATCATGGTGATGCACAGCAGTGTGAGGATGGGGACGATGCCGGCCAGCAGGGGGATGCCGAAATCCTGCATGGGCACGGCGGCCAGGTCGGCGATGATGAGGTCCAGCACCAGCTCCGAGGGCTCCAGCTCTCCCACCTGCCGTTTTCCCATCAGACGAATACCGACGATGATGAGCAAATATAAAATAATGGTACGTACCACGCCGATGATCATGCCAGCGACCTCCTGTTGCAATCGGTCCTATCAGTATGAGCGGCGGCGTGGTATAATATCCGCAAGGCGGCTATTATACCATGAAAAACGGCTTCCGCCGGAAAGGGGCATATCATGGAGAAAAAAAGAAAACGTCAAATCGCGCTCGTTGCGGCCTGCGCGGCGGCGGCCGTCACCGCCGTCATCGCCATGGACGACCGCCTGAAGATACAGACCTATGCGCTGAAAAGCGAGAAGCTGGCCGGGCATATTCGCGTGGTCCTGCTGACTGACCTCCACAGCTGCGTCTATGGGGAGGGCCAGCGGGAGCTGCTGGACGCGGTGGAGGCCCAGCACCCGGACGTGGTCCTGCTGGGCGGCGACATCGTGGACGACGAGCTGGCCCCGGAGCCGGCCCTAACGGCGGTGAAGGCGCTGGCGGCGGCCTATCCGGTCTACTACGTCACCGGCAATCACGAGTGCTGGAGCGGAGCGGCGGAAGCCATCCGGGCGGAACTGGCCTCCTACGGCGTGACCGTCCTCACCGGGGCGTGCGACACGGTCCTCTTTCAGGGGCAGCCGGTGAACCTCTGCGGGGTGGACGACCCGGCGGTGGGGGAGGAGGCGTGGAAGGTCCAGTTGGAGCGGTGCGCCCATCAGGCCGACCCGGCCTATTTCACCCTTCTGCTGACCCATCGCCCCGAGCGGGTGGCGGCCTACGGGGCGTATCCCTTCGATTTGATCCTGGCGGGCCATGCCCACGGGGGCCAGTGGCGGACGCCGGGGTTGCTCAACGGTCTGCTGGCCCCGGACCAGGGGTTGTTCCCGGCCTACGCCGGGGGCGAATATGCCGTGGGGGAGGGGACCATGATCGTCAGCCGGGGACTGGCACGGGAGTCCACCCGTATCCCGAGGTTGTTCAACCCGCCAGAGCTGGTGGTCATCGACTTGGGAGAGCTGCAAAAAACAATAAAAAATAATCACAAATGATTTACAAAAGGGTTTTGAAATGCTATAATCCTCTCAAACACTTCCCGTAGTTGTGACCATGCGGGAGGAAAGAGAGGAGTACTACAAATGAAACGACTCCAGCGCATGTTAGCCGGGACCCTGTCAGCCGCCCTGCTGGCGGGAATGCTCACGGTGGGGGCGTCGGCAGCGGGCTTCACCCGGAGCAAAACCTACACGGCGGGGCAGTTCACCGATGTGGCCGCCGGGGCTTGGTATGCCGCATCGGTGAAGGACTGCTTCGAGCTGGGGCTGATGAGCGGCTCCAGCGCCACCACCTTCAACCCCAACGGCATGTTCACCGTGGCCGAGGCGGCCACCATCGCCGCCCGGATGCACCACATCTACTACGGCGGTAACGACACCATCCCCGCCGCCGCCGGCCCGTGGTATCAGGGCGCAGTGGACTACTGCGTCAAAAACAGCATCTTCGCTCAGGGCGACTTTGACAGCTACACCCGCTCCGCCACCCGGGCCGAAATGGCGGGGATGATGGCCGCCGCTCTGCCCGATGCGGCGTGGACGGCCAAGAACAGCGTGACTGCCCTGCCCGACGTGGCGGCGGGGACGCCCAACGCGGAGGCCATTTTCCAGCTCTATAACGCCGGGGTGTTCACCGGCAGCGACGAGTACGGCATGTTCCAGCCCTACGCCTACATCACCCGTGCCGAGGTGGCCGCCATTGCCGCCCGCTGCGCCGACCCGGACCTGCGCAGGTCCCTAAGCCTGACCCCCATGAGCCAGCGGACGGCCCCGGCTATTCCCGGAAGCGAATTTGGGAAGATGTCCAATGGCCGCCTGCGGTTCCAGGACCTGGATACGAAGCTCTGGGGATATTTGGACGGTAACGGAACGGTGGTGATTCCGGCCAAGTATAAAAGTGCGGATAACTTTAGCGGCGGCTATGCGGTTGTTGCGTTAGAGAATAATCAAAAACAGCTGCTGGACTTGACGGGCCGGGCCGTGTCCACCTATACAGATCTTACGGGAACGACTTCCTCCAACCATTTCCCGGACGGAGTCTTTTCCTTCCGCAGAGATGGAACTTATGGACTGATAATCAGCGGAAAAGAAATACATCTTGATGCCAAAGATTTGGGAGGGCTCCGGTATGTGGGATATGGCTTTTTTGAGGCTAACCGGGGCCTCTTGGATTCCAACGGAACGTGGATGATTCCCGCCGGGTCTGACTTGTCTTATGAAATAAACGATTCCTATATTTTTGCCTATCATCATAATCCTAAACAGGTAGATGTGTATGACCACAGCGGGAAACTGCTCCATACCTTTGAGACAAGTGGAATGGAGTACAGTGATAAACTGTTCGCTGTTGGGCAGGGGAACAAGTACGCGCTGGCCACGGAGCAGGGGCTGATTACCGAGGCTGTCTATGATGAGATTCAATTGCAGGGCAAGGATCTGGCTTTGCTGAAAATTGGAAATCAGGTAGGTTTGGGCGGACTCAATGGCGAAATCATCGCTCCAGGGGTATACCGTTCTTACTGCGTGGATAAAACTTATGCCCTTTTTGCGAACGAAGAGGTCTATGGCTTGGCGACCAACAGCGGTGTGCAGTGGACCAATCAGGTAAACGGCATAATGGAGGTCGGGAAAGACAAGTTTATTTTTGCAGACAGTTTTCGGGTCGATGAGGATTTGGGGCTTTTGATGCTTTCGCTGAAAGAATCCGGCATCAGCGCGTACTCCAAGATTCATAGTGCCCTGCTGGACCTGAAGGGAAACATCGTATCCAACAATATCGGTCGAACCATGTTAGGCGGTGATGCCGTTCAATACGAGGATACCCAGTCCGGTGAGATCTGGGTGTTCAATAACCAGGGTAAACCCTATGAGGAGCCCAAGGAGTACAAAATCATGACGGAGTCCGGCAAGCCCTATCTGGCTTACGGGAACAAGGCGGATGGCTATGTCACCGTCATTCAGTATTACCAAAACAACCTCTACTACGACGAAATCAAAGCGTTAGGCGAGGAGTATTACGCCTGCCGGTACAACACCACCTGGTATCTGGTCCACGCATAAGCGGTTTCCTGGGGCCCGCACGCCGAAAAAAACGGCGGCGGGCCCCTTTCTCTTTGTCCAAATCCACAGATTTGAAAAAAACAGGAAAAGAGCCTTGTCAGTTCTCCAGTTTTGGGATAGAATTTATCAGATAAAAAATAGCGAATTCGCTATTTTTTACGGCATATGCCCACTGCGTGGGCAATGCCTCGGATTTGAGGCGGCGGCCGGGACGGCCGCATGCCATTTTTATTGCGGAGCAATAAAAATGCGGAGAAAGGCGGGATGCACCAGATGAAAGCCACTCTGATCCTGGCGAACGGCAGCGTGTTTACCGGCGAGAGCATCGGCGCGACGGCGGACCGGGTCTGCGAGATGGTCTTCAACACCTCCATGGTGGGCTACCAGGAGATTTTGACCGACCCATCCTACGCGGGGCAGGGCATTGTGATGTCCTATCCCCTCATCGGCAATTACGGCGTGAACAGCGAGGACAATGAATCCGGGCGCCCCTGGGCCGAGGCGTTCGTGGTCCGGCATTTGTCGGACCGGGGCAGTAATTTCCGCTGCGAGGGGTCCTTGGACGGATACTTAAAAGAACATGGGATCACGGGCATCCAGGGCGTGGACACACGCGCCATTACCCGTATTCTCCGCAGTCAGGGTACCATGAACGGTATGATCACCTGTGCGGAGGATTTTTGTATCCAGGACTGTTTGAGTAAAATCAACGCCTACCGGGTCCAGGGGACGGTGGAGGCCGTCACCTGCGCCCAGCCCACGGTCTACGAGCCGGAGGCGGACTGCGGGCGCGTAACCAACGTGGCCGTGCTGGACTTCGGGGTGAAGCGGAGCATGCTGGGCTGCCTGACCAACCGGGGCTGCCGGGTGACGGTGTTTCCCGCCCACACCCCCGCCGAGACCATCCTCTCCGGGGGCTTCGACGGCGTTCTGCTGACCAACGGCCCGGGCGACCCCGCCGACAATGGGACAATCATCACCGAAATCAAAAAGCTGTATGAGTCCGACATCCCCATCTTCGGCGTGTGCATGGGCCACCAGCTCCTGGCCCTGGCGGCCGGGTTCCAGACCCGGAAAATGCGCTTCGGCCACCGGGGGGCCAACCACCCCGTCCGGGACCAGCGCACCGGCAGGACCCAGATCACCAGCCAGAACCACGGCTACGTGGTCACACGGGAGAGCGTGGACCCGGCGGTGGCCGAAATCTCCCACGTAAACGTGAACGAGGGCAGCGTGGAGGGCCTGTGCTACAAGCGGCCCAAGTGCTTTAGCGTCCAGTTCCACCCGGAGGCCGCCCCCGGCCCCAAGGACACCAAATACCTCTTTAACCGCTTTGTGGAAATGATGAAAGGGGGCGCGGAATAATGCCCAAGAATCCTGCCATTCAAAAGGTCCTGGTCCTGGGCTCCGGCCCCATCGTCATCGGCCAGGCCGCCGAGTTCGACTACGCGGGCACCCAGGCCTGCCGCGCCCTGAAGGAAGAGGGGGTGGAGGTGGTCCTGGTCAACTCCAACCCCGCCACCATTATGACCGACAAGGACATCGCCGACCACGTCTACATCGAGCCGCTGAACCTGGCTTCGGTGGAGCAGATCATCGCCAAGGAGAAGCCGGACTCCATCCTGCCCACCCTGGGGGGCCAGACCGGCCTGAATCTGGCCATGAACCTCCACGAGCAGGGCATCCTGGAGAAGTACGGCGTACGCCTGCTGGGCACCAGCCCGGAGTCCATCCGCAAGGCGGAGGACCGCCAGGGCTTCAAGGACGCCATGGAGGCCATCGGGCAGCCCTGCGTGGTGAGCGACGTGGTGGAGTCCGTGGAGGACGCAGTGGCCTTCGCTGGAAGCATCGGCTATCCCGTCATCGTCCGGCCCGCCTACACCCTGGGCGGCTCCGGTGGCGGCATCGCCTATGACGAGCCTTCCCTCCGGGAGATCGCCGACCGAGGCATCCATCTCTCCCGGGTGGGCCAAGTCCTCATTGAGCGGTGCATTTCCGGCTGGAAGGAAATCGAGTTCGAGGTCATGCGGGACAGCATCGGCAACGTCATCACCATCTGTTCCATGGAGAACGTGGACCCTGTGGGCGTCCACACCGGCGACTCCATTGTGGTAGCCCCCACCCAGACCCTGGCGAACCGGGAGTATCAGATGCTTCGCTCTTCCGCCCTGGAGATCATCTCCGCCTTGGAAATCGAGGGCGGCTGCAATGTGCAGTTGGCCCTGAACCCCGACTCCTTCGAGTACGCTGTCATCGAGGTCAACCCCCGCGTCAGCCGCTCCTCCGCCCTGGCCTCCAAGGCCACGGGCTACCCCATCGCCAAGGTGGCCGCCAAGGTGGCCCTGGGCTACACCCTGGACGAGATCCCCAACGCGGTGACGGGGAAGACCACCGCCTGCTTCGAGCCCACGGTGGACTACTGTGTGCTGAAGATACCCCGCCTGCCCTTCGACAAGTTCACCACCGCCAGCCGGACCCTGGGCACCCAGATGAAGGCCACCGGCGAGGTCATGGCAATTGGCAACTCCTTCGAGGGGGCGCTGATGAAGGCCATCCGCGGCCTGGAGCTGCCTGTCAAGTCCCTCCGCCTGCCGGGGCTGGACGAGTGCTACACCGAGGAGATCGAGGACCGGCTGGTGAACATCGATGACCAGCGGCTGTTCGTGGTGGCCGAAGCCCTGCGGCGGGGCTTCTCCCCGGAAAAAATCAACGGCATCACCAAGTACGACCTCTGGTTCCTGGACCGGCTCCAGAACATCGTGGACATGGAGAATACCCTGGAAAAGGGGAAGCTGGACCGGGAAATCCTCCGGGCCGCCAAGGAGATGGGCTTCTCCGATGCCTGGATCGCCGCCCTGGCCGGGAAGCAGACCGCCGAGGTCAAGGCCCTGCGGGAGAGCTTTGGCATCGTGCCCGCCTTCAAGATGGTGGACACCTGCGCCGCCGAGTTCGAGGCCCAGACCCCCTATTACTACTCCACCTATGACGCCGAGAATGAGGCCGCCGAGCCGGTGAGCCTGCCCACCGTGGGCGAACTGGCCCCCGGCATCCCCGACGCCCCCTTCCTGGCCGCCCACACCGGTGATCCCCACCGGGGCCCGGAGGGGGCCCCGGCCAAGAAGAAGGTGCTGGTCCTGGGCTCCGGCCCCATCCGCATCGGCCAGGGCATCGAGTTCGACTACTGCTCCGTCCACTCCGTCTGGGCCTTCAAGCGCCTGGGCTACGAGACCATTATCATCAACAACAACCCCGAGACCGTCTCCACCGACTTCGACGTGGCCGACAAGCTCTACTTTGAGCCGCTGACCCCCGAGGACGTGCAGAACGTGGTGGAGTTGGAGAAGCCCTGGGGCGCCGTGGTTCAGTTCGGCGGCCAGACCGCCATCAAGCTGGCCCAGGCCCTCACCGATATGGGCGTGCCCATCCTGGGCACCTCCTCCGACGGTGTGGACGCCGCCGAGGACCGGGAGCGGTTCGACGCCATCCTCAACGACTGCGGCATCCCCCGGGCTTCCGGCCGGACCGTGTTCACCACTGAGGAGGCCATCGCCGCCGCCAACGAGGTGGGCTATCCCGTGCTGGTCCGTCCTTCCTACGTGCTGGGGGGCCAGGGCATGGAGATCGCCTACAACGACAAGAACATCGCCGACTTCATGCGCATCATCAACCAGACGGTCCAGGAGCACCCCATCCTGGTGGACAAGTACCTCATGGGCCGGGAGGTGGAGGTGGACGGCGTCTTTGACGGCGAGGACATCCTGATTCCCGGCATCATGGAACACGTGGAGCGGGCGGGCGTCCACTCCGGCGACTCCATCTCGGTCTATCCGTCCCTGCACATTGAGGAAAAGCACAAAAAGACCATCGAAAAGTACACCTACGACCTGGCCAAGGCCCTGGGGGTCATCGGCCTCATCAACATCCAGTTCATCCTCTACAACGACGGGGTCTACGTCATCGAGGTCAACCCCCGGTCCAGCCGCACCATCCCCTATATCTCCAAGGTCACCGGCGTGCCCATCATCGACCTGGCGACCAAGGTCATGCTGGGCCAGAAGCTCCGGGACCTGGGTTATGGCACCGGGGTCTACCCCGAGGCCAAGTATTACGCGGTGAAGATGCCGGTGTTCTCCTTCGAGAAGCTCACCGACGTGGACACCGGCCTGGGCCCCGAGATGAAGTCCACTGGCGAGTGCCTGGGTCTGGCCGAGTCCTTCCCCCAGGCATTGCTGAAGGCCTTCAAGGGGGCCAGCATGAAGGTGCCCAAGCGGGGCGGCCGGGTCATCGTCACCGTGCGGGATGAGGACAAGGGAGAGCTGGTGGGCATCGCCAGGGGCCTGGAGGACATGGGCATCGAGATTTTGGCTACCTCCGGTACCGCAGCCGCCCTGGAGGCGGCGGGCGTGGCCTGCAAGCGGGTCAACCGGGTCTCCGAGGCCCACCCCAACATCCTGGATCTGCTGTCCTCCGGGTCGGTGGACCTGGTCATCAACACCCCCACCCGGGGCCGCAAGCACGACACCGACGGCTTCAAGATCCGCCGGGCCGCCGTGGAGCACTCTGTGGCCTGCGTTACCGCCATCGACACCGCTCACGCTATTCTGACGGTGCGGGAGCAGGGGAGGAGCGACCAGCTCCGCCCCATCGACATCACTACGATTTAAGGAGAGAGAGACATGCGCTACCGCCGCGTGAGGATCGACGTTCTGATTTGCATGGGACTGGCCTTTTTGCTCGCCATGGGCACCGGGAAGCTGGCGGGTATGGTGGCCTCACTGTCCTACGACAGCTACGTGGCCGCCCACACCGTCGCACCGGGCGAGATTGGCGGCCCGGCGGGGGAGGATGTCTTCCGCGCCCAGAGCATCAGCGATTTGATGAGCCACGATACCTTTACGGTGATTTCCCCGGGAATCGAATACCGAAACGTGGGCGGCGGTTATTATAAGCAGAGCTTCTATGACCTGCTGACCCTGCCCTCCGGGGAGCGGGTGGCCGCGCGCATCAACAACGACGGCATCCAGTACGAGGGGGAATTTTATATCGCGGACAAGACCCTGCCGGTGGGCCGGGTGGTCCAGGAGCCCCTCTATGAGGACAAGACCTTCCTGGCCCAGATACAGAGCACCTATCCGCTGACCCGCAGCGACTTCTACATCGACATGATGGGCAACGGCGGCGCGCTCAGCCTGGAGAGCTACATCTCCGGCCCCGTGTCGATGGTGCAGGTCATCACGGCGATTGCGGCCTTCCCGCTGCTCCACGCCCTGGGGGCCAAGCTGGGCATCTTCCCCTACTTCTTCCTGCCGAAAAAGATGCGGGAACAGCAGAACACCTGGGAATAATGGAGGGAGAGGAAACCAAAATGGAAGAACCACAGCGGCTGAAAAAAGTCAACGTGCCCTATTTGCTGGCCTATATCCTGCTTCCCATCGTCCTTTTGATACTGGGCGGCGCGCTGGTGATTCGGCTGATCGACGACTCTAGCGTGGGCGCTATCGTCCTCACGGCCCTGATGCTCCTGGTGATCCTGTGGTGGAGCATCTTCGGCAGCATGATTTACGACAAGGGCGAGCGCAGGCGGCTGGAGGAACTGGAGGACAAGGGGTTCGTGCGGAACCACACCTTCCACAGCGATGGTTGCGTGGTCTGCGTGGACCTGGTCTACGGCCAGATCGCCCTGATGTTCCGTTGGAATCCGGGCAAGACCTTCATCCTGCCCGCCAGCCATATCACCAGGGCATGGGTGGAGGACGGCGCGGGAGGTCCCGGCTTTATGAACGGCACCAGCCGTGTGAGCTTCGCCTTCCTGGTGGACGGCGTCAAGGTCCGGGTCAGCACCTTCACCTCCAACCGGCGCTGGCGGATGGAGAGCGACAACGTCCTCACCGCAATTTCCAAGGCCGACGTGATGGTGGAGGTCCTGGAGACCGCCGCCGGGCTTCGGAGGGCGTGAGATGGGGCTTTTTCGGAAGATGCGGGAGGTTTTCCACGACGACTGGTGCAGCCAGTGTACCGCGGAAATGGAGGTCATCCGCAAGCAGCTTTACATGCTGCCCATGACGGTGGGCCACTATGTGGACCACCGGGAGGCGGAATACTACAAAGCCAATCTGGTCCCGGTGGCGAAGAAAGCAGACATCCCCAACGGGCGGTACGCCTGCGGTATTCTGGCCTACCGCTGCCCCAACTGCGGCCACCGGGCCGTGAAGCTGGACATTTTTCTCCCCGTCCGCGGCATGGAGAAGCGGGAGAACGCCGTCTACTATGAAAACGGCGAGCTGGACGATTTTCTCTGGCAGACACCCCAATGAGAGGAATCAACGATATGAACCATCAGATAGTCATCGTTCTGGACTTTGGCGGCCAGTATAACCAACTCATCGCCCGGCGGGTCCGGGAGTGCGGGGTCTACTGCGAGGTCAAGCCCTACACCACCCCGCTAAGTGAGCTGAAAGCCATGGACCCCATTGGCTTCATCTTCACCGGCGGGCCCAACAGCGTCTATGAGGACTCGGCCCCCCACGTGGACCCGGCCATCTTTGCACTGGGGATCCCTGTGCTGGGGATCTGCTACGGCTGCCAGCTGATGGCCCACACCCTGGGGGGACAGGTCACCGCCGCCCAGGAGGACTCGGCCCGGGAATACGGCAAGACCGAGACCTTCTACGACACGGCCTGCAAGCTCTTCCGCGGCCTGCCCGAACAGGGCATCTCCTGGATGTCCCACGGGGACTATATGGCGAAAGTTCCGCAAGGGTTTTCCCTTGTCGCCCATTCCGCCGCCTGCCCCAACGTGGCCATTGCCGACGAGAGCCGGGGCTTCTACGGGGTCCAGTACCACCCCGAGGTCAACCACACCCAGCACGGGGTGGACATGATTCGCAACTTCCTCTACGAGGTCTGCGGCGCCAAGGGCGACTGGACCATGGAGGACTATATGAAGACCGCCATCGCCGCCATCCGGGAGCAGGTGGGAGACGGAAAAGTCCTGCTGGCCCTCTCCGGGGGCGTGGACTCCTCCGTCTGCGCGGCCCTGCTGGCCGAGGCCATCGGCAAGCAGCTCACCTGCGTGTTCGTGGACCACGGCCTCATGCGAAAGAATGAGGGGGACGAGGTGGAGGCGGCCTTCGGCAAGTGGGCCATGAACTTCGTCCGGGTGGACGCCGAGACCCGGTTCCTGCTGAAGCTGGCCGGGGAAGCCGAGCCGGAGCGGAAGCGGAAGATCATCGGCGAGGAGTTCATCCGGGTCTTTGAGGAAGAAGCCAAGAAAATTGGTAAAGTGGATTTCCTTGCCCAGGGGACCATCTACCCGGATGTGATCGAATCCGGGGCGGGGGACGCCGCTGTCATCAAATCCCACCACAACGTGGGCGGCCTGCCCGACTATGTGGACTTCAAGGAGATCATCGAGCCCCTGCGGCTCCTTTTCAAGGATGAGGTCCGCCAGCTGGGCCGGGAGCTGGGCCTGCCGGAATACCTGGTCATGCGCCAGCCCTTCCCGGGGCCAGGCCTCGCCATCCGGGTCATTGGGGACCTGACCAAGGACAAGCTGGACACCCTCCGGGAGGCCGACGCCATCTACCGGGAGGAGATTGCCGCCGCTGGGCTGGGCGGGAGCATCAACCAGTATTTCGCCGTCCTCACCAACACCCGCTCCGTGGGCGTCATGGGCGATGGGCGCACCTATGACTACACTCTGGCCCTTCGGGCCGTGACCACCAGCGACTTCATGACGGCCGACTGGGCGAGGATACCCTACGACGTGCTGGACAAGATCAGCACCCGCATCGTCAACGAGGTGGCGGGCATCAACCGCATCGTCTATGACGTGACGAGTAAGCCGCCCGCAACCATCGAATGGGAATGAGCGGTCGGAGGCCGCAGCTCTTGGATTTTCAAGAGCTGCGGCTTTTCTATATTCGGTCGTGTTATCTGATTCTGCGGCTTTCCATTGCCAGCGACTTGTGGTATAATGGCTCAGTATGAATCGGTATAAATCGAACTTTGAGTATATGGGGGTCATGATTTGATGGGAAAAAAAGAAAAAAAGAAAGGGAGCAGTTGGGAAATCTCCTTTTCGCCCATCTTGAAATTCAGCGCCATATTCTGTCTGCTGATGCTGGTGATCGTATTCGTGGGCGGCGCGATACTCGCGGTCAGACGGATGGAATCGGAGGCCAGGGCCTCCCTGACCGCGGGCCACGCCCAAATCGCCCAGAGGGTGGATGGCACGATCGACCTGCTGGAGTCCCTGGCCAGCCTCCCGGAGTTCTATGACCCCGCCCTTCCCCCCATTGATAAAGTGAAAAAGCTGGACCAGTTGAGCCCTTATTTTGGCTATCTGATGATTTGCTATGTGGACGCTGACATCACGGTCTACTCCGACGGTTCCGAGCCGGCCAGCCTGGCCAGCCGGGACTATATGCAGCGGCTGTTCTCCACCGGGCAGCGCCAGGTCACGGACAGCTTTGCCGCCGGGGCCGACGGCGTGACGCTGAACTACACGGTGGCGGTGCCGCTGGTGGACGGGCAGGGGAATATCACGGGCTGCCTGTTCAGCGCCATCTATTTCGACGAGATCGTGGAGATATTGAAGCAGTCGGTCAGCGCCCAGGGCGCGGAGGCGATTTTGATTGGGACCCGGGGGCAGATCATGTCCTCCACCGTCGGCCTGCCCTATGGGGACGACCTGATGGTAGGGCTGCGGGATGCTACGCTCTTCGGCATCACGGCGGATCAACTGGAGGAGCGGCTGTTGGCCGCGGCGCCCGGCGCTTATTGGAGCCTCCAGGACGGGGTCCTGTCCTACACAGTCTACCAGCGGGTGGAGAATACGAATTGGGATATTCTGTGCACCGTTGATTTCTGGACGGCCTTTTCGGAGGTCATCCCCACCCTGCTTCTGGTGGCGGGAATGACGGTTCTTCTGTGCCTGGGCTTGCTGGCGATTTTGCGCAGGTACATCGCGTCCCAAATGAAGGTGGTGGACGCACTGGTGCACTCGGTGGAGGAGCTGGAGAAGAAAATCTACCAGGATGAGCGCCCTGACGACGTGGACTTCCGGGAGATCCTCCGCCTGACCAGCGACGGACTGACGGACGGCCTGACCGGTGTGGTTACGCGGTCGGTATTCCTGAATCAGGCCGCCGCACAGCTGCAAAAGGCGGAGGAGCAGATGCTCAAGGCGCTGTGCTTTATCGATATGGATAATCTGAAATACATCAACGACACCTGCGGACACAGCGGGGGAGACATTGCACTAAAAAGCGTGGGCTATATCCTGCGGGAATACGAAAAGAAGTATGACGGCGTCGTGGGCCGCTACGGCGGCGATGAATTCATCCTCCTGCTGACCGGTTTGGATGACGAGGGGGAGCTGTGCAGTGTCCTGGACGAGCTGGTGCTTCGGCTGCAGTCGGAAATCGGCTCCGGGGGCCAGCGTATCCCGATTCGGTGCAGCATCGGCGTGTCGATCTATCATCCGGGCGCTGATTTGCAGCAGATGATTGCCGACGCGGACGAGGCGCTCTACTACGTCAAGCAAAATGGCAAAGGCTACTACAAAATCCACCAGAATTGAGGGGCATATGAAAATTCGCAAGAGACGGCGGGTTCTCTTCTGCGCCGCTGCGGTGCTGTGTATTGCCATGGCCGTGGCATTTCCCCTGACGCTGCGCCGCACCATGACAGAGGTGCTCCAGCGGGAAGCGGAGAATATCCTGTACTATTATAATGAGAAAATCATGCTGCAGCTGCGCGGGTCCATGAACGAGGCGGACGCCCTGGCGCAGACGGCCCGCATTATGGGCCTGAGCAGGGAGGGCACGACGTGGTTCGAGGCGGCGGCAAAGCCGCTCCTGGACCGGGAAGAGGTCCGCTATGTCTGCCTGATTGACGGCGACACCATGGCCAGCGCCCTGCCGAAGGACGAATTCGGCGGGCAAGTGGGGCGAGACCTGAAGGATTTTACGTACATCTATACCATGGCGAAAGTGGTGAAAGAGCTGGTGGTGGAGGGCCCCGTGGTCATGAACTCCGCCGCGGGGCAGGAGGAGGTCTTCCTCTTCCTCCAGCCGGTGGTGCAGGACAACGCCTACCTGGGCGAGGTAGTCGTGGCCCTGGATGGGCGTTACGTCCTGGAACAGCTGGGCCTGGAGGAGCTGTCAGCCCGGGGGTACGATTACGAGCTTTGGCGGGTGGAGCCCCAAAACGGAGGGAAAGAGGTCATTGCCAGCTCCGGCGCCGGCGTAGACTTCTCTCAGGCGGAGAAAACCACCTTTTATCTGCCCACGCAGTGGAACCTGAGTATTCAGCCCACCCACGGCTGGCTCACCCTCTCGCAGGAGACCGGGCTTGTGCTTTTGGGCGTCGTGACCGGGGTCCTTCTGGAAGGGCTGCTCTATCTGCTGTGTCGGCTGTCGAAGCGTGAACGCACCCTGAAATGGATGGGGGAGACCGACCAGCAGACGGGCCTGTACAATCAAAAGGGGTTTCTGGCGGCACTAGACCGCTGGTTTTCCGACGATACCGCCCCCATCGTGCTGTTTTACTTCTCGTTTGAGGGCTATAACCAGGCGTCCCAGATGATGGGGCCGACCCAGGAGTCCGCCTTCCTGCGAAGCATTCCGGGCAGTCTGGAGGCGTATATCCACAGCCCGTTCCTGGCGGGGCGCGTGGGGGCCGGAAATTTTGCCGTTGCGGTCCGGGAAGAGATGGACGACGTGCAGCAGGCGGACTTTGCCAGGGGGCTGTCCCTGGAACTGCTGCTGAAGGTCAAGGTGAATGGCGAAAAGAGCTTCCTGATGGCGCGGTACCACTACGCTCTCTGCCAGCCGGGGAACGGCGGGGCGGAGGAGGCCCTTACCGCGCTGGTCCACGCCTACTACGCCCGCCTGTCCGGGGAGTCCCCGGCGCGGGCGCTGACAGAGAAGTGCCAGGAGCTCATCGAGGGCCACAGCGATGTGGTGTTTGACGAGTACACCGATTTTGAGATGATGGAGCTGTCCAAAACCTTTAACCGGTACCGCAAGCAGGTGGAACAGCTGGCCTACTTCGACCCAGTGTTCAACGTGGGGAACCGCCCCAAGTATATACGCGATACCAATATGCTGATTTCCTACGATAAAAAGCGGAAGTTCAGCCTCTTTTGTGTGGACATCTGCGGTTTCAGCCAGTATAATGAACTTTTCAGTGCCGATGTGGGGGATGAGATCCTGCGGGAGGTGCTGCACCGGCTGTCGCGGCCCTTCGGGTCCTATCTGTACCGCATCAACGGCGACGTGTTTTTGGGACTCTCCCTGTCCGACGAGACCATGGAGTCCTTCACAGAGGGCCTACACCACATCCTCACCCGGCCCGTTTCCGCCGGAAACGCCTCGTTCCAGCTGACGGTGCGCATCGCGGCCTGCCAGTACCCTGCCCACGGTGATACCCCGGTGGTGCTGCTGGATCGGATACAGTCCGCGCTCCGTTTCGCCAAGGAGTCGGAGCGCCAGACGGTGATCTATGACGACGCGCTGGACACGCTGCTTCGGACCGAGGCCGATATTCTGCACCGAATCAAATCTGCCATCCAGGAGAATACCCTTCAGGTCTGGTATCAGCCCATGGCGCGGCTGGAGACCGGGCGGTATGAGGTGACGGAGGCGCTGGTGCGCCTGCCGGACGGCAGAGGCGGCTATTTCTCCGCCGGCCAGGTCATCGCGCTGGCCGAGCGCGACGGCATGGTGGAACAGCTGGGGGACTACGTCTTGGAGCGGGCGTGTTCCTTCATGCATACCCGCGGCCAGACCCTGGGGCTCCGCCGCATGAGCATCAACCTCTCCGTGCAGCAACTGCTGATCGATAACAGCGCGGACCACCTGCTGCGCATGATCGAGGCCAGCGGTGTGCCACCGGAGCAAATCACGCTGGAAATCACGGAGAGCGTGCTGATCCAATCCATGGACCACGCCGTAGTAACTCTGGAAAAACTGCGCCGGACCGGCATCCATATCGCGCTGGACGATTTCGGCGTCGGATACAGCAGCCTGAACTACCTGTCCAATCTGCCGGTGGACATCATCAAAATAGACCGGTCCCTGACCCAGCAGATATTGACCAATCCCAAGCAGCACGCGCTTTTGAAATCCATCGTCGAAATGGCGCGGATCAATGATTTGGTGGTCGTGGCCGAGGGCGTTGAGACCGCGGAGGAACAAAAGGTGATTTCCGAGGCCGGTGTGCAGTACATCCAGGGCTATTACTACGCCAAGCCCATGCCGGAAGAGGAAGTGATTCCTTTTATTGAGGGACAGGGCCGATGAGGGAGCAAATATTGACGGCCGACTGCTCCCGCTGCCGGGGGCTGTGCTGTACGGAACTCTGCTTCTCGAAATGCGACGGCTTTCCGGCGGACAAGCCCGCGGGACGGGCCTGCGCGCATCTGACGGCCGATTTCCACTGCGACATCCACGGGGAGCTGGCGCGCAGGGGCTTGAGAGGCTGTCTGGCTTACGACTGCTTCGGAGCGGGGCAGCGGGCGGCAGAGACGGGGGAGGACTTCCACGTTCTCTTTCGGCTCCACCAAATCCTCTGGTATTTGAACCAGGCGGCGGAGCTGGAGGCGGCGCGAGACTTGTGGCCGCAGGTGGCCGCCCTCCTGGCGGAACAGCCGGACCCAGACGGTCTGGACGATTATCAGGACCGCGCCAACGGGATTTTGAAGAAAATCATCCCCCGAGTCTGTGTCAAGGGGCGGCCAAA
The DNA here is from genome assembly GCA_900540545.1 of uncultured Eubacteriales bacterium. Classification (GTDB taxonomy): domain Bacteria; phylum Bacillota; class Clostridia; order Oscillospirales; family Oscillospiraceae; genus Intestinimonas. The sequence continues at coordinate 54,294 of UQGJ01000004.1, forward strand.
TCGCGGCGATTTGATGGGGAAACAGCTTCAAAAACAGGACTTATCTGAAATGGATTATTCCTTTACGCTTTTGATAGCCGCTGATTTGACCGGCTGCCGCCTGCGGGGCACTAGTCTGCTGGGGGCCGACCTGCGGGATGCCGTGGTCCGCGGCGCGGACCTCTCCGGCGCGCTGTTTCTCACCCAGGGACAGGTGAACAGCGCCAGGGGGGACAGGACCACGCGGCTCCCAGGCGGGCTTGCCTATCCAACCCATTGGAACCCATAAAAATGGAGGTATACATATGAAGCAGGATATGATTGTGATTTTGGACCTGGGGAGCGAAGAGAATCCCCGCTTGGCCCGGGAAATTCGGGCGCTGGGGGTGTACAGCGAGATACACCCCCACGACATCACCCTGGAAGAGCTGAAGGCGCTGCCCAACGTGAAGGGCATTATCCTCAACGGCGGCCCCAACCGGGTGGTGGACGGCGTGGAGATCGACGTGGCCAAGGATATTTACAATTACGAGGTCCCCGTGCTCCTGGCCGACCACAAGGGCGACGCCCCTTGGCCCGCCGGTGAGGCCGAGCGGAAAACCGCCCTGTCCAACTTTGTCTTTGGTGTCTGCGGTGCCCAGGCCAACTGGAATATGGACAACTTCATCGCTGACCAGGTGGAGCTGGTGCGGCAGCAGGTGGGGGATCGGAAGGTCCTGCTGGCCCTGTCCGGCGGCGTGGACTCCTCCGTGGTGGCCGCCCTGCTCATCAAGGCCATCGGCAAGCAGCTGACCTGCGTACACGTGAACCACGGCCTCCTGCGCAAGGGGGAGCCGGAGGAGGTGGTCCGGGTCTTCCAGGGGGAGATGGACGCCAACCTCATCTACGTGGACGCGGTGGACCGCTTCCTGGACAAGCTGGCGGGGGTGGCCGAGCCGGAGCGGAAGCGGAAAATCATCGGCGAGGAGTTCATCCGCGTCTTTGAGGAGGAGGCCCGCAAGCTGGAGGGCATCGACTTCCTGGCCCAGGGGACCATCTATCCCGACATCATCGAGTCCGGCACCAAGACCGTGAAGGCCGTCAAGAGCCACCACAACGTGGGCGGCCTGCCCGAAGACCTGGGCTTCCAGCTGGTGGAGCCGCTGAAGATGCTCTTCAAGGACGAGGTCCGGGCCTGCGGCAAGGCCCTGGGCCTGCCCGACTCCATGGTCTACCGCCAGCCATTCCCCGGCCCCGGCCTGGGGGTCCGCTGCCTGGGGGCCATCACCCGGGACCGGCTGGAGGCCGTCCGGGAGTCCGACGCCATCCTGCGGGAGGAGTTCGCCGCCAATGGCCTGGAGGGCAAGGTGTGGCAGTATTTCACCGTGGTGCCCGACTTCAAGTCCGTGGGCGTCCGGGAGGGCAAGCGCACCTTCGACTGGCCCGTCATCCTCCGGGCGGTGAACACCGTGGACGCCATGACCGCCACCGTGGAGGACGTGCCCTTCGCCCTGCTGCAGAAAATCACGGACCGCATCACCCGTGAGGTCCCCGGCGTGAACCGGGTCCTCTACGATTTGACGCCCAAGCCCAGCGGGACCATCGAGTGGGAGTGACCGTTAAAACGGCTCAAACCCGCATGAATACAGGGTTTTTGACCTGTCACTTTGCCTTGTGATACTGGATTGATACTATTCGTTTCAACCCGGCCACACAAGAGAATGATTGCAAAGGGCAAGCAAGCCGCCCTGCTGAACGACAAATTCAGCAGGGCGGCTTCGCTTGTCCTATTTTTCTTTTTTCCAGGGAACATAGTAGTCAAACCTTTTGCTGTCGTCACAGGTACATGGCCAGTTGAGTTTCCATTCAAAGTATTCGTCCCTGGTGATCTCCCCGGCGTGAAGCTCCTGCTGGCGCAAAAGCCACTCCCGCATGAACTCATCTACCAGCCCATAGTTGAAATAAATGCCCACAGGAGGTTGAGCGGGCCAGTCGTCCGTGTCGTTGTATCGGACGGCGGTATCATCGGAGGCCCCCGTCTTGCCGGGATTGCGGACAAGCTGAAACAAGCGGATGGAGCCGGGGCTGTCCTCGTCCAGCCAGAAGAATGTCCGCATGAAGTCCTCGGCGCAGCCAGGTTGAATGGTATAGAAATTCTGTCGGTCTACACGCAACGCTTGGGCAATCTTGTCCAGTAGTTCCCTTTTCGGAACACGGTAGTTTGTCTCATACTGGGCGATACGGTTATCCGCTCCCTTTTCCTCAAAGCCGATAGCCAAGCCTAATTCCTTTTGTGTCATACCCCGAAATGTGCGGATTTTCTTGATTTTATCCCCTATTGTCATATGTTACACCGCCTTTGAACATAGTATAGCGCAAATAAGCGAAATATGCAAGAGAAAAATTAACAAAATTGCGAAATAAGCTCTTGACATTAACAACTATGCGAATGTATAATAAGAGCGTGGGCATTAACAATTTTGCGAACCAGAAGCAAGGAGGTGAAAGCATGAGCAAGGAACTGTTTGTACGGGCCGAGGAAGTGGCCGGGGTGCTGGGTATATCCAAGCCCTACGCCTACAAGCTGGTGCGGGAGATGAACGAGGAACTGAAGCAGAAGGGTTTCCTCACCATCCCCGGGCGGGTGAGCAGGAACTACTTCGAGGAAAAGTTCTATGGACTGCGGGAAAATCAGTAAGGAGGGAACAAAATGCCAGCATACAAAGACAAGGCCAAAGGCACATGGTATGCGTCCTTTTACTTTGAGAACTGGACAGGGAAAAAGGAAAAGAAGATGAAACGGGGTTTCAAGACCAAGCGGGAGGCGCTGGAGTGGGAACGGACGTTCCTGCAACAGCAGACCGCCGACCTGGACATGACCTTTGAGAGTTTCGTGGCCCTCTACGCTGCGGACGTGAAAGGCCGTATCAAGGAGAACACCTGGGGGACGAAAGAGCATATCCTCTACAAGAAGCTGGTGCCTTATTTCGGCAAGCGGAAAATGAGCGAGATTGGCTCGAAAGAGGTCATGGCATGGCAAAGCGAAATGCTCAACTACCGGGACAAGAACGGCAAGCCCTACTCGCCTGTCTACTTGAAAACGCTCCACAATCAGTTGAGCGCCGTTTTCAACCATGCTGTCAGGCACTACAATCTGAAAGCCAACCCCGCCGCCCAGGTAGGCAATATGGGCAAGGCCAAGGGTCGGGAAATGCTGTTCTGGACGAAAGCGGAGTATCTGAAATTCGCTGACGCTATGATGGACAAGCCCCTCTCCTACTACGCCTTTGAAATGCTCTACTGGTGCGGTATCCGGGAGGGGGAATTGCTGGCCCTCACCCCTGGGGACTTTGACTTTGGAAAGCAGACGGTTTCCATCTCAAAATCCTATCAGCGTATCAAGGGCCAGGATGTAGTCACCGACCCCAAGACTGCCAAGAGCAACAGGGTCATTCAAATGCCCGCTTTCCTCTGTGAAGAAATGGAGGACTACATCAAGAGCCTGTATGCCGCAGAGCCGACAGACCGTATTTTCCCGGTGACGAAATCCTATCTTCACCGGGAGATGGACAGGGGAGCGAAAGCGGCGGGGGTCAAACGAATCAGGATTCATGACCTCCGGCACAGCCACATTTCCCTGTTGATTGACATGGGCTTTACGGCCCTGGCAATCGCTGACCGGGTGGGACACGAAAGTATCGACATCACCTACCGCTACGCTCACCTGTTCCCCACCCGGCAGGCGGAGATGGCGGACAAGCTGGACATGGAGCGAAAGGGGGCTTAAATCATGTCTGCGAAAAATCTTGACAACCACAACCGATGGAGGAACAAGACCATAGCGTTCCGGGTGTCCCCGGAGGAGAACGAACAGATTGAGATTGCCGTCCGCCTCTCCGGGCTGACCAAGCAGGACTACATCACCCGGCGGCTCTTAGACCGGGCCGTGGTGGTGCAGGGCAATCCCAGGGTCTACAAGGCCCTGCGTGACCAACTCGCCGCCGTTCTGAAGGAACTGCGGCGCATTGAGGCCAGGGGCGGCGTGGGGGATGAACTTCTCGCCACCATTGACCTTATCTCGGTGACGCTGGGCGGCATGAAGGAGGATTGATTGATGGATTCCAGAGAGACGAAAAGGACTGTCCCGGTTCCGTCTGTTGGCGCAGACGAGGAACAGCCCATTTCCAAAACAACTACCCAAAGTATAGCAGAGGAAACGGCTGAAAACAACCCCCAAGAGGAAAGTTTGGAAGAAATGCTCCGGGATATGCGGCGCATGAGCGACCCGGCCTACCTCCATACGGTTTCCATGAATGACCTTTACCAGAATGTGTATCTGAGCAGACCGCCTATTATTGACGGTCTGCTCTATCCGGGGACGTACCTCTTTGCGGGAGCGCCCAAGGTGGGCAAGTCGTTCCTGATGGCCCAGCTTGCCTACCATGTCAGCATGGGCCTCCCCCTGTGGGGCTACCCTGTCCACAAGGGGACTGTCCTCTATCTGGCGTTGGAGGACGACCACCGCCGCTTGCAGGGGCGGCTATACCGGATGTTCGGCACAGAGGGCACCGACAATCTGCTCTTTGCGGTCTACGCAAAGCAGCTTGGCGTTGGCCTGGAAGAACAGCTAAAGAAGTTCGTCCGGGAACACCCGGACACCAAGCTGATTATCATTGACACCCTCCAGAAGATACGGGAGGCTGGCGGGGATAAGTACAGCTACGCCAACGATTACGAGGTAGTGGGAAAGCTGAAACGCCTTGCCGATGATTGCGGCGTCTGCCTCCTGCTGGTACATCATACCCGCAAACAACAGGCCGATGATAAGTTCGATATGATTTCCGGCACCAACGGCCTGCTGGGGGCGGCAGACGGAGCCTTTCTTCTTCAAAAGGAGAAGCGGACAGACGGTAGCGCCATTCTGGACGTGGCTGGGCGTGACCAGCAGGACCAACGGTTTTATCTCACCAAGGACAGGGAACGGCTGACATGGACGCTGGAACGGACAGAAGCAGAGACATGGACAGAGCCGCCCGACCCGGTGCTGGAGGCCATAGCCGCCCTTGTGACGGTGGAGAAACCGTCCTGGGGCGGTACTGCCACGGAGTTGGCGGCGGCGCTCCAGACCGACATGAAGCCCAACGCCTTGGCGATGCGGCTGAATGTCCGGGCCGGGAAGTTGCTGACAGACTACCACATCCGCTATGAGAACAGCAGGAGCCACGCCGGGAGAAATATCAGCCTGACGCTGGAATCGCCCCAGGCGTGACGACCGTGACAGCCGTGACGGCCGTGACGGCTTTTTTGAGAGCGGGGGCGGTGTCTGAAACATCGTCACGGTTGTCACGGCCGTCACGGGGAGCGGGGTCAAAAGTCAAGGGGGCATACCTGCGGGTGGAGATTGCCGCAAGGCAATACAACCCGTACCCCTTGACTTTTGGCCCACGGAGAACACTTGCCGGGTGGTGGGAAAGGCTCTGCCTTTCCCACCTGCCCAACGGCGAGTGGCAAAGTTTAGGCGGGGTGCAGGGTGCCCTTTTCAAAGGGCGGCCCTGCTGGGGGAGCCGTCCGCAGACGGCGGGGGCAAAGCCCCCATTCCACCCCGTAGGGCGCAAAGGCACTTTTGATACGAAGTGTCAAAAGTGCTTTTGCGTTACTTTCGCAGAAAGTAACAAAGGCCGCCGCTGGCGCGGCGAAAGGAGTGTTGATTTGAAAAGAACGATCAGCGCAATGGTGGGGCAAGGTTCGGTAAGCCACAACAGCAGGAAGTTCAACGCCAAGAACACCGACCCGGAACGCTCCCATTTGAATATAACCTACTGCCAGGAAAATATCAAGGCAGTTTTTCGTGAGATGTTTGACGAGGCCCTCAAGCGGTACAACGACAAGCAGACCAGGGCAGACCGCAGGATTGAGAACTACTATGAGAAGATACGTTCCAGCAAGCAGGAGAAGCCGTTCCATGAAATCATTCTGCAAGTGGGCAATAAGGACGACATGTGCGCCGACAGCGAGGACGGCCAGCTTGCGGCGACGGTGCTGGACGAGTATATGAGGGGCTTTCAAGAGCGCAACCCCCAGCTTCGGGTGTTCTCGGCTCATCTCCACATGGACGAGGCCACGCCCCATCTGCACATCGACTTTGTACCGTTCACCACCGGCAGCAAGCGGGGCCTGGATACCAGGGTATCACTCAAACAGGCGCTAGCGGCCCAGGGTTTCAAGGGAGGCACCAGAGGGGACACAGAGTGGAGCCAGTGGGTACGCTCTGAAAAGGAGCAGCTTGCCGCCGTGATGGAGCGTCACGGGATAGAGTGGGAGGACAAGGGCACCCACGACCAGCACTTGTCTGTGCTGGACTACAAAAAGGAGCAGAGGGCCAAGGAGATTGCCCAACTGGATAAGGTAAAGGCCAAGAAGCAAAAAGAGGTGGCGGGACAGGAACAGCGGTTGAAGGAATTGGCCCCGGCAGTAAAGAACATGGAGCGGTTGGCGGCGGAGTTTTCGGCAGACCCGGAGGAAGTCTTACCAGAGCCGGGGCCGCTGGAATCGGCCAGGGCCTACCGGGAGAAAAAGGCCAAGCCTTTATGGGCAAAGATCGTCAAGGTGCTGCGCTCGGTCTACCGGGCCTATCTCGACCTCAAATCCAAATTTGAGCGGCTACAAGCGGACTATGGCCGGGAGGTCAGCAAAAACAGTTCTTTGTCAGAAAGGATTTACGAGGTCTGCGCCGAGAGAGACAGTCTAAAGGGAAAGGTCAGGGACTACGAGCGGGTCAGGCGAGCCATTGGCCCGGAACAGGCGGACAGGATATTAGAGGCCGCTTACCAGCAGGAGCAGGCTGAAAAGGAACGGAAACGGGCCGCAAGGCAAAAAACAAGGGTAGGTGTGCGATAATCACCAAAAATGGAGGGTGTTCCAGTGAATGCCCTCCAGTTTTATTTGGGGAATCGGGTAAAATAATTTCTTGTTTTTTAGAGCGCACTATGATATACTGTTATTATCCTGATTTGAGGAGTCTACCAAATATGCGGCAAGGTATTCTTAAATAAAATTTGATAATGGGCGCAAAAATGCTTGCCCCTTGCAGGGGCTTGGTTTTTGTACCCAATTTAAGAATACTTTTGCCTTTTAAGCAAATATCGTGACGGACAGCAGCTTATGTAAGCCGTGTGTGTTTTTGTGTGTCCGAAGTCATGATCCCCAGCGGTAAAAGTATTAGCCGCTGGGGATTTTTGCGCCCATTTGGGCCTTGTATGGAGGATAGACATGAATATAATCAATATCGGGATTCTTGCCCATGTAGACGCCGGCAAGACGACACTGACTGAAAGCCTGCTGTATGCCAGCGGAGCCATTTCAGAACCGGGGAGCGTCGAAAAAGGGACAACGAGGACGGACACCATGCTGTTGGAGCGGCAGCGTGGGATTACCATTCAAGCGGCAGTCACTTCCTTCCTGTGGCGCAGATGTAAAGTCAACATAGTGGATACGCCCGGCCACATGGATTTTTTGGCGGAGGTGTACCGCTCTTTGGCCGTTTTAGATGGGGCTATCTTGGTGATCTCCGCTAAAGATGGTGTGCAGGCCCAGACCCGTATTCTGTTCTATGCCCTGCGGAAAATGAACATTCCCACCGTTATCTTTATCAACAAAATCGACCAGGCTGGCGTTGATTTGCAGGGTGTGTATCAGTCTGTTCGGGATAAGCTCTCCGCCGATATTATCATCAAGCAGACGGTGTCGCTGTCCCCGGAAATAGTCCTGGATGAAAATACCGACATAGAAGCATGGGATGCGGTCATCGAAAATAACGATGAATTATTGGAAAAATATATCGCAGGAGAACCAATCAGCCGGGAAGAACTTGCGCAGGAGGAACAGCGGCGGGTTCAAGACGCCTCCCTATTCCCGGTCTATCACGGCAGCGCCAAAAAGGGCCTTGGCATTCAACCGTTGATGGATGCGGTGACAGGGCTGTTCCAACCGATTGGGGAACAGGGGAGCGCCGCCCTATGCGGCAACGTTTTCAAGGTGGAGTATACAGATTGTGACCAGCGGCTTATCTATCTGCGGCTATACAGCGGAACGCTGCGCCTGCGGGATACGGTGGCCCTGGCCGGGAGAGAAAAGCTGAAAATCACAGAGATGCGTATTCCATCCAAAGGGGAGATTGTTCGGACAGACACCGCCCACAAGGGCGAAATTGTCATCCTTCCCAGCGACAGCGTGGGATTAAACGACGTATTAGGGGACAACACCCGGCTTCCTCGTGAAAGGTGGTGCGATGCCCCCCTCCCCATGCTGCGGACGACGATCACGCCGAAAACGGCAGCGCAAAGAGAACGGCTGCTGGACGCTCTTACGCAAATTGCGGATACTGACCCGCTTTTGCGCTACGAGGTGGATTCCATCACCCATGAGATCATTCTTTCTTTTTTGGGCCGGGTGCAGTTGGAGGTTGTTTCCGCTTTGCTGGCAGAAAAGTACAAGATTGAAACAGCGGTGAAGGAACCTACCGTCATTTATTTAGAGCGGCCGCTCAAAGCAGCCAGCCACACTATCCATATTGAGGTGCCGCCCAACCCATTTTGGGCATCCATCGGACTGTCTGTTACGCCGCTCCCGCTTGGCTCCGGTGTACAATACGAGAGCCGGGTTTCCCTGGGATACTTGAACCAGAGTTTTCAAAACGCTGTCATGGATGGTATCCGTTACGGGCTGGAACAAGGCTTGTGCGGCTGGAACGTAACGGACTGTAAGATTTGCTTTGAATACGGGCTTTATTATAGCCCGGTCAGCACGCCGGCGGATTTTCGCTCATTGGCCCCGATTGTATTGGAACAGGCATTGAAGAAATCAGGAACGCAGTTGCTGGAACCTTATCTCTCGTTCACCCTCTATGCGCCCCAGGAATACCTTTCCAGGGCTTATCACGATGCGCCAAAATACTGTGCCGCTATCGAAACGGCCCAGGTAAAAAAGGATGAAGTTGTCTTTACTGGCGAAATTCCCGCCCGCTATATACAGGCATACCGTACTGATCTGGCCTTTTACACCAACGGGCGGAGCGTATGTCTTACAGAACTGAAAGGGTATCAGGCCGCTGTCGGCGAGCCGGTCATCCAGCCCCGCCGTCCAAACAGCCGCCTGGACAAGGTGCGCCATATGTTCAGTAAGATTACTTGATACACCACAGCAAAGAAGGTTACAGAATTATGTAGAGCTCCACATAATTCTGTTGCATTTTCCAGCCTCTTGTGATACTATTTTGATACTAAGAAAATTGACAGCCGAAAATAGCAGGTAAAATATTAGCAAATTTGCGAATATTTTACCTGTAAATTCAAGAGAAATACTTCCTCATATACTTGAATTTGTCGAGTGGGAATAAAGCTTTCTCTCCCCAAATGCCTGGTTTTCCAAGGCATTTGGGAGGAGTCGCTTTTCTGGTGCATTTTTTGAAACGGGAATCAGGAACCTTTCCAAACGGGAGGCATAGGAAATTTTTTCTTGCCTGACCGGCTGAGGCATGGTAAAATACTTCCTCATATGAGTCAAATTTGAGGAGGTACTTATGGAGTTTGTTAAACAGAATGGAAAGGGTGTGTTGGTATGCCTTGCCATCGCGCTGCCCGCCTGGTTTTTGGGGAAGGCCTTTGAGGTGGTGGGCGGGCCGGTGTTCGCAATTTTGATTGGTATGGTCCTGGCCCTGATCTGGAAGGACCAGGGGAGCGCCAAGAGCGGCATCACCTTTACGTCCAAAAAGATTTTACAGTTGGCCGTGATCCTGCTGGGCTTTGGAATGAACCTGTCCAGCGTGGCCAAGGTAGGGGCCCAGTCTCTGCCCATCATCCTGTCCACCATCACCACGTCCCTGGTCATCGCCTTCGCGCTCTACAAGCTGATGAAGATGGACGCCAAGAGTTCCACCCTCATCGGCGTGGGCTCCTCTATCTGCGGCGGGTCCGCCATCGCGGCCACCGCTCCGGTCATCGGCGCCGACGACGAGGAGATCGCCCAGGCCATCTCGGTGATTTTCCTGTTTAACGTCATCGCCGCCCTGATTTTTCCCACCCTGGGCGGTATGCTGGGGTTGAGCGATGCGGGCTTCGGCCTGTTCGCCGGCACCGCCATCAACGACACCTCCTCCGTCACCGCGGCGGCCGCCGCCTGGGACGGCCTCCACGGCGGCAACACGCTGGAGACCGCCGCCATTGTCAAAATGACCCGGACCCTGGCTATTATCCCCATTACGCTGGTGCTGGCCCTGGTCCGCACCCGGCGGGAGGAGAAGAACGCCCAGGGGACGGGGACCAAGGTGGACCTGAAGAAGATTTTTCCCTGGTTCGTCCTGATGTTCCTCCTGGCCTCTGTGGTCACCACGGTCCTGCCCATCCCGTCGGCGGCGACTGGGTTTTTGAAGAGCGCCAGCAAGTTTTTCATCGTCATGGCGATGGCGGCCATTGGCCTGAACACCGACCTGGTGAAGCTGGTGAAGTCGGGGGCCAAGCCCATCTTCATGGGCTTCTGCTGCTGGGTGGGCATCGCCTGCGTCAGTCTGGGCGTACAGCAGCTGCTACATATCTGGTAAAAAACACCCGGTGCCGTCTCTGGCGCCGGGTGTTTTTCAATAGCGGAGCTGGGAGAGGAAGGCAAAGTCCCGCTGGGTCTCGGACGGGCCCCGCTCCAGCGGGGGGAAGGTTGCGTCGTAGGCGTCGAATTCCGCTTGGCCGAAGTGGGAAAAGACCTCTGGCTCGACAAAACGGCCCGCCCCGTGGTCCAGCGCACCGGGGCGCAGGGGGAGGGCCATCAGGGCGGGGGAGTAGAAGCCGTCCCCATCAGTGATGTCCCACTTTTCCGCCGAGCGGAACCCCAGCCGGTGGTAATAGCGGGGGTCCCCGGTGATGACCACGGCCGCCGCGCTCGATTTCGCCGCCAGCGACAGGGTTTTGCGCACCAGGGCGCTGCCCACGCCCCGGCCCTGGAAGTCCGGCAGAACGGAGAGGGGACCGAAGGTGAGCGTGGGGAGGGTGGAGTCGTCGGCCCGGCGGATGGCGGAGCGGCAATAGACGATGCTCCCCACCAGGGTCCCATCGGAAAGGGCGACGTAGTCCAGCCCGGGGACAAAGTCCGGATGGGAGCGCATCCGGCGCAGAAAGTAGTGCTCGGTGCAGCCGGGGACATAGCGGTTCCAGAAGGCGGCGCGGGTCAGTTCCTCCACGGCGCGGAAGTCCTCGGGCCGCTCCTGTCTCAACAGCAGTTCCATATCGAAGCCCCCCTTTCAGTGGGATTCAGTATAGCACAAAAGCGGGTGGAGGACAACTTGCATAAATTGCCGGGGCCTGTCGGATTCCGTCCCCATATTTACCACAAAACCATTGAAATTACGGATTTTACCTTGACAGAGGGCCGTGAAATTATTATACTCAGACCATCAGTTGTGAACGAGGGCGTTCCACCCGATGGGGGGGAGCGCCTTCTGTGCTATTCGAGAGATCATGATGAGGAAGGGGATACCCGAGATGGCGTATACCAAGGAAGACATTATCCGCATTGTCAAGGAAGAGGACATCGAGTTCATCCGCATGCAGTTCACCGACATCTTCGGCCAGCTCAAGAACGTGGCCCTGACGGCCTCCCAGATCGAGAAGGCCGTCAACAACCAAATCATGTTCGACGGCTCCTCTATCGAAGGGTTCGTGCGCATCGATGAGTCCGACCAGTACCTCTATCCCGACCTGGACTCCTTCGTGGTATTCCCCTGGCGGCCCGCCCACGGCAAGGTGGCCCGCCTCATCTGCGACGTGTATAACGCCGACGGCACCCCCTTCGTGGGCGACCCCCGGGGCGTGCTGAAGCGGGTGCTGAAACGGGCCGAGGCCATGGGCTTCGACTCCTTCAACGTGGGCCCCGAGGCCGAGTTCTTCCTCTTCCAGACCGACGAGGAGGGCAAGCCCACCACCAAGACCAACGACGAGGCCGGGTACTTCGACCTGGGCCCCCTGGACCACGGGGAGTCCACCCGGCGGGAGATCTGTATGGCCCTGGAGCAGATGGGCTTCGAGATCGAGGCCAGCCACCACGAGTGTGCCGCCGGCCAGCACGAGATCGACTTCAAGTACACCGAGGCCCTGCAGGCCGCGGACAACATCATGACCTTCAAGCTGGCGGTGAAGACCCTGGCCCAGAAGAACGGCCTCCACGCCACCTTCATGCCCAAGCCTATTTTCGGGGTGGCCGGGTCCGGCATGCACACCAACATGTCTCTGTTCCGGCATGGGCAGAACGCCTTCTATGACCCCGAGGCCCCCAGGGGGCTGTCCAAGGAGTGCATGAGTTTCATCGCCGGCCTCCTGCACCACGTCAAGGGCATGGCGGCGGTGACCAACCCCCTGGTCAACTCCTACAAACGGCTGGTACCGGGGTACGAGGCCCCCTGCTACCTGTCCTGGTCCGCCTCTAACCGTTCCGCTCTCATCCGCATCCCGGCCACCCGGGGCCAGGGCACCCGGGTAGAGCTGCGCTCTCCCGACCCCTCCTGCAACCCCTATCTGGAGCTGGCCGTCTGTCTGGCCGCCGGGCTGGACGGCATCGAGAAGGGAATGGTCCCGCCCGCCGAGGTCACGGAGAACATCTTCAAGATGGACGCCGAGGCCCGCGACGCGGCCAACATCGACGCCCTGCCCGGCTCTCTGGAGGAGGCCATCGAGGCCATGGAGGCCGACCAGCTGATTCTGGACACCCTGGGGGAGCATGTGGCCGAGAACTATCTGGACGGAAAAAAGAAAGAGTGGGATGAGTACCGTACCCGCGTCAGTTCCTGGGAGCGGGAGAAGTACATCATCAACTACTGAGGGGGCGGACCGCGTCCCCTGGGTACTCCTTGGCATAAAGGAGTTGAGATAGAGTGGAAATGGAACGAATCATCGTGGCGTTTGAGAATCCCAAGAGCTCTGAGAGGGTCCGGGAAATCATCGAGGGCAGCGGGACCGCTCTGTGCGTGGCCTGCCGCTCCGCCGCGGAGGTCAAGCGGGCGGTGAGCCGGGGCAGGGCCACCACGGTGGTCTGCGGCTTCAAGCTGCCGGACGAGTCCGCCGAGGAACTCTTTTTGGATTTGCCGGTGTCCTGCGCCATGCTGATGGTGGCGGCGCAGAATCTGCTGGAGCTGTGCCGGAACGAGGATATTTTCAAGCTGGCCGCCCCGGTGGGCAGGGGCGACCTGGTGGCCTCGGTGCGGATGCTGCTCCAGATGGGGCACCGCCTGGAGCGGTTCGTCCGCCCCCACAGGAGTGGGGAGGACCAATCGCTTATCGACGAGGCGAAGCTGCTGCTGATGGACCGCCACGGGATGACAGAGGAGCAGGCCCACCGGTTCCTGCAGAAGAAGAGCATGGACTCCGGGGTCAAGATGGTCCAGACTGCCAAGCTGGTATTGGGCGGGCAGTGAGGCGCAGAGCAACCACGGGCGGCAAAGGCGCCTTATCCGCGAAACAGGCGGCAGTCTGACGTAACGTCGGCTGCCGCTTGCTGTTATTTATGATGGAATCAAATCAGGAGGTGCGGAGAATGAAGTTCACGAAAATGCAAGGGTTGGGGAACGACTACATCTATCTCGACTGCATGAGCGCCCGCCCCGGCCATCTGCCGGAGCTGGCCCGCAGGCTGTCGGACCGCCACTTCGGCGTGGGCGCCGACGGGCTGATCTGCATCTGCCCCTCCGACAAGGCCGACTTCCGCATGCGCATGTACAATGCGGACGGCTCTGAGGGGGAGATGTGCGGCAACGGCATCCGGTGCCGTGGGGAAGTTCGTCTATGACAGGGGCATGGTGGACCGGACTACCGTCACCGTGGAGACCCTGGCCGGCGTCAAGACCCTGGAGCTGCAGATAGACGACGGCGCGGTTGTCTCCGCCACCGTGGACATGGGGGAGCCCATCCTGGCCCCTGAGCGCATCCCGGTGCTGGGGACCGGGGACCGGTTCGTCTCCCGCCACATCATGGTGGCGGGGAAGTCCTGGCCGGTGACCTGGGTGTCCATGGGCAACCCCCATGCGGTGATTTTCGTGCCCGACGTGGACCGGCTGGACCTGGCTGCCATCGGCCCCGCCTTTGAGCACCACACCATCTTCCCCAACCGGGTCAACGTGGAGTTCATCCAGGTCCTGGGGGGCAGCGCGCTGCGGATGCGGGTGTGGGAGCGGGGCAGCGGGGAGACCATGGCCTGCGGCACCGGCGCCTGCGCGGCTCTGGTGGCCTCGGTCCTCACCGGCCGCACCGGCCGTTTCGCCACGGTGAAGCTGCGGGGCGGCGACCTCTCTATCCGTTGGGACGAGGGGGACGGCCACGTCTATATGACCGGCCCCGCCGTCACGGTGTTCGAGGGGGAGTGGAACGGGTAGGCGGTTTTTTCTTGCCTTTCCGGGCAAAGTACCGTATGATGGTGGGCGGTGATGATTTTGCTCAGAAAGTTCTTTCGCGTGGTGGGCCGTATCCTGCTGGTCTTCATCGCGCTGTGTGTGCTGGCTGTGGGGCTCTTTTTCTTCCTGCGCTGGCGGGGGTATATTTTGCTGCCCCAGGAGGCCGACCCGCCCCAGTGGGAGGTCTTTGGGGTGGACGTGTCCTCCTACCAGGGGGACGTGGACTGGCCCGTGCTGGCGGGGCAGGGGGTGGACTTCGCCTTCATCAAGGCCACCGAGGGCAGCGGGATGCAGGACCGATGTTTTGCCCAAAATTGGGCGGACGCCCAGGCCGCTGGGGTGCGGGTGGGCGCCTACCACTTTTTCAGTTACGACTCCCCCGGCGAGACCCAGGCGGATAATTTTATCGCCCAGGTGCCGGTGACGGCCGGGGCACTGCCCCCGGTGGTGGACATCGAGTTCTACGGCGACAAGCTCCAGAACCTGCCGGAGCGGGCGGACGTGAAGGCGGTGCTGGACCCGCTTTTGGCGCGGCTGGAGGCGCATTACGGGCAGAAGCCCATCCTCTATGTGACCTACCGCTCCTACGCCCTCTACATCCGGGGGGAGTACCAGGATTATCCGCTGTGGGTGACCCGCCCCATCCTGGCGCCCCTGGAAAAGGATTGGACGTTCTGGCAGTACTCCCACTCGGCGGAGCTGGAGGGCTACCGGGGCAGTGAGGGACGCATCGACCTCAACGTGTTCCGGGGGACAGCAGAGGAGTTTCGGCAATTTGGATAGACGTGATGGGAGGGCGGCGGCCCTCCCATCATTTTTTGACGGGAGTATTCTAATCCGGGGCGGATTCTGCTATAATGTTCTATAAGATGTCTCACTATGTCTATCATCAGCTGGGAGGCTTACATGGAGAACGAAGCGCGTTTGATACAGGATTTGGCCCGGCGGTGTCCGTCCCTGGAGCTGCGGGAGAACGAGCCCATGGCGAAGCACACCACCTTCCGCATCGGCGGGCCTGTGAAGGTCATGGCCTTGCCAAAGACGGAAGCCGAAGCGGTGGCAGCGGTCCAGGTGGCGGCGGAGCTGGGAATCGAGCCGATTTTCATGGGCAACGGCAGCGACCTGCTGGTGGCCGACGCCGGGGTGGATGGATTCATCGTCAAGGCCGTAGACGGGCTGAACGGGCTGTCCGCGGAAGGGAATACCCTCCGGGCGGGCAGCGGGGTACTGCTGTCCCGGCTGGCCCACTTCGCCATGGAGCGGGGGCTGGCCGGCCTGGAGTTCGCCCACGGCATCCCCGGCTCCCTGGGGGGCGCCGTGACCATGGACGCCGGGGCCTATGACGGCGATATGAGCATGGTGGTCCGGTCGGTGGACTACCTGGATGAGCGCGGGAACCTGGGGACTCTGAAAGGGGCGGAGCTGGACTTCTCGTACCGCCACAGCGCCTTTTCCGACGGGAAACGGCTGATTTTGGGGGCGGAGCTGGAGCTGAAGCCGGGGGAGCGGTCCTCCATCCAGGCGCTGATGGAGGATTTGGGCCACCGCCGCCGCCACAAGCAGCCGCTGGACCTGCCCAGTGCGGGCAGCACCTTCAAGCGCCCCCAGGGCTATTTCGCCGCCGCTCTCATCGACGAGTGCAAGCTCAAGGGGGCCAGCATCGGCGGGGCCCAGGTGTCCACCAAGCACGCCGGGTTCATCGTGAATACTGGCGGGGCCACCTGTGCCGACGTGTTGGCCCTGGTGGAGCTGGTGCGGGAGACGGTCCTCCGGGAGACCGGGGTAGCCCTGGAGCTGGAAATCAAGACGCTGGGCGTATAGAGACAGAAGGAGAGACGGAGCCGCCGTCCCAGGGCGGCTTCGGGGTGAGTGTATGGAATTTATCATCGTTTCGGGGATGTCGGGGGCCGGGAAGAGCAAGGCGGCCTCTTTTCTGGAGGATATGGGGTATTACGTGGTGGACAACATGCCCGCCCCGCTGATGCCCAAGTTCGCCGAGCTGTGCATGGCCCAGCCGGGGCAGTACGACAAGGTGGTGCTGGTCACCGACATCCGGGGCGGGCAGACCTTTGACGGGCTGTTTGCCGCCCTGGACGACCTGAAGGCCATGGGGTGCGCCTATCAAATCTTATTTGTGGAGGCCACCGCCGAGACCATCATCAAGCGCTACAAAGAGACCCGGCGTATCCACCCCCTGGCCCAGAACGGCCGGTCGCTGGCCGAGGCGGTGCAGTCGGAGCGGGCGGCCCTGGAGCCGGTGCGCCAGCGGGCGGCCTACATCGTGGACACCTCGGCCCTCTCCACCGCCAAGCTGCGGGGGGAGATGCTCCGGCTCTTCGGCTCCGGGGAGGCTACCCCGGCCATGAGCGTGTCGGTGGTCTCCTTCGGGTTCAAGCACGGCATCCCCATAGAGGCCGACCTGGTCTTTGATGTGCGGTTTTTACCCAACCCCTACTACATCGCCGAGCTGCGGGAGCTGACGGGGCTGGACGACGGCATCCGGGAGTTCGTGTTCGGCTACCAGCAGACCCGGGACTTTATGAAGCATCTGGAACACATGATGAGCTTTCTGCTCCCACTCTACGTGGAGGAGGGCAAGACGGCGCTGGTCATCGGCATCGGCTGTACCGGCGGGCACCACCGCTCCGTGGCCATCACCCGGGCCCTGGCCGAGTTCATCCGGCAGAAGGGGTACAGCGCCACGGAGAACCACCGGGACATGACGCGGGACTAAAAGAGGGTGTGATTGGATGAAAGCGGAATACGGACCGAAAATCGCCGCTATCGGCGGGGGGACGGGGCTGTCCACCATGCTGCGGGGCCTCAAGCGCTACACCCGGAACCTAACGGCCATCGTTACCGTGGCCGACGACGGCGGCGGGTCCGGCATGCTGCGGCAGGACCTGGGGATGCCCCCGCCGGGGGACATCCGCCACTGCATGCAGGCCCTGGCCAACGTGGAGCCGGTGATGGAGGACCTGCTGGCCTACCGTTTCCCGGCCGGGTCCGGGAGCCTGACGGGCCAGTGCTTCGGCAACCTGCTGCTGGCCGCCCTCAACGGCATCTCCGGCTCCTTCGACCAAGCGGTGGCCAGCATGAGCGAGGTTCTGGCCATCACGGGCCGGGTGCTGCCGGTGACCAACGACGACGTACAGCTAGAGGCCACCTTTGAAAACGGCACCCAGGTTGTGGGGGAGTCCAAGATATGCGAGTTCAAGAAGGCTCAGGACTGCCGCATCTCCAAGGTGCGGCTGATTCCAGAGCGGCCTCCCGCCCTGCCGGAGACCCTGAAGGCCATTGCGGAGGCCGACCTCATTTTGCTGGGGCCGGGGAGTCTCTACACCAGCGTCATCCCCAACCTGCTGGTGGACGGGGTGGCGGAGGCCATTCGGAACTCGGACGCCCTGAAAATCTATATTTGCAACATTATGACCCAGGACGGGGAGACGGAGGGGTACACGGTCTCCGACCACGTCCACGCCCTGCTGACCCACGGGGGCGGGCCGGGGCTGGTGGACATCTGCCTTGCCAACTCCGCCCAAGTGCGGCCGGGGCTGGTGGAACGGTACAAGGTGGAGGACGCGGCCCCCATCGCCATCGACCGGGACAGGGTGGAAGCCCTGGGGGTGGAGCTGGTGGAGCGGCCCCTGGCCTCCGAGACCTCGGACTACGCCCGGCACTCCATCACCCGGCTGGCCGCCGCGGTGATGGGCCTGTTCAGTGAGCGGGCGGTCCGGGTGGCCGGGGACGACGAGGAACAGTATATCATCGAGGAGTAAGCCGGGGAGAGGAGGTGAACAGCAGTTGTCCTTTGCAGGCGTTGTGAAAGAAGAACTTTGCCGGGACGAAATGGGGCGGAAGTGCTGCGCCCGGGCGGAGCTGTACGGGGTGCTGCTGTTCTGCCAGACCTTCAGTGCGGCGGAAATCAAAATCGTCACCGGTGGGCCGGCCTTTGCCCGGCGGCTTCCGGAGCTGCTGCGGCGGGCGTTCAAGCTGGACTTCGACGCGGTGACCGCCAAGGGGGACGGGGCCGGGAAGCGTACCTTCCTCCTGAACCGGAGGGACAAGCTCTCGGCGGTACTGGACTACTACGGCTACGACCCGGCGGTAAGTCTGGCCCACCACATCAATTTCGGGGTGCTGGAGGAGGATCACTGCAAGGCGGCCTTCCTGCGGGGGGCGTTTTTGGCGGCGGGGTCGGTGAGCGACCCGGAGAAAAGCTACCATTTGGAGCTGGTGACCTCCCATTTCAGCGTGAGCCGGGAGCTGGTGGCCCTGCTGCAGGAGGTGGGCTTTGCCCCCAAGCAGACCACCCGAAAGTCCAATTATGTGACCTATTTCAAGCCCAGCGAGACCATTGAGGAGCTTTTGACGTACATCGGCGCCCCGTTGGCGGCCATGGAGATCATGAACGCCAAGCTGGAAAAGAACCTGCGGGGCAGCGTGAACCGGCGGGTGAACTGCGACTCGGCCAACCTGGACAAGGCCGTGGACGCGGCCCTGGAGCAGGTGGAGGCCATCGGGCGGCTCTCCGCGGCCAGAGGGCTGGATTCCCTGCCGGACAAGCTCCGGGAGACGGCCCAGCTTCGGCTGGAAAACCCGGAGCTGACGCTGTCCCAATTGGCGGCCCTGTGTGACCCGCCCATCTCCAAGTCGGCCCTGAACCACCGGCTGCGGAAGCTGATGGAGTTGGCGGGGGAGTAGAGACAGGGACGGTGGGCGGTCTTTGGCCGCCCGCGTCCGCACAAAAAAGACAGGAGAGGAGGGGCCGCCATGAGCTTTGCCCATCTACATATCCATACGGAATTTAGCCTCCTGGACGGCTGCTGCCGCATTCCGGGGCTGGTGAAGCGGGTCAAGGAGCTGGGGCAGACCGCCGTTGCTATCACCGACCACGGGGTCATGTACGGGGTCATCGACTTCTACCGGGCCTGCAAGGCCGAGGGCATCAAGCCCATCATCGGCTGTGAGGTCTACGTGGCCCCCCGGACCCGGTTCGACAAGGTCCACGAGCTGGACAAGAGCCCCTATCACCTCATCCTGCTGTGCCGGAACGAGGAGGGCTACCGCAATCTGTGCCATATGGTGTCCCAGAGCTTCACCGAGGGCTTTTACAACCGGCCCCGCATCGACAGGGAGCTGCTGCGGGCCAACTGCGGGGGGCTCATCGCCCTGTCGGCCTGTCTGGCGGGGGAGCTGCCCCGGCTGCTGCGCAACGGGCAGTACGAGGAGGCCAAGAAGGAAGCCCTGGCCATGCGGGACCTCTTTGGTGAGGACGGGTATTACCTGGAACTCCAGGACCACCGACTGCCGGAGGACCCGGAAATCACCCAGGGTCTGGTGCGGCTCCACGAGGAGACGGGCATCCCCTTGGTGGCTACCAACGACGCCCACTATCTGACCCGGGCCGACGCCCGGACCCAGGACGTGCTCATGTGCATCCAGATGGGCAAGACGGTGGACGACCCCAGTCGGATGAAATTTGAGACCGAGGAGTTCTACGTCAAGTCGGAGGAGGAGATGCGCGCCCTCTTCCCCCAGTGGCCCGAGGCCATTGAGAACACCCAGAAGGTGGCGGACTTGTGCAACGTGGAGTTCGAGTTCGGCAAGTACCACCTGCCGGAATTCAAGCTGCCGGAGGGCTACACCGACGGGGACGCCTACTTTGAAAAGCTGTGCCTGGACGGGTTCAAGTGGCGGTATCCCGACGAGCCGGAGGAGTACCGGCGGCAATTGCAGTATGAGATGGATATGATTCGGAAGATGGGGTTCGTGGACTACTTCCTCATCGTCTCCGACTTCATCGGCTACGCCAAGCGCCAAGGCATCCCCGTGGGGCCGGGCCGCGGGTCGGCGGCGGGCAGCGTGGTGTCCTACTGCCTGAACATCACCGACGTGAACCCAGAGAAATACAGCCTCTACTTCGAGCGCTTCCTGAACCCGGAGCGGGTGACTATGCCCGACATTGACATCGACTTCTGCATCCGGCGGCGGCAGGAGGTCATCGACTACGTCTGCCGGAAGTACGGCGCCGACCACGTGGCCCAGATCGTCACCTTCGGCACCATGGCGGCCCGTGGGGCCATCCGGGACGTGGGCCGGGCGCTGAACTTCCCTTACGCCGAGGTGGATAACATCGCCAAGCAGGTGCCCAGCGGACCGGGGGCGCTTCACATCACGCTGAACGAGGCGCTGAAGATTTCCAAGCCGCTGCGGGAGCTGTACGAGGGGGATGAGCGGGTCAAGCAGCTCATCGACACCGCCCGCTCTATCGAGGGCATGCCCCGCCACGCCTCCACCCACGCCGCCGGCGTGGTCATCACCCGGCTGCCGGTGAGCGATTACGTGCCCCTGGCTACCAACGACGAGTCGGTGGTGACCCAGTACACCATGACCACCCTGGAAGAGCTGGGGCTGCTGAAGATGGACTTTTTGGGCCTGCGGAACCTAACGGTGCTGGACGACGCGGTGCAGCTGGTGCGCAGGACCCAGCCGGACTTTGACCTCCACGCCATCCCCGACGACGACCCCAAGGTCTATCAGATGCTCTCCGAGGGCAAGACCTCCGGCGTGTTCCAGATGGAGTCGCCGGGCATGACGGGGGTGTGCGTGGGGTTGAAGCCCCAGAACATTGAGGACATCACGGCTATCGTGGCCCTCTATCGGCCGGGGCCCATGGACTCCATCCCCCGGTTCATCGCCTGCAAGCACGACCCCAATCTGGTGCGGTACAAGCACCCCTTGCTGGAGCCCATCCTCTCCGTGACCTATGGCTGTATCGTGTACCAGGAGCAGGTCATTGAGATTTTCCGCAAGCTGGCGGGATTCTCTCTGGGCCAGGCCGACATGGTCCGCCGGGCCATGTCCAAAAAGAAGAAGGCCCAAATCGAGAAGGAGCGGGGGGCGTTCATCCACGGCGACCCCGAGCGGAACATCCCCGGCTGTGTGGCAAACGGGGTGCCCGAGGCGGTGGGGGAGGCCATCTACGACGAGATCAACGACTTCGCCAACTACGCCTTCAACAAGGCCCACGCCGTATGCTACGCCATCGTGGCCTACCAGACGGCCTGGTTCAAGTACCACCACATGCGGGAGTATATGGCCGCCCTGCTGACCTCCGTGCTGGAATCCCAGACCAAGGTGGCCGAATATATCGCCGAGTGCAAGGACAACGGTATCCGGCTCCTGCCCCCCGACGTGAACGAGTCCGGGGCCGATTTCACCGTCTCCGGCGAGCATATCCGCTTCGGACTGGTGGCGGTGAAGGGCGTGGGCCGGGGCGTCATTGAAAACCTGCTGTCGGAGCGCGGCAAGGATGGACCCTTTACATCCTTCCCGGACTTCTGCCAACGGATGTCCGGGGCCGACCTGAACCGGCGGGTGGTGGAGAGCCTCATCAAGTGCGGGGCCTTCGACAGCTTGGGGTACAAGCGCTCCCAGCTGTTACAGGTCTACGGCCAGGTGCTGGACGGCATCGCCCAGCAGCGGCGGAAGAACCTGGAGGGGCAGATCGACCTCTTTGGGGGCGGCGGCGGGGCGGACAAGCCCGCGGGCCTGCCGGAGATGGTGCTGCCCAATATCCCGGAGTTCTCCCGCCGGGAGCTGATGACCATGGAGAAGGAGACCACGGGCCTCTACCTCACCGGGCACCCCATGGACGAGTACCGGGAGGCGGCCCAAAAGGTGAAGGCCCATGCCATCGGGGCCATTATGGCTGACTTCGCCAAAGAGGGCGGGCCGACCACCTACCGGGACGACCAGAAGGTGACCATCGCCGGGGTGGTGTCGGCATCCAAGACCAAGACTACCAAGAACAACACCCTTATGGCCTACGTCACTCTAGAGGACGATACGGGGGCCATGGAGCTGCTGGTCTTTTCCAGAGTGCTGGGGGAGAGCGGTAGCTATATCCGGGAGAACGCCCCCATCGTGGCCAGCGGGCGGCTGTCCGTCCGGGACGAGAAGGAGCCCCAGATGATGGTGGACTCCATCCGGCCTTTGGGTGAGGAGGACCGGAGCAGCGGGGAAGTAAAAAAACTTTACATCCGTGTGCCCACCCGGGGCACTGAATTCGAGAAATTGAGAAAGATATTTGAGATGTTTCCCGGCCAAAGCCAGGCGGTGTTCTACTTCGAGGATACCAAAAAGCGGCTGGGGACCATCTGCGAGCTCCACCCGGCGCTTTTGAAGGAGTTGGGGGAACGGCTGGGGCCGGAGAACGTGGTCGTGAAATAAGACCGGAGAGAGGGAACGATGAAAAAGCTGGTATCCATCCTGTTCCACCGCATGGTGCTGGTGGCCCTGTTCCTGATGATCCAGGTGGGCGTGCTGGTGGCCATTATCCTGCGGTTCAACAATTTTTTCCTGCCGCTCTATGTGCTGTGCATTGTGGTCAGCATCGTGGCGGTGTTCTGGATCGCGGGCAATCGGAGCGATCCGGGGTATAAAATCGGCTGGATCATCCCCATTTTGGTCTTTCCCATCTTCGGCGGGCTGTTCTACCTCATGTTCGGCGGCAACAAGCTGTCCAAGCGGCAGCAGAAGAAGATGCGGGGGATGGACCGGACCATGGTGGAGGTCCTGGCCCCGGACTTCAAGGCAGATGCGCTGCTGCCCATCGGGGAGGACGCGGTCCATCAGGCCCGGTATCTGGAGCAGATGGCCCACTGCCCGGTCTACGGCAACACGGAGACCGAGTATTACCCCCTGGGGGAGCTGTGCTTCACCCGGATGGTGGAGGAGCTGAAGAAGGCCCAGCGCTATATCTTCGTGGAGTACTTCATCATCGAGGAGGGGGAGATGTGGGACACCATCCTGGACATCCTCAAGGACAAGGTCCAGGAGGGGGTGGACGTGCGGGTGATGTACGACGACATCGGCTCCATGTTCACCCTGCCCCGGGATTACGCCAGGGACCTGGAGGAACGGACGGGCATCAAGTGCTCCGTGTTCAACCGCTTCGTCCCGGTGCTGTCCCTGCGGCTCAACAACCGGGACCATCGGAAAATCTGCGTCATCGACGGCAAGGTAGGCTTCACCGGCGGCATCAACCTGGCCGACGAGTATATCAACGCCAAGGTGAAGTACGGCCACTGGAAGGACAGCGCCATCCTGGTGCGGGGCGAGGCCGCGTGGAGCATGGCGGTCATGTTCCTGACCCTGTGGGACTACGTGCGGGAGAAGGAGGACGACTACGGCAGGTTCCGGCCGGTCTATGGGCCGGAGGAGCAGCTGCCCCAGGCCCAGGGCTTTGTCCAGCCCTACACGGACAACCCCCTGGACAACGAGCCGGTGGGGCAGACGGTCTACCTCAATCTCATCAATAAGGCCCGGCGGTATGTCTATATCACTACGCCCTATCTGATTTTGGATGACTCCATGAACACGGCGCTGTGCATCGCAGCCAAGTCCGGGGTGGACGTACGCATCATGACCCCCCATATCCCGGACAAGAAGGTGGTCTTTGAGCTGACCCGCGCCCATTACGAGCCGCTGCTGGAGGCGGGGGTGCGCATCTATGAGTACACCCCCGGCTTCGTCCACGCCAAGAACTTCTGCGTGGACGACGAATTCGGGACGGTGGGGTCCATTAACGCCGATTACCGCAGCCTGTTCCTCCACTTTGAAAACGGAGTGTGGCTGTGCAACGACCCCAGTGTCAAGGACATTCGGGCGGATTTTCTGTCTACCCTGGAACAGTGTCAGGCGGTGACGCTGGAGCAGTGTCGGGCCCTGCCCTGGTGGCGAAAGGCGTTCCGCTCGGTGCTAAAGGTGTTCGCGCCGCTGATGTGAGGATGAAAAAGGTCCGGGACCATTTATGGTCCCGGACCTTTTGTATGTATTCAGGCGGCTTTTTTTGCTTCCTTTTTGGCGGCGCGCTCGGCCTTGCGGTGGGCCCGCCACTGGGCGCCGTAGGAGCGGACGTCGTCCAGGGTGTAGCGCTGGGAGGACATATGGGCGTAGCGGTTGCGGAAGCGGCGGCTCTGGCGCTCGGCCTTTTCAAGCAGGTCGTTGTAGTTGGACATAAGCCGCTCCAGGGAGTCGGCCACCCCGTCGGGGAGGCTGTCCCGGGCGGCGTCCAGCTTCTGCTTGAGCTGTTCGCCGGCCTCCTCCAGGTTGTCGCCCAGGTCGGCCTTGGCCAGGGCCAGCTGGAGCCGCAGCTCGTCGCCGGCGGTCTGCAGCTTGTTCATGGCCTTGGTCACCAGGGCCAGCTTACGGATGGTGGTAACGGTATCCACGATGAGCAGGGTGACGGTGGAACCGCAGAGCACGTATTTGAGCCACATGGGGATGGCGTCGAAGAGCCGGGCCACCGGGGGGTGGATGAGAAAGACGGCCACGTAGGACATGACGCCCCAAAAGAGGCTCACGGGCAGGCAGACCCGGCCCTTGATGTTGAACTTGATATGGCTGTAATCCCAGTATTTGATGTGGGTGGTGGTCTCCAGGAACCAGCCCACGAAATACTCCCAGGCGGTCATGACAAAGACGGCCACGAAGTAAAAGACCACCAAATTGTCCTTGAAGGGGGCGAAAAAGAGGATCATCAGCAGGAAGCCCACGCCGTAGATGGGGCAGATGGGGCCGTAGAGAAAGCCCCGGGCCACCAGATGCTTTTCAATGACGGAGCAGTAGCAGGTCTCCCACACCCATCCGCAGAAAGAATAGAAGATGAAATAGAGAAACAGGAGCGTGATGGGGTATCCCAATAGAGACGGTTCGACCATGTCCTTACTCCTTTTCGTCGTAATCGGCGAGCAGAACGTCCAGAACGCCGTTGTAGATTTGCTCAGGATGGGCCTTGAACTGCTCGGCCAGGCGGTCGGCCTGCTGTTCGGAGGCGGAGAGCAGCTCCAGGGTCAGCAGGTTGCCGTGCTCGTCGTCCAGGGCCAGCCGGAGGGTGTAGGAACCGTCGGGGCGCTGGACGCGCTGGGAGCGGACCTGAGCGTCCCGGCGCAGGCGGCCATTCAGGCGGGAGACACTGCGCTCGCACTTGACCCGGATGGAGTAGGGGAGGCTGTCCTCGCAGATGCCGCCGTTCTTGCGGCCCTTTTCCGTGATGGCGTAGAGCTCGTGTTCCAGGGTCAGGTGCTCGGTCCCCACCAGCTCGGACACGGCCTCGGCGAAGTCGAAGTAGTCCACGCCCTCGTCGCACAGGGCGAGATCGGCCAGGGTGGGCAGGTCGATGGGAGCCGCCACCCGGGACATGATATAGAGGATCAGGAATTTGATCTCCAGCTTGTCATGGATAAAACCGACGCGGGCCATGGCGCGCCTCCTTTGCATAAACGCTAAATTGTATTATACCGAAAAACGGCTCTGTGAACAAGGGTCAATTTGCACAGAGAATGGCCGGGGTTGACAGCCTGGCGGGCGGCGGCGTAAGATAGCATCAACCAATCATCAGGAGGGGACTATGAAAAAGACAGGAATGCTGGCATTTTGTCTGGCTGCGCTTCTGGCGCTGCCGGCCTGCTCCAAGGACAGCCCGGAGTCCACGCCCACCCCGGAACCGCTGCCCACAAATACCCCCGTGGTGGCGCCCACGGCGGAGCCGGAGGGGCCCAGCGGGGTAAACCCGCTGACCGGAATGCCCATGGACGAGGCGTGGGAGGGGAAGCGGCCGGTGGCCATCATGCTCAACAACCTGAAGCAGGCCCTGCCTCAGCAGGGCAACGCCGATGCCGACATCATCTACGAGTGCCTGGCCGAGGGGGGCATCACCCGGATGCTGGGGCTGTATCAGGACCTGGACGGGCTGGGCACCATCGGCTCCATCCGCTCCTCCCGGCCCTATTATCTGGAGCTGGCCCTGGGCCACGACGCCATCTATGTCCACGCTGGGGGCAGCCAGGACGCCTATGCCGACATCAGCGCCTGGAACGTCACCGCCCTGGACGGCGTGCGGGGTCCCTACATGAGCAACGGCGTGGGGGATAACCTGATGTGGCGGGACCCGGACCGAAAAAAGGCCATGAGTTCCGAGCACACCGTGGTCACCACCGGGGAGGCGCTGCGGACCTATATCCCGGACTCTGTCCGCCGTGACCACGAGGAGGGCTATCTCTACGCCCAGCAGTTTGCCGACGACGGCACCCCCGCTGGAGGCACGGCAGCGGAGACCATCCAGGTCCCCTTCTCCAGCTACAAGACCGGCGGCTTCCGCTATGACCCGGACACCGGGCTTTACATGGTGGAGGAGTACGGGGACGCCTACATAGACGGCAACACCGGCGAGCAGGTGGGGGTGACCAACGTCATCGTGGTCAAGACCGCCTGCAAGGAGACGGGGGACAGCCTGGCCCACATCACCGTGGACCTGACCAGCGGGGGAGAGGGCTACTACGCCTGCGGCGGAAAAATCATCCCCATCCGCTGGAGCAAAGCCGACCGGAACAGCCCGCTGGAGTACACCACCTTCGACGGACAGCCGCTGGTCCTGGGGAGAGGCAAGACCTATGTGAATGTGGTCCCGCTGAACGCGGGGGTCACGTATCAATAATGGATAAAAAGAGGAGGGCCGGCGTCATTTGACGCTGGCCCTCCTCTTTTGCGCTTACTTCTTCTTCACGGGGAACTGCAGCTCGGTGAGGTAATCGGCGGGGTCGTCCTTGTTCCAGCAGCCGTCGATGTACCGTTCCCGGGGCTTCTCGGTGAGCTGGTAGCCGTTCTGCTCCAGCCAGGACAGGGCGAAGGCATAGGCCTCGCCCAGCCTGGACCAATCGCCTTTGTGGTAGACGCACACGGCCTCCACCGGGGGCAGCTCTTTGAATTTGATGGTGTCGGTCTCCACACCTCTGGAGACCACGGCCTGGGAATAGCAGAGCTCCACGTCCTTCTCCTTGTACTCGCCGGCCGCGTAGGTGACGAAGCTGTAATCGGGCTCCGCGCACTTGAGGTCGGGGTTGGCGGCGGCGCACTCCGCGCCGGCCTGGAGGACAAAGTCGGTGAGCTGGGCGTAGGTGGGCACCATGCCCTCCTTGTAGAAGACGGTGCAGCCGGGAATGGTACGGATGGTGGCCTGGTAGTTCATAAGGAAATCCTCCTGCTGTAAGATAGATTCCAGACGGTCCAGGCGGCCCTTGGCCTTGGCCAGCTCCCATTTCAGCTCCTGCCGCCGTCGGGCTAAAACGGCGGCGCCATCCTGTCCGGACAGGACGGCGGAGATCTCCTCAATGGTGAGTCCGGCCTGGCGGAGGGCGACGATGCGCTGGAGGGGTAGAAGCTGTTCTGTGCCGTAAAAGCGGTAGCCGGTCCACTGGTCCACATGGGCGGGTTTCAGAAGGCCCACGTCGTCATAGTAGCGCAGGGCCTTGACCGTCACCTTGGCCAGCTGGGAAAACTGCCCGATCCGATACATCATCACACGACCTTTCTTTCTGGTGAATCTACCGTAAGCCCTCCCGTAAGGGGAGAGTCAAGAGGTTTTTGAACGAAATTCAGCCCTTTGTGGTGATAGTGTCCAGCGTGAGTTTCCAGATGCCGGTGTGGGGGAGGTATTTGTCCAGCACCCGCTGAAGGTCCCACAGGTCGTCGGGGCAGTACTTTTCGCAGATCAGCTTGAGGGCGTCGATTTTGGCGGCCTCATCGGTGATCTCCTCCGCCGTTCCAAAGGCCACGGCGGATTGGAAGGCGATGTCGAACTCGCCGGGCGTCACGTCAGCCCTGCCCACGCAGGAGACGCAAACCTTGGGGTTGGCCCGCAGGGCGGCGATTTTTCGGCCTTTGAGGGCGCAGTGGAAGTAAAGGCAATTCCCCTGTCGGGCGGGGGAGATGGGGATGCCGTAAGGGGTCCCGTCGGGCTCGGACAGGGACAGGGTGGCGAACATACAATGGTCAAAGAGCTGCTGGGCCAGGGCCAGGTCGTCGGTACGTTTCATAGAAGGTCCCTCCTTTGCACCTATCATAGCACAGAGAAAAAGGGGCTGGCAAGGGGCGGCACCAAATGGAGGGGCGTTCATAGAATGGTATGGAAGCCATCCATGCTGACAACACCACTTTTCTTAGGAGGTATTGCAATGCCTGAAAAGGTCGTGCCCGGTCCCGTACAGGATGCCGCCTGTATCCGGGAGGCCGTGTGCATACACACGAAAAAGATTTTTGACTCTTGCAGAGATAAGGACTGCATCGAAGATCTGAGATTCTACCCCACCCAGAGTTCCCAGTGCGCCATCGACCGAGCCATCAGCATCAAGGCCGGTGCCGCGGAGCTGCTGTATGTGTACATCGACGTGGAGCCCGTGGGCTTCAACCGCGGTTTTTACACCGTGGACGTCCGCTACTTCTACCGCGTGACCGCCGACGCCTTCGTGGGCGCCGCCCGCCCCGTGGAGATCTGCGGCCTGTGCGTCTTTGACAAGCGCGTCATCCTCTTCGGCAGCGAGGGCAACGCCAAGGTCTTCAGCTCCGAGGCCGTCTTTGAGGGCCTGGACGAGCAGAACATCCGCAAGAGCAATATGCCGACTGCGGTGGTCGAGGCCGTCGATCCGATCGTGCTCAACATGAAGCTGGTGGACGTGTGCGAGTGCCGCCCCTGCGACTGCGAGCTCACCGAGATTCCGCCCTGCATCTGCGCCTGCTTCGGCAGCGACCTGTGCTTCGGGGCCGAGGGCAAGCGGGTCTACGTCACCCTGGGCCAGTTCTCCATCATCCGCCTGGAGCGGGACACCCAGCTGCTCATGCCGGCTTACGACTATTGCCTGCCGGAGAAGGAGTGCACCTGCGGCGGCGGGGAGGACGATCCCTGCGAGATCTTCCGCCACGTGAAGTTCCCCGTGGACGAATTCTTCCCGCCCAACACCCTGGCCTGCGGAGATGGTTTCCGCGACGTCCAGGGCGGCTGCTGCAAGTAAGAATGCCCACAACACAAAAGGACCGCCTGAGAAGGCGGTCCTTTTGCTTATTTCATGCGGTCCAGGAGCTTGTCCTCCAGCTTGTCGCCGTACTTGAGGCCCAGGAGGAACAGGGCGATGCCGCCGATGCCGATCAGGACCATGCCCCACAGGGGAATGGAGATGACGGAGCTGCCCACCGCGCTGGCCACCAGCAGGCCCCAGGGGCGGAACAGCACCACGATGACCAGGAAGCGCCAGGAGCCGATGTCGGTCAGGCCAGCCAGGATACAGATGAGGTCGTCGGGGAAGAAGGGGAAGAGAAAGACCAGACTGAGGAACACATCCCGCTTCCGCTTGATAGTGTCCAGATATTTGGCGGAGACCTTCTCACTGACGAAGCGGCTGGCAAAGGACTGCCCCAGGAGCCGGGAGAGCCAAAAGACGATCATGGAGCCCAGCACCACCGCGCCGGCGGTGAGGAAAAAGGCGGGCCACATGCCGAAGAGCAGGGCGCCCGCGGCGGCGGTGATGTTGCTGGGGATGGGTGCCACGATAACCGAGGCCAGCTGGACCCCGAAGAACACCCACTGAGAATAGGGGGAAAACCGCTCGATATAGGCTTGAAGGCCCTCCAAAGAGGTGGCGGCGGCAAAAAATCCGGTTTTCCAGAGGCCGAATACCGCCCCGGCAATCAACAGTAAGGTAAACAGCAGGGTGAGCAGCCACTTGGGGCGTTTCATACACGGCACCTCGTTCATGTTTTACAGTGATGCTAGGGTACCACAGCTTTTTGAAACTAGCCATAGGAAAACCATTAAGAATTTCTAAATATAAAAAAACGCTCATGGGATTCAGCTCCCATGAGCGCCTTTGTCCGCGCTGACGGCGGGCAGGCTCTTATATGAGTAAAAGACCCTGAGAAACAAAAAAGCCACACCCTCAAACGGTGTGGTCTGCTTCCTTGCCGGCCTTATCGCTCGCTGATGGTCTGCTCCCCGCTCTCGCCGAAGATCAAATCATCGACGTCAAGCGCCTGGATACGGGTATCGATCATAATACGCAACACCTCCTTTTTCAATTGATGTGCTAAGTATACCAGCTCTGACAGAAAATTGCAAGAGGGGAATTATACGTTTTGCATAAAACTTATGTAAAGAAATTGTGAACTATGCTAGTAGAGCCGCAAAAGAGGGCGGAATAAAAAAGAAGCACTGGCAAAACCAGTGCTTCTTTTTGGAGCAGGTGATGGGAATCGAACCCACGTGTTCAGCTTGGGAAGCTGACATTCTGCCATTGAACTACACCTGCAAATCAAATCGACTGTGATATTATAGCATGGGTGAGACGGTATTGCAAGAGGGAAATGTGTAAAAAAACGCCCGGACCGAAGTCCGGGCGTTTTGCCTGTGTTAGAAAACCGTGGTCTTAGAAGAGGGCGGCCCAAAGCAGGAAGCCGCCACAGGCCACCAGACCGGTGAAAATCAGCACCGTGACCAGATAGCCCATGATGTCCTTGGCGGACAGGCCGGCCACGCCCAGAGCGGGCAGGGCCCAGAAGGGCTGGATCATGTTGGTCCACTGGTCGCCCCAGGCGATAGCCATGGCGGCCCGACCGGGCTCGATGTTCATGGCCGCAGCGGCGGGCATGACGATGGGGCCCTGGACGGCCCACTGGCCGCCGCCGGAGGGGACGAAGAAGTTCACGATACCGGCGGACAGGAAGGTGAACAGGGGGAAGGTCACGTTGTTGGAGATGTTCACGAAGAAGTCGGAGATGATGCCGGCCAGAGAGGCGCCGGTGGTGGGATTGACGGCCACCATCATGCCCATGATACCGGCATAGAAGGGGAACTGCAGCAGGATACCGGCGGCGCCGGCAGCGGCCTCGCCGATGGCGTCCACATACTTACGCAGGTCGCCGTGCAGCAGCACACCGACGAACAGGAAGATGAAGTTGACGATGTTCAGGTTCAGACCGTTGACAATGCTGATGAAGGGGTTCGTGCCCTTCGCCATACCGGCAGAGACCTGACCGATGAAGTAGACGATGACATAGGCAAAACCGGCGATGCAGACGATAGCCCACAGAATCTTGCTGTGCTCCATCTTCTCAGCGGGAGTCTCGACTTTGTAATCCTTGGCCTTCTCCTCCACCAGAAGGGCGGGGTCCACCACAATGGTGTGCTCCGTGTCGGGATGCATGGCGTAGTTGACCAGAGGCATGACGGCCAGGATGACCAGGCACATAATCAGGTTCATGGGGTGCAGGATGGTGGCGGTGATGCTGGCCTGGTAGGTGGCCTCGCCGATGGTGTAGCCGTTAGAGATGGTCAGGGGCACGGAGCCGGACAGGCCGGCGTGCCAGATGACGAAGCCGGAGTAGGCGGAGGCGATGAGCAGACGGTAGTCCACGTCGCGCACCCGGCGGGCGATCTCCTTGGCCAGCAGGGCACCGGCGATGAGGCCGAAGCCCCAGTTCAGCCAGCAGCAGATGGTGGAGACCAGGGTGGTGATGATGATGGCGCTCTTCTTGCTCTTGGCGGTGGAGGCGATGGAGCCCAGGAACCGCTTGAAGACGTCAGCGGACGCCATAGCGGAACCCAGCACCAGGACCAGAGCCATCTGCATGGAGAAGGACAGCAGATTCCAGAAACCGCTGGTGTTGCCCCAGGCCTGGAGCATGGCAACCGGCCCCTGCTGGGTGCCGATCATGGCGGCGATGTACACGACGATGCTCAGGATGATGGCGAACAGGAACGGGTCCGGAAGCCACCGGTTGACGACGCGCACACAGCCATTGGTGAATTTTTTGAACATGCGTTTCCCTCCTTCTTTTCTCCTTGGCGTTATAACGCCAAGCGAAACAGGGGCGCGCCCCTGTTTCGATGCCTTTGTGAACCAATCCCAACACAATTTGTTCACAATTACAGCTGATATTATATACGAAAGCGCCGCTTTGTCAAGACTTAAACTATATCACGTTTGTATGATTTGTAAAACGCTGTATTTTCAATGGTTTCTGCCGACGTGTTCTCTAAAAGGAGAGAGTAGCCGCAGGAGGCCGGGGCAGGACGGTCCACCGGATTGTCGGTTTTGACAAAGAAATTTCAGAACTTTTTGGACGCAAAAGTGCGGTTTTGCCGTTGTATTTTGATTGGTGATACCAATATAAACAGTAAGATAAGTATAGGGGAAAGAAAACAATAAAAATTGTGATAAAAATAGATAAAACGTGCAGAGGAAACCTCTGCACGTTTCAATCGCAATGCTCTTTTGGATTACCGGCGGCAAATTTCGTTTCGCTTGGGGCCGGTGGAGACCAGCGTGATGGGGACGCCGATTTGGCGCTCCAAAAAGTCCACGTAGTCCTTGGCCTGGGCGGGCAGCTTCTGATAGTCGGTCTCGCCCCGGATGTCGCACTTCCAGCCGGGAAGGGTCTCATAGACCGGCTTGGCCTGCTCCAGCAGGGGGGTGACGGGGAAATCCCTTGTCACGGTCCCGTTGATCTCATAGCCGGTGCAGACCTTGATCTCATCCAAATAGCCCAACACGTCGATGGCGGTGAGGGCGGCCTCGGTGGCGCCCTGGACCAGGCATCCGTAGCGGGTGGCCACGGCGTCGAACCAGCCAACTCTTCGGGGGCGGCCGGTGGTGGCGCCGAACTCTCCGGCGTCGCCGCCCCGGCGGCGGAGTTCCTCGGCCTCGCCGCCGAAGAGCTCGGAGACGAAGGCCCCCGCCCCCACGGCGCTGGAGTAGGCCTTGGTGATAGCCACGATCTGGCCGATGTCCCGGGGGGCCACCCCCACGCCCATGCAGCCGTAGGCGGCCAGGGTGTGGGAGGAGGTGGTGTAGGGGTAGATGCCGAAGTCGGGGTCCTTCATGGCGCCCAGCTGGGCCTCCAGCAGGACCTGCTTGCCTTGGGCCAGCGCGCCCTTGACGAAGGTGAGGGCGTCGCCCACGTAGGGGGCGATTTGGTCCCGGACCGCCATTAACTCGTCCAGAAGGGCCTTGGGGTCCAGGGCGGGCTTGCGGTAGAGGTGCTGGAAGAGTACATTTTTGATTTGGCAAATCTGCTCCAGCCGTTCCAGGAGGCGCTTTTCGTCGAACAGCTCGCAGATTTGAATGCCGTACTTGGCGTACTTGTCGGAGTAGAAGGGGGCAATGCCGGACTTGGTGGAGCCGAAGGCGTGTCCGGCCAGCCGCTCCTCCTCATACTGGTCCTGGAGGACGTGGTAGGGCATGAGGAGCTGGGTCCGCTGGGAGACGATGATGTGGGGGGCGGGGACTCCGCCGTCGGAGAGCTGCTTCAGCTCAGCCATGAACTTGGGCACGTCCAGGGCCACGCCGTTTCCTATAATATTGGTCGTGTGGGGATAAAACACGCCCGAGGGGAGCTGGTGGAGGGCGAACTTCCCGTAGTCGCAGATAATGGTATGGCCGGCGTTGGCGCCGCCCTGGAACCGGACGACAACGTCGGATTCCTCCGCAAACATGTCCGTGATCTTGCCCTTGCCCTCGTCGCCCCAGTTGGCGCCGACGATCGCCTTGACCATAGTGATTCCTCCTGTGTGTTCCGTTTCCTGTTACGAACTGAGGTATTATATCCTAAGGTTCCCGCAGATGCAAGAAAAAATTTTCCAGTTAAAGTATTTTTGTGGATTTTTCTGGACAATTTTCTGGCGCGGGGACCTGGCGGGGGAAGGAAAAGGTGGGGATGCCCTCGGCGGCGGAGCCTAAAGAGAGCATGGGGAAAAACAGTACCAGCTCCTCCGGGGTGAGATAGAAGCGCCGGGGGGAGAAGTGGGCCTGGACCCGCTGGGCCACGTCCTGGAAAAAGAGGGATTCACCGTCTTGGAGTCGCTCCTCCGCTTGGGTCTGGAGTTCCCCCAGCAGCCTGCGGCGGCCCCGGAGGGGGCGAGGGAGGAAGGCGGAGAGGGGGAGCGGTGTGCCGGTGGCCCGGTCCCAGGTGTCGGCGCTGCGGACGGTGACGGGCCGGCCGCCGCCCCGCTCCACGGCGTCCAGATAGAGGCTGAGCAGGGTGTCGTCCTCCAGCGTGACCCGGTAGTCCAGGGAGGCGGACCAGGGCTGGAAGGGGCGGGAGTTCTCCCGGGCCTCCGCCAGGGCCTGACAGGCCCTGGGGTAGACGACGCCCTCCCAGCGGGTCCTCCACAGCTGGGCCAGACGGGCGTAATAGCGGGACACCCGCTTGTCCCGGCGGGCGTCGCCCACCAGTTCCGGGCGGCGGAGGGAGAGTTCCAGCACCGGTTCCTCCTCCCATTTCATCGTCTGCTTCCAAATGCATTCCTTCACCATATCTGACCACCTCTTTCCCTATCCTATGAAAAAGAGAGGAGAAGGTGAAGAACCCGCAAAAAGGTACTTTACTTTCGTACTTCAGAGAGGTAAAATATAAATAGCGCCCACAAAGGATCAGAAAGAGGTGTCCCTATTATGACCAAGAAAGCCGGCAAGGAACACAGCGACCTGCTCTACGAGAGCATCCTGACGTTGAAGGACCTGGACGAGTGCCGGAAGTTTTTTGAGGACCTGTGTACGGTTGCGGAGCTGCGGGCCATGGAGCAGCGCTTTGAGGTGGCCCTCCTGCTCAGCGACGGGATGATCTATAATGATATTCTAGAGCGAACCGGGGCCAGCAGCGCCACCATCAGCCGGGTGAACCGCTCCCTGAACTACGGCGCGGACGGCTACAAGAACGTGCTGCCCAGGGCCAAGGAGCTGCGCCGGAAGTTCGAGCAGGACGAGGAAGCGTGAGCAGCTACGATGCGCTGGCCGCCCGGTATGACGCCCTGACCGGGGACGTGGATTATGCCGCGTGGGCGGATTATATCGAAAAGCACTTCGCCAGGGCCGCGATCCCCGTCCACACGGTGCTGGATTTGGCCTGCGGCACGGGGACTCTGACCTGCTTGCTGGCGGAGCGGGGCTATGAGATGATCGGCGTGGACCAGTCGGAGGAGATGCTGGCTGTGGCCGCGGAGAAGGGGCGGGAGGTATCGGGTATCCCGCCTATTTTCCTGCACCAGAGCATGCAGGCGTTAGACCTTTACGGCACCATCGACGCCTGCGTTTGTTGCCTGGACAGCGTGAATTATGTGACGCGTCCGGTCGACCTGCGCCGGGCCTTCCAACGGGTCAGCCTGTTTCTGATGCCGGGGGGGCTGTTCCTCTTCGATATCAACACGCCGGACAAGCTCCAGGGGCTGGACGGCGGCATGTTTATCGACGAGACCGACGACACATACTGTGTCTGGCGGGCGGACTACTCCCGGCGGCGGAAGGTCTGCACCTACGGCATGGACCTCTTTTTCCGCGGGGAGTACGGCCTCTGGCGGCGGGAGGAGGAGGTCCACGAGGAGTACGCCTATGAGCCGGGGGAGCTGGAGTCCTACCTGAAAGAGGCGGGCTTCGGCCAGGTCCGCCAATACGGAGAACTCAAATTCCGCGCCCCCAGGGATGGGGAGCAGAGAATCTTTTTTGTCGCGCGAAAGGAACAGTAGCCAATTATGGATGAGATCGTACGCATGATAACGGGGGATGGCGCTGTAAAGGCCATCGCCATTACGGGAAAAGAGCTGGTGGAGCGGGCCCGGCAGATACACGACACCTGGGCGGTGGCCACGGCGGCCCTGGGCCGGAGCCTGATGGGCGCGGCCATGATGGGGGCCGAGCTGAAAGACGAGAGGGGGTCTGTGACCCTTCAAATCAAGGGCGGAGGTCCTCTTGGAACCATCACAGCCGTGGCGGACAGCCGAGGCAACCCCAGAGGCTACGTGGTGAACCATCACGTGGACATCCCGAGAAAATACGAGGGAAAGCTGGACGTGGGGTCCGCCGTGGGGACGGACGGGACGCTGACCGTCATCAAGGACATTGGGATGAAGGAACCGTACATCGGCAGCATCCCCCTGTTTAGCGGGGAAATCGCCGAGGATTTGACGGCCTATTTTGCGGCCAGCGAGCAGATCCCCACCGCCTGCGCCCTTGGGGTGCTGGTGAACCCGGACGGCAGCGTGGCCTGCGCCGGAGGTTATATCGTCCAGCTGCTGCCCGGCGCCGACGACGAGGTGGCCGGACGGCTGGAGGAGGCGGTCCGCCGCTTTGGCCCCATTACCGCCGCCCTGGCAGAGGGTCTGGATGCTGAGGGGACCCTCAACCGTCTGCTGGATGGGATGGCGCCGGAGCTTTTGGACCGGTGGCCGGTGGCTTACCGTTGCGACTGCAGCCGGGAGCGGGTCTCCCGTGCCCTCATCAGCATGGGCCGGGCCGAGATGGAGGATATGATCCGGGAGCAGGGAGGCGCGGAGCTGACCTGCCAGTTCTGCGACGCGGTGTACCGCTACTCCAAGGAGGAACTGGAGGAGCTGCTGGCCTCCGCCACGAAGGATTAAACGTGAGAAACCACCCAAAAGCCTTGGTATAAAAGGCTTTTGGGTGGTCCAGTAAAAAAATATCCATTTTGGTGTTGACAGATTGGGGCCGGTTTAGTATAATAACTTTCGCCGTCTGAAAGCGCGGCCAACAGGGGAGCATAGCTCAGCTGGTAGAGCGCATCCCTTACAAGGATGATGTCACAGGTTCGAGCCCTGTTGTTCCCACCAAGGGTCCCAGACCCAACACGAAATGGCGTGGTAGTTCAGTTGGTTAGAACGCCGGCCTGTCACGCCGGAGGTCGAGGGTTCAAGTCCCTTCCGCGTCGCCATTTGCCTCTGTAGCTCAGTTGGTAGAGCAGGGGACTGAAAATCCCCGTGTCGCTGGTTCGATTCCGGCCGGAGGCACCAGAAGTTCTCCGGAGGATGCCAATGTGGCGTCCTCCGGGGAAACTTTCCTTCCCAGCAAGAATCTTTTGCGAGTGAGCAGCATAAGCTAGACTGTTGATTCGCAGGTGTAGCTCATCTGGTAGAGCGCCACCTTGCCAAGGTGGAGGTAGCGAGTTCGAGCCTCGTCACCTGCTCCAGCACAAATGATAACAGGAGCAATTCAATTGCTCCTGTTATCCATAGGGCGACATAGCCAAGTGGTAAGGCAGAGCTCTGCAAAAGCTCCACCCCCAGTTCGAGTCTGGGTGTCGCCTCCAAAAAAGAAGCACCTGCTTTGCAGGTGCTTCTTTTTTGGATACCTGGGAAGATTAAAATGCTCGGGCGAAGTGAATTCGCCCTCCGCCAAGGTTTTGGCCTGGGGCCAAAACGCTTGTACGGCGCAAAGGCACCGCCCCGCCGTGCGGGGACACGGATAGAATTGTCCTTCTTTTTGCCTTCTCTGCCGCATACCCCTTGTACGAGGGGGTGTAGACATGGGCTTTTTAGAGCGGCTGGGGGACTGGATTTGGAATCCGTGGCTGCTGGGGGCGTTCCTGCTGCTGGGACTGTATTATTCCGTCCGCAGCGGCTTTTTTCAGGTATTCGAGTGTAGGCTGTGGCTCAGGACCACGGTAGGGTCCCTGTTCCGAAAACGGAGGCGGGGGGAGAAGAAGGGGCTGACCCAGCTCCAGGCGCTGTCCACCGCCCTGGCCTCCACCATTGGGACCGGGAGCATTGCGGGGGTAGCCACCGCGATTTTTTACGGCGGCCCGGGGGCGGTCTTTTGGATGTGGATGTCCGCGTTCCTGGGCATGATGACGGGGTGCGCGGAAAAGACTCTGTCGGTCCGCTACCGCCGGAGGGGGAAGGCCGGGACTTGGCAGGGGGGACCCATGGAATACATGGACCAGGGGCTGGGTCTGCGGCCTCTGGCCCTAATCTTTTCCCTCTTTTGCGTCTGCGCCTCCATCGGGGGTGGGGACATGGTCCAGGCCAACTCCATCGCCACGGCCCTGGAACACGCCTTTGGCTGGGACCGAATGGCGGTGGGTGTGGCGGTGGCCCTGCTGACGGGGCTGGTCATCCTGGGGGGCATTGGGCGCATCGGCCGGGTCAGCGAAAAGCTGGTGCCCGCCATGGCGCTGTTATTCTTAGGCGGCGGGGTGGCGGTGCTGGCCGTCCATGCCGCCGCCATCCCGGCGGTCCTACGGGAAATCGTGGTGAGCGCCTTTACCCCCACGGCGGCGGTGGGGGGCGGCCTGGGCTACGGCATGGCCGCCGCCATGCGCTATGGCGTGGCCCGAGGGGTGTTCACCAACGAGGCGGGGTTAGGGTCCTCCGCCATGGCCCATGCCGCCGCGGACGTGAAGGAGCCGGCTGAGGAGGGGATGTGGGGCCTCTTTGAGGTCTTTATCGCCACCATCCTGGTTTGCTCTGTGACTGCCCTGGTCATCCTTGTGTCGGGGGTCTATGACCCGGCGGCGGCGCTGGCGGCCATAGAGGGCGGCGGTGTGGAGAGCGGGATGCTGGGCTCGGCTCTGTCGGCGGCGGCCTTTTCCACGGTGATGGGGAAGTGGGGCGGCCCCTTCATTGCCGTGTGCCTGCTGATGTTCGCCTTTTCCTCGCTGTTGGGGTGGAGCTACTACGGAGAGCGGGGCCTGGAGTACCTCACCGGCTCCACCCGCTGGACGGGGCTTTACCGGGCCGTCTTTCTGGCCTTTGTGGTGGTGGGGAGCGTCGGCGAGGTGGGGGCGGTCTGGCAGGTGGCGGACATCTGCAACGGCATGATGGCCCTGCCCAACCTGGCGGCTTTGCTGCTGCTGTCGCCGGAGGCCCTGAGGCTGATTACCCAGTGGGCGGAAGCGCAAAAAAAGCAGGGCAGACGTGGATAACGTCTGCCCTGCTTTTTTCAGTTATACGGCGGGCGCAGTCTCCTCCGGGAGCGGAGCGGGGGAGGGGGCCGGAGTGAAGATGGGGGCCGGGGCCGCCTTGCCGTCGATGGTGAGGGTATAGCCCTCCAGGAAGGCGGAGGTCTCGCCCTCCATGGCCGGGGCATGGTCGATGGTGACCTTGTCGCCCTCGTTCAGCAGGACAGCCAGGGGATTCTGGGCCGCGGAGAGGGAGTAAAAGACCGTTTCGCCCTCCAGGCGGACGAAGTAGTAAGAGGTCCCCTCGATGACGGCGGTGCGGACCTCGGCCACGGTGCCGGACACCTGGGTCTCTACCCGCTCCTCGGGCGTGGTGATGCCCTTTTCCTGCATGAGCTTGAGATAAGCCTGCTCACAGCTGGCCACGGTGGAGCCGGTGGCTACGATCTGGTACTGCGCCACGTTGACCATGGCGTAGCTCTTCACCAGATTGGTGGCGTCCTTCAGCGGGATGAAATAGGTGGGCTCGCCGGAGATATTGAGCAGCAGGGGGAAGGTGGACGTATAGCCCAGGTCCTGGACCACGCCCTCGGCGGAGGCCCGGGCGGCCGCCTCGGTGGCGCCGGGGGCCACATAGAAGTGGGTCTCCTTGGTGCGCATATTGCACAGCAGGAAGCCCAGGTTGGACTGGTCGGCGTTGGCGGAGGTGACGCCGGTGTAGACGTACACGTCGTCGTTCATGGCGATATAGTTGTAGCCGTCGGTGGTGATGGTCACGTCCCGCTGACCAAAGATGGAGTTGAGGAAGCCGTTGACCAGGGTGCCGTGGTAGTCGTACTGCTCCATGATCAGCTCCGGGGTGTAGAGGGTGTCAACCCAGAGGGGGACCTCCTCGTGGTACTGGCTCTCGCCGGTCACCGCGTCCACCAGGACGGCCCCCTTGATGTCGGTGCCGCCGAAGAGGCCGATGGTCTTGACGATACGGGGGGCGATCCACCAGGGGTGGCCGGACTCGTCGATCTCAAATTCCGGGGTAGAGAACATGAAGGTGGGGTACTGGAAGCGCAGGTGGCGCATGATGTTGCGGTTGAGGGGCTCGGAGAAGGAGTATTTCATCCCCTCGGGCAGGCGGTTTACCGTGGCTTGCTGGGTGACCATGTTCACGACCACGTAGGCGGGCAGGCCCTCGCTGCGGTTGGTGAACCATTTGAACAGGTCGGCGTAAGCGATGGGGGCCACGCGGACGGGCTTGTTGTTGTAATTGATCTGGGTGGAGTCGCCGGAGTATTCAAACTGGCTGACCATGTCGCTGAGGGTGCCCATCTGGCGGTCGCCCAGGAACTCGGCGGAGGAGCGGTCCAGGGTGGGGATGTCGTTAAAGGAGATTTGGGCCACGTCGGTGGCGAAGTCACCGTCCTGGACGTTAAGCAGGTCCCGGTAATCGCTGGCCCGGAAGATGGGCATGGAGATGAGAGAACCCACCAGGCCCACAAGGATCAGGAGTATCATCAGGATGCCCACAGGCAGACACTGGGACTTGATGAAGCGGACGTACTCCTTCAGCCCGCCGCCGGCAGTGATTTGGAAGCCGGAATTAAAGAGTGCGCTGACCACGAAGACCAGACAGAGAATGAAGATGAACACGTAGAAATTGCTGTCCTGGAGATTCAGGGCGGGGAGGGAGACATAGAAGTAGATGAATCCGACGATGAGGGTCACCAGCAGGCTGAGCAGGATACTGACCAGCTTGCTCTTGGGGCGGCGGGGTTTCTTTTCGTTCATAGAGAACTCCTTTTATTATAATGTATACGCGTATCTTATCCAATTGCGCCGGACGTTAGACCATCTGGGCCTCCACATCGGCCTCGATGGCCTGCATGGCACGCAGGGTCATGTCCAGCAGCTTGTCCAGGTCCCAGCCCAGCAGACCGGCGCCCTGCTCAATGACGTCCCGGGAACAGCCGGCGGCGAACTTTTTGTCCTTGAATTTCTTTTTCAGGCTCTTGAGCTCCATGTCGGCGCAGCTCTTGGAGGGGCGCATGAGGGCGGCGGCCCCGATGAGGCCGGTGAGCTCGTCGCAGGCGAAGAGGACCTTTTCCATCTCGTGCTCCGGCTTGACATCGCAGGCCAGGCCCCAGCCGTGGCTGGCGGTGGCGTGGACCAGGGCCTCGTCCAAACCGGCCTGGCGCATCAGCTCCTGGGATTTGATGCAGTGTTCGTCGGGCCACTGCTCGAAGTCCAGGTCGTGGAGGAGGCCGGCGGTGGCCCAGAAATCGGCTGCGTCGCCGTAGCCCAACTCTCTGGCGAACCAGCCCATCACGGCCTCAACGGTATAGGCGTGGCGGAGGTGGAAGGGCTCCTTGTTATATTGCTTGAGCAGGTCGATAGCCTGCGTCCGGGTCAGTTCCATGAATCATGCTTCCTTTCGGCTGATATTGTTACAGTTATAGCATAAAATAACAGCTGATGCAATGATAAGGAAATTTTCTGATTTTTCTATTGACTTCGAGGCGAATAATGGTTATAATAATCCACGTTGTCCAGCGGCATGGAGAGATGGCTGAGCTGGTCGAAGGCGCACGATTGGAAATCGTGTAGGCGTTAAAAGCGTCTCGAGGGTTCGAATCCCTCTCTCTCCGCCAACGAAAAACCCTGTAACCGGAAGCGGTTACAGGGTTTTTGTTTTTAGGAAGGCGTCTGCACGCAGCCGTGGAGCTGATAGAAGGCTTTCAGCTCGGGAATGGTATAGCATGTGTTGTGCCAGCGGTTGATGACCTTGTGCACGATGCCCCACTCCCAGCCGTATACCTGGAGAAACCGGCACATGTCACCATAAATCGTCCTCTTTTCCATGGAACGACCCTCTCCTTGTCAAAATCGACGTGCAAGGTGACTGGAAAATGCGAGATAATACTATCATAAAATGTTGAAAATGACAATAGTAAGTCAAAATTTGTAACTTTGATCGGGAGGGCTGGCATATGGAACCCTTGTTTCGCACACAGGACCTGGTCTTTCAGGACATGATCCGATACCCGGACCTGCTCTTCGCCGCCGGACGCGCCACCTTTCTGACCGGGCCGTCGGGCTGCGGAAAGAGTACGCTGCTCCACCTGATGAACGGGACGCTGTCCCCCAGCGGGGGGCGCATCTTCTACCGGGGGCGGAACGAGGAGGAGCTGGACACTATCATCTTGCGCCGGGAGGTGCTGCTGGCCCGCCAGAGCGCCTTCCTCTTCGACCTGCCGGTGGCGGAGAATTTTGCCGAGTATCACCGCTACCGGGGGGAAGAGGCCCCAGATGTGGGGGCGATGCGCGGCTGGCTGGACACCTGTCTGGCGGACTTTCCGCTGGACCAAAACTGTGCCACCTTGTCCGGCGGAGAGCGGCAGCGGGTCCATCTGGCGGTATGCCTGTCCTTTCGGCCCAAGGTCCTGCTGCTGGACGAGCCGACCTCGGCCCTGGATGCGGCCACGGGCCGGGAGCTGATGGAGCGGCTCATTTCCTATGGCAAGGAAAACTCCATGTCACTGATTGTGGTAAGCCACGACCAGGCGCTGACGGAGGCGTATGCGGAGGACATCGTAACGCTGACGGGGAGGGGAGAGGCATGAGCGGAGTCATCAAGCTGAACATCGGGCAGTTCCTGCTGATCTACCTGCTGCTGATCATCGTCGTGGCCATCATGCGCCGGTCCAAAATCGACCAGACCAAGCTGCTGGTGGTGGCCAGCCTGCGCATGACCGTGCAGCTGATTCTGGCGGGGCTGGTCCTCTCCTATATCTTTCAAAATCCCCATCCGGCCTTCACCTTGGCCTATCTGGCGGCTATGGTGGCCTTTTCCATGTACCGGACCCTGTCCAAAAACCCCTGGCTCAACCGGCGCTTCAAACTGGCGGTGGGCCTCTCCATCACCCTGTCCGGGCTGTTCGTCATCGGCTACTTCGTCATTCTGGTGGTGGGGACGGACTTCTTTGACCCCCAGTACACCATCACTATCGGTGGGATGGTCATTGGCAACTCTATGACCGGCGTTACCCTGGGGCTCAAGACCTTCCACGACCGCATCCAGGACCAGCGCCCCCGCATCGAGGCCCTGCTGGACGTGGGGGTGGAGCCCCGGCGCATCCTCACCCCGCTGGTCAACAGCTCCCTGGAGACGGCCCTGCTCCCCACGCTGAACAACATGCTGGGTATGGGCATCATCTCTCTGCCGGGGATGATGACGGGGCAGATTTTGGCCGGTACGTTGCCCATGACCGCCATCTTTTATCAAATCGCCATTATGATCGCCATTTGCACGGCCGTCTGCCTGACCACCTTCTGCGCGCTCCACTTCGGTTATCAGACACTTTATAACAAACGCAACCAAATTAGCTTTGAAAACTCCACAAAATGATGAAATATGCACAAAGGAGGTCCGCCGGTTGGCGGACCTCCTTTTCTTAGTGCCCCAACGGTTTGCAAGGATTCGTCAAAAGAAAGTAAAAAATTACTCTTGCAACTTTTTTGAAAATGGGTTACAATGTGGTAACAAAAAGTAAACAAGGCATGACAAGATTAACAAAAATCAACAAGGAGGAAGCACACGACATGAAGAAGCGCATCCTGTGTCTGATGCTTTGCCTGACGTTGGTACTCTCTATTGGGAGCTACGCTTTGGCGGATAGTGCCGCCGCAACTGATCAGGTAACCACGAACGAGGTGACGGGTCCCCATTTCCTGGTGGACGGCGTCGCCTATGCCGACCCCGGAATGGCGGTCTATGACGGCAACACCTATGTGTCCATGCAGACCATGGTCCTGGCCCTGCGGCCGGAGGCCGTCATCACCTGGGAAGGGGAGTACGCGGTGGCCACCATGGACGGCCTCACCGTGAAGGCCCGGCTGGGCAACCAGTATATCGAGTCCAACGGCCGCTATTTCTACGCCCCCACCAAGGTAAGAAGCGAGAACAACCGCCTGCTGGTGCCCGTCCGTGTCATGGCCGAGGCCATGGGCGCCGTGGTGGCCTGGAACGCCGGCACGGGCGACGTGGAGATTTACAGCGGCTGCGGGGCGGTGCTCTCCGGGGAGAACTACTACAATTCCAACGACCTCTACTGGCTCTCCCACATCATCAACGCCGAGAGCGGCAACCAGCCCCTGGAGGGCAAGCTGGCCGTGGGCACCGTCATTCTGAACCGGGTGGCCAGCGACCGCTTCCCCAACAGCATCGAGGGGGTCGTGACTGCTCCCCGACAGTTCACACCTTATGCCACGGGCAGCATCTACCGCGAGCCCAACGCCGAGAGTATCATTGCCGCCAAGCTCTGCCTGGAGGGGGCCAGAGTGGGGGGAAACAGCCTCTACTTCGTGAACCCCAACACCGCTCCGAACAGCTGGGCCTCCCGCAATCGTCCCTATGTGACGACCATCGGCGCCCACGCGTTCTTTGCCTGATGAGAATGACCGGGGCCAAACGGCCCCGGTTTTTTCTCCCGTTTTTCGGGTTTTGGATTGACAAGCCGGATAAGCTATGGTAAGATAATACTCGCGCTTGACGCGCCGGTGAAGCTCGGCAGTGTGGAGAGATGTCCGAGTGGCTTAAGGAGCCGGTCTTGAAAACCGGTGACTCGAAAGAGCCGTGGGTTCGAATCCCACTCTCTCCGCCATTTTAATTGAATATGCAGAAGTACCCAAGTGGCTATAAGGGGCTCCCCTGCTAAGGGAGTAGTCCGGGAAACCGGAGCGAGGGTTCGAATCCCTCCTTCTGCGCCAAAAGGCCTGGAACCGCAAGGTTCCGGGCCTTTTTGTCCCTTGGCATGAAATTGGGGACGCGGGATGTTGCAAAAATTTTTGAAAGCCACAGGGCACAGAATTTTCAAATGATTGGTCCTTTGAGACGTCA
This sequence comes from uncultured Eubacteriales bacterium, assembly GCA_900540545.1. GTDB lineage: Bacteria > Bacillota > Clostridia > Oscillospirales > Oscillospiraceae > Intestinimonas. The sequence continues at coordinate 99,083 of UQGJ01000004.1, forward strand.
AACCGCTGAAAAATAAGACGATGAAGGAAAACGGAACGGTGGTGTCGGACAGCTACCCTCTTGACAAGAAGTGAATCTTGCGGTAAAGTTAATTTCAAAGATTGCTTTGCTTCGATACTCGAAACCAGGCGAAAAGAAAGTGAGGCCCCATTCCAATGAATGTTTTGTTTGAAAAATTTGATTTTACACCGGAATTGGACGCCATTGTCTCCAACAGTCCCAGCGTGATCGTGCCGGACAGCAAGGAGACTCTGTACGAATTGATTTTTGGCAACGAGCGCACGGACAAGATCGAGGTCCTGTACGACGTGAACGGCACGCCCTTCAAGGAGGCCACGGTGGTCCGCTGCAAGAACGGCGCGGTGGTGAACTATACCGAGGACTACATGCGCCGCCGGGACCCGGACTGCATGCGCATCGCCGACGACGAGCCCACGGATAAGCCCCGGTTCGAGGACGTGTACGGCTACGATTTCTCCACCCTGCGGGAGGAGACCTTCCGCTGGCTGACCAAGCAGGAGCTGATTCTGGTGCCCTTCAAGGCGGGCGGCTATGATTATGGCTACGACTCCATCCTGGTCTGCCCCAGAAACGCCGCCTTCTTCGCCTTTGCCCTCTCCCAGCTCCAGGCCTTCGTGAACATCAAGCAGGTGGAGCACTTCAAGCCCCGCTCCGTCATCTACGTGGCTCCGCCCTTCCGGCAGACCCATTTTGACGGCAGGCAGGTGGTGGTCCACGCCCGCCACCCGGAGCTCCACGAGATTTTCTCCTACAACCTCTATCCCGGCCCCTCCGCCAAGAAGGGCATTTACAGCGTTCTGCTGGACATCGGGGAGAAGGAGGGCTGGATCACGGCCCACGCCTCTGCGGCCCGCATTATCACGCCCTACGAGAACGAGATGGTGATGATGCACGAGGGCGCCTCCGGCGGCGGCAAGAGCGAGCTGCTCCAGGACGTGCAGCGGGTGGCCGACGGCCGGGTTCTGCTGGGCGTACATACGCAGACGGGGGAGAAGAACTACCTCCGCATGAGCGATACCTGTACCATCGAGCCGGTCACCGACGACATGGCCATCTGCCAGCCCGGCTTCCAGCCCGGTAACGGCAAGCTGGCCCTCTTCGACGGCGAGGACGGCTGGTTCGTCCGGGTGGACGGCATCACTGAGTACGGCTGTGACCCCCTCTATGAGCGCATCTCCATCCACACCGAGGAGCCACTGATTTTCTTCAACATCCAGGGCGTGCCCCGGGCCACCTGCCTGCTGTGGGAGCATACGCCGGACTCTAACGGCAAGCCCTGCCCCAACCCCCGTGTCATCATCCCCCGCCGGATGGTGGAGCGCATCGTGGATAAGCCCGTGGAGGTAGACGTGCGCAGCTTCGGCGTCCGTATGCCGCCCACGACCCTGAAAAAGCCCAACTACGGCATTATGGGCCTCATGCATATCATTCCCCCCGCCCTGGCCTGGCTGTGGCGGCTGGTGGCCCCCCGGGGCTTTAACAACCCCAGCATCAACGGCTCCTCCCAGCTGGAGAGCGAGGGCGTGGGTTCCTACTGGCCCTTCGCCACCGGCCTGCGGGTGAAGCAGGCCAACCTGCTGCTGGAGCAGATTTTGAACTGCCCCAACACCAAGTACGTGCTCATCCCCAACCAGCATATCGGCATCTACAAGACCGGCTTCTCCGCCGAGTGGATTAGCCGGGAATATCTGGCCCGCCGGGGCGGCGTGAACATGAAGATGGACCGTCTGGTCCCGGCCCGCTGCCCCCTGTTCGGCTACGCCCTCAAGGAGATGAAGGTGGACGGCCAGCTCATCTCCTCCAAGTTCCTGCGGCCGGAGAACCAGGAGACCCTGGGCGAGGAGGGCTACGACAAGGGCGCCAAGATCCTCTACGACTTCTTCGCCAGGGAGCTGGCGGTGTTCGACGTGGAAGAGCTTCACCCCGTGGGCAAGCAGATTTTGGAGTGCTTCAAAAAGAACGGCACCATCGAGGACTACTGCGCCATCATCCCGCTGGGACTGGTATAACAGAAGAAAAGCGGCCCCGCCTGAACGTCAGGCGGGGCCGCTTTTTTGTCTCAATATCCGTTTACCAGCAGATTCAGGACCCGTCCGGCCACGGTGCCGGCCGCGTCGGCGCCGCTGCCGCCGTTCTCCACCACCACCACAAAGGCATAGGGGGCGTCCTCGTTGCGGAGGAAGCCGGCGAACCAGGCGTTGGGGGCCTTTCCGCCGCCCACCTCGGCGGTGCCGGACTTGGCGCAGATATCCATGTTGGGGAAGCGGCGGGTACCGTAGTTCTCGGTCACATTGCTGGCCATCATGTCTGCCAGCGTGTCCGCGGTCCGGGCGCTAACCAGCCTGCCGGTCTTGTGGGGGAGGTAGAAGGAGGCGGGCAGGCCAAGGGGGGTGATGGTTTTGGCAATCAGCTGGGGGACCGCCGCCCTGCCGCCGTTTCCGATGGCCCCCATATAGACCATGAGGGCGCAGGGGTTCATCAGGTCGTTGTACTGCCCCACGCCGGCCCAGCCCAGCTGGTTTTCCGTCGTACCGGCAAAGGGGAAGCGGCCTGCCGCAGTCTTCAGGCCATTGACGCTGTAAGTGCCGGTGAGCCCGGCCTTTTCCGTGTAGGACCGCATGGTGTCCGCCCCCAATTCCGCCGCCAGCTGGGCAAAGACCCCGTTGCAGGAGTGGGACAGGGCGCCGTAGATGTCCAGCTCCCCGTGGGCGGAGGGGCAGGTCACGGGCTCGCCGCCCACGACCGTGGAACCGGTGCAGGTCCAGGTGCGGTCGAAGAGGTCGGGAATGCGCTCGATGGCGGCCTGGAGGGTGACGGTTTTGAACACCGAGCCGGGGACGAAGGTGCCCTGGAGAAAGCGGTTGACGTAGACGCCGTCGTACCGTTCGTCGCCCGCTTGGATGTCCGGCGGGTCCAGGGGGTCATAGGAGGGGGCGGAGACCATACAGAGAACCTCGCCGGTCTTGTAGTTGTACACCCCTACCGCCCCTTTGCGGCCATTCAGCGCCTGGTAGGCCTCGTAGTTCAGCCGGGCGTCCAGGGTCAGGTAGAGGTCGTTCCCCTCGCCCAGGGGCGTATAAGCGCCTGTGAGGAGGTTATAGCCGGATAGCTTGTCGGCGAAGGCCACCAGCGCCCCGGCGCCGATCTTGCCCTGGGGGTCGCCCACGGCATGGAGCGTGGCCTTGCGGACGGTGGAATTTTTATAGTAGGTGCGCTTGCCGCTGCCGTCCACCTCGGACAACACGTCGCCGTCCCGGTCCAGGACCCGGCCCACCTTCAGCTGGCCCTGGCCGTTGTAGAGGTGCCGGTTGGCCGCGAAGGAGGCCCAGCTGCCGCCGTCGCGGATGAAGCGGCCGGTAAAGAGGGTCAGGCCCAGGCAGAGGCACAGGGCCAGCAGGAGGCACATCCCTGCCCGCCTTTCAATCTTCTTCACAGACGGGGGCCTCCTTTCCCACATTGGCAGAGGCACGCCGCGGTCGCAGAGAGATGGCGAAGCTGGCGTTTTGCCGGGTGTCGGTGGCCTTCAAAAAGGCCAGCAGGCCCCAGGAGCTGACCATGGCGGAGCCGCCGTTGGAGACGAAGGGGAAGGTGACCCCGGTGAGAGGGAGGAGGTCCACCGCGCCGAAGACGTTCAGGCAGGTCTGAAAGACCAGCAGGGAGGTGGCGGCGCAGGCGGCGATGATATAGAAGCTGGACCGCCCCGTCCGGCAGGCCCGGACGGCGAACACCGCCAGGGTGACGACAGCCAGAACGGCCAGAATGGCGATGATGAGCCCCCACTCCTCGCAGAGCATGCCGAACACCAGGTCGGTGTCCCCGGCGGCCACGTGCTTGAGCCAGCCCTCGCCGGGACCCACCCCAACCAGCCCGCCGGAGGCGGCCGCCGACATGGTGCGGGTCTGCTGGTAGCCGCCGGCGGAGGCGTTCTCCCAGGCGTGGCCCCAGGTGGCAAACCGCTTGAGGATGTACGGCTTGAGGGACAGCATGGTGAGGACGGCGAACACGCCGCCCCCGGAGATGAGCGCCAGCGTGACCCAGTCCCCGGAGCGGAGATAGGCGATGACCAGAAAGGCCACAAAGAAAATGGCGGCGGTGCCGAAGTCGCTCATATAGGCCAGACAGCCCAGGCACACCCCGGTGAGCAGGAGGAAGAGACCCAGGTTCCGCTTGCGGAACAGCCGGTCGAGAGTGGCGGCCCCGGCAAAGACGTAGCAGATTTTCGCCAGCTCGGAGAGCTGGAGGGAGAGGCCGCCGATGTGGATCCAGTTGGCCGCGCCGAAGGTGGTGGGGGCCAGCAGGGCGGTCAGGCCCAACAGCCCGATAGCGGCCCCGGCCATGAGCCAGCGGATGCGCTTGACTCGCTCCAGGTCCCGGAGGAAGACCCCCAGGACCAGAAAGGCCAGGACCCCCAGCAGAATGGCGGCCAACTGCTTCATCAGGGCGCCGGGGGCGGAGGAGGCCGTGACCGCCAGGGACAGGGTGGAGAGGAAAAAGGCGATGGTCTCCATTTCAAACCCCACCCGCCGCAGGGCGCGAAGGGCCAGAAAATAGGCCCAGGTGACCAGGGTGAGGCAGAGGAAAGCGGCCGGGATGGCCACGGTGGCGGCCTCCCCCGCGCTGATGATGAGCTGGAGCGCGGTCAGGACTTGAAAGACGGTCAGCAGGATAAGGCCCAGCCAGGGGGAGACGGGCCGGGCCTGGCCCCTGGCCTCCCGCTGCAGTTCCCGCGCTTCCGCGGGGACGGGGAGGAGGACAGTCTCCACGCCGCCCAGGCCCAGCACGTCGCCCAGGGCCACGGTGGCCTTGCCCACCACCGGAGCGCCGTTGACGGTGACGCCGCCCTTGGAATCCAGGTCATGGACGGCCCACAGGTCGTCCCCCTCCCGGATGAGGGCGGCGTGCTGGCGGGAGATGGTGGGGTAGTCCAGCGTCACGTCGCAGGCGGGGGCGCGGCCCAAAATGTTCTCCCAGTGGGTGAGGGGCTGGCTGGCGCCGTTGGGGAGGGAGAGATAGGCCCACACCTCCGGCAGATGGGGCACGGTGAGCAGGGAGCGGATGGCCCGCACCAGGATGAGTAGGGCCAGGATGGGAAAGAGAAACCGCACCACGGCGGTGTACCATTCGGCGGCGATAGGATTGTCAGCCAGGAAGGCTGTCAGCGGGCGGAGCAGGTCCTGGGGATTCATCGGCAGCCCCTCCTTTCTCCGATCCAGCCTATCGCATCGCGGAGAAAATAGCAACCGGAATTTGTAAACAAATCAGGGGCTTGGCTCGTTGACCTCCAGCCAGTCATAGTTGCGGATAGCCCCCAGGACGACGCCGAGACACTGGAATTCATCCGCATCGGTGAGGATGATATCTTTGTGGGTCACATTGACGGCTTCCAGCTTCCGCCCGTTTTTGCACGTATGATATATGCGGACATAGGCCTGATGATTCAGGATAAAGACGCCCAGTTGGTTGTTCTGGACCGGGCAGTGCTTAACGGCCAGCACCGTGCCCGCCGGGTGGACGGGGAGCATGGTGTCGTCCAGAAGCTGTATGGCGATGTCGGCCTCGCGCATATAGTCGTCCAGGCAGGCCGTTAAATGCTTGAAGTGGAAGGCGTCGCCGTAGCAGCCGGTCTGTCCCAGTGCGATGGGCTGATAACAGATCATGGTCTTGGTGACGCCCTGAGGGCTGGGTGCTGGCGCCTGGTGGGAGAGAAGGTCCAAGTGGGCATCCGTGGCGCGCCGGCCCTCGCCGGTCAGCATGCGGTACTGCTTCAGGACGGTCCACTCATGGTCGGAGATAAGGGAGATTCCCGTGGATTCCGCGTAGATTCCAATGGAACAGTCCGGCGTCACGTGATCGTCGATGAGGTAGCGCATGGGGACCCGAAAAACCTGGGAAATCCGCTCCACAGCCTGGCAGGAGGGATTTTGTGTCTGGCCGGAAGCGATTTTGTTGAGGGTCCCCAGCGGAACGCCAGACTGCCGGGCGATCTCCTCCGTGGTAAGGCCGGTTTTGTGCTTCAAATAGGCCAGTTTTTCCATGATAGACAAGGCACTCTCCCCTTTTCGGCGGCATTCGACAACCACTGACCAAATATGGTAAAATTTATAAGCTAGCCCAATTATTTTCCAAAAAGCCCTTGACATTTTTTGCTTCATACAGCATATTGGGATGGCTTCGTCCAGGCGCCACAAGATACGCCGCGGAAGGGGCAGCGCGCGCGCAATCCATTGGACGAATTTGAATTATAGCACAATCTGGGACAAAAGTGTAGTAAACGTCGAAAATTTGTTACCAAACGAAAGCGAAGGAGAAGAGGATATGGAGAGCATCGCCGAACACTTTCAGACCTACCTGGATGACAGCACTGTGCCGCCCATGTTTGGAATCGAGCACAGCAGCGGCGCCAGGGTACCGGGATTCACCACGGATGCCGCTGAAGCTGCGCGGCAGTCGGAACTCTATAATCAGCTCGACCTGGACCCGGTCCACCTCCCCGACGTGGTGGAGGACTTTTGCCGGAGCTGACCCAGAGCAAAGAACAGGAAAAAACGGGAAGAAAGTCAATTGATACTTGCCATTCCGGCGCTCACAGGTTAAAATAATAAATTGTGTGAAATGGAAAAGACCTTGAGCGGAGGTTAGGCATGGACCGAACGATGGAGACGATCCTCTCCCGGGTGCAGAAGCCCGCGCGCTATACCGGGGGAGAGTACAACGCGGTGGTCAAGGACCGAAAGCAGGTGGACATGCGGGTGGCCCTGTGCTTCCCGGACACCTATGAGATCGGCATGTCCAATTTGGGCATCCGCATCCTGTATGGGCTGATGAACGAGCTGCCCGGCGTGTGGTGTGAGCGGGTCTTCGCCCCCTGGGGGGACATGGAGGCCGAGATGCGCCGGGAAGGGCTGGCGCTGTATGGCCTGGAGAGCGGAGACCCCATCGCGGACTTCGACATCGTCGGTTTTTCTCTGGGCTATGAGATGGCCTATACCAACGTGCTCAATATGTTGGACCTGGCGGGGCTGCCCCTGCGCAGCGCCGACCGGGGCGAGGACAGCCCCCTCATCATCGCCGGGGGCACCTGCGCCTATAACCCGGAGCCGCTGGCCCCCTTTGTGGACCTCTTCTCCCTCGGCGAGGGGGAGGAGGTGACGGTGGAGCTCATCGAATTGTACCGGAAGGCCCGGACGGAGGGCTGGCAGAAGAGAGAGCTGTTGGCCGCCGCCGCCCAAATCCCCGGTATCTATGTGCCGTCCCTCTACGATGTGACCTACGGGGAGGACGGTACCGTGGCCGCCGTCACGCCCAGGGACGGCGCGCCGGAGCTGGTCACGAAGCGCATCGTCAAGGATTTCAGCAACTCCTATTTCCCGGTCAAGACCATCATCCCCTCCACGGAGATCGTCCATGACCGGGTCATGCTGGAGGTGTTCCGGGGCTGTATCCGGGGCTGCCGGTTCTGTCAGGCGGGCTACGCCTACCGTCCGGTCCGCAGCCGGGACCCCCAGCTTTTGGTGGAGCAGGGCATCGAGGCCTGCAAGCAATCGGGCTATCAGGAGATGACCCTCTCCAGCCTGTCCACCAGCGATTACCGCCCACTGGAGGGGCTGTGCGACGGCCTGCTGGAGTGGTGTGAGCCCAACCAGGTGTCCCTGTCCCTGCCCTCCCTGCGGGCGGACAACTTCTCCATGGGCCTGATGCAGCGGCTCCAGCATGTGCGCAAGAGCGGCCTCACTTTTGCCCCCGAGGCCGGGACCCAGCGGCTGCGGGACGCCATCAACAAGAACGTGACGGAGGAGGACCTGATGACCTCCTGCCGCACCGCCTTCTCCGGCGGGTGGAGCTCGGTGAAGCTCTACTTTATGCTGGGCCTGCCCACCGAGACCGACGAGGACGTGCTGGGCATCGCCGATTTGGCCAGAAAAGTGCTTCAGACCTGGCGGGAGTCGGCCCCCGACAAGCGCCGGGGCTGCCGCATCACCGTCTCCACCGCCTGCTTCGTCCCCAAGCCCCACACGGCCTTCCAGTGGGAGCCCCAGGTGAGCCGGGAGGAGTATCTCCGGCGAGTGACCCTCCTGCGGGAGCACATGCGGGACAAGTCCATCACCTACCACTGGCACGACCCGGACACCAGCTTCCTGGAGGCCGTGTTCTCCCGGGGAGACCGGCGGCTGGCCGACGTAATAGAGACGGCCTGGCGGACCGGGGCCAAGTTCGACTCCTGGAGCGAGTATTTTGACCTGGACCGCTGGCTGGATGCCTTCCAGCGCTGCGGCCTGTCGCCGGAGTTCTACGCCAACCGGACCCGGAGCAGGGAAGAGGTCCTGCCCTGGTCCCGGGTCTCCACCGGGGTGCGGTCCGACTTCCTCTGGCATGAGCGGGAGGAGGCCTACGCCGCCCGCATCACCCCGGACTGCCGCAAGCAGTGCACCGGCTGTGGGGCCAACCAGCTCTTGGGGAAGGGGTGTGTCTGCGATGCCTGACCAGCGGATTCGATTCAGCAAGACGGGCCGGGCGCGGTATATCTCCCACCTGGACCTGATGCGAACCTTCCAGCGGGCCTTCCTCCGGGCGGGGCTCCACGTGCGCCACACCGAGGGCTTCAATCCCCACGCCTATGTTTCCATCCCCCTGCCCCTCTCCGTGGGCTTCTCCAGCGAGTGCGAGATATTGGAGTTTGGCCTGCCCGAGGGCGTGGATAAAAAAGAGGTGCCCTGGCGGCTGACCAAAGCCCTGCCAGAAGGCATCACGGTGAGCGACTGCTACGACGCCGTCCGCCCCGTCAAGGCGCTGGCCTACGTGAACTATATCATCACCCTGGAATACGACGCCGGCGCCCCGGTGGGGGCGGAGAACGCTATCCGGGCCCTGCTGAGCCGGGAGAGCCTGGTTGTGACGAAGAAGTCCAAAAAGGCCAAATCCGGCCAGGTCCAGGTGGACCTGATCCCCCTCATCCGTAAGGTGGATTACGAGGGCCGCCGGGACGCCATCGTGCTCAACACCATTTTGAAGGCGCAGAACCCCGGCCTGAACCCGGCCCTCATCGTCTCCGCCATCGAGGCCGAGTGCCCGGAGGCCGCGCCGGACTATGTGAGCTACCACAGGAAACAGGTTCTGGAACAGGATATGACTCCCTTTTCATAAAAAAGCGCCGCACAGCTGTGCGGCGCTTCTCTTTTACAGTGATTCAGTAGGGCTCCCAAGGGAATCCCTTGCTCAGGGGGCCGTCTGGCCACTGGCCGTCGGGGGCGGGGTAGAGGTCCCGCTCCATCCAGTTACAGAATTCCGGGTCTTTGTTGCGGATGACGAAGACCTCGTAGAGCCGGGCCAGCAGGTTCCAGGTGGGCATATCCACCACGCCGGTCTCCGGCAGGCCGCCGCTGCGCTGGATGGCCACGGCGTTGCGCACGGATGCACCGGTGTGGATGCCGTTGATGGTCACCGGCTCCAGGTCGGCCAGGACGTAGGACAGGGAGTGGGACATGGCCTGCATGGCCAGCAGATAAATGCAGACCTGGCCGGGGAAGATTTGATAGTCCCGGGCAGGGAAACCGTTGGTGGGCAGGGGCAGGGCCAGGGCCTCCCGGGCGTCCCGGAAGGCCAGGACCACGGTATCCCAGGTCCCGTTGTCCACTACGCCGGTGACCGGAAGCTTCCACTCCCGCTGAAAAATCATGACGGCCTCCAGGGTCTCCTCTCCGAAGATGCCGTCGGGGACCAGTCGGGGGATGGCCGGGTGGTGATAGGCGATCTCCCGCAGCATAGCCTGCAGGCTGCGCACGGGCTGGCCGATGAAAAAGCGCTCTTCCGTCATGCGGTGGCCACCTCCTCGTCCATGTCCCGGCTGCCCAGCGAGAGGTCATAGCCGGGGAACTGAGTCATACGGGTGCTGGTGGCGAAGGCCTCGTCGCCGCTCCCGCCGCCGGTGAGTTCCGAGGGGAACAGTTCCAGGCGCTCCAGGACGGTCTGGTCCACGCCCTGGAACTCCCGGAAGAGGAAGTCCCAGGTGACCCGGTCCACGGTGCCGGTCTGGGCGATGCCGCGCTGCTGCTGGAAGGCGGTGACGGCCGCTTTGGTCCTGGGGCCATATACTCCGTCGAGCTCCACGAAGGGGATGGCGTCGTTGAATTGGGCCAGGACCGCCAGCACGTATTGGATGATAAGTACCTTTTCTCCCGTATCCCCCTCCTTGAGGGCGTCGGGGTACTGAAAATTGAAGCCGAAGAATTGCTGCCCCTCACTGACCAGCTCGGATAGGTGCTTGACCCCCACATAGAGGGAGACCAGCCGGTACCAGGTGGCTTTGCCCACCACGCCGTCGGCGGTGAGGTTGAAAATCTCCTGGAAGCGGCGGACGGCGCTCTGGGTGGCGGGGCCGAACACCCCGTCCACCGGCCATATCTTCGGGATGGCCGGATAGTCCTGGGAGACCCGGTTCAGGGAGGTCTGGACCACCTCCACAGCCTCCCCGGAGGAGCCGACGGAGAGGGGATAGCCGGGATACGAGGACCGAATGGACTGGATGGGCGCGTTGTCCACCCGCTCCACGTCGTCGCCATAGTACCGATGGATGATCTGCATGCTCTCATAACCCTCCTGTGCCAGCGCTTCGCTGCCCCACTGGGACAGTCCGTCGCAGGTCACGGTGGTTCCGTTGCAGAATTTGGCGGCCAGGGGCTCGGCGTTGCCCTGCCTGCGGAGATAGCTGTTGAAAATCTCGTCCACCAGCTGGTCGATGTTCTCGAAGATGTTCCGACCGCGGATGAATTTCTGGTCCACGGAGGTGGAGGCGGTGATTTGGAAGGGGTAGCCCCGGCTGGGGTAGTATTCGGTGTAGACCCGGTTGAGGGCGTAGGAGATCTGGGCCAGGATATTTGCCCGCAGGGCGTTCTCGTTCCAGGTGGGGTAGATCTCGCTGGAGGCCACGTTTTTGATGTAGTCTGGAAAGGAGACCGTCACGTTTTCGGCGCTCTGGCTGGGCGGGCCCAGGTGGACCGTAATGAAGTCCGGGATATATGGTGTGATGGAAATTGGCATGTGATACTCCTTTACAGTGGCTGAGGCGTGATCTCCACGCGGACAGACTCGTTCCGCGGGATGGCGTGCTCGGCCAGCGGGATGAGGGCGGCGTTCTGGATGGTCTCCACGCCGGCAAAGACCTGGACGTCCTCGACATACAACATCTCAAACTGTGGATGCTCCACCCATAGATTGCAGGCTGTAAAGACCGGGGCATCCTGGGGCTGAAGGCTATCCTCCCTGGGTGGCGTAGCGATGGCGATGGGCGTGGTGCGTCCGCTCTCATCCGTGGTCCGCACGGCCAGAAGGGCATGCTTCCCGTCCGCCTGCCGCTGGGTGATGGCCACGGTGGCGTCCACCACCGGGACTTGCGCCCGCGAGGTGAAGGCCCGGACCAAAAGGGTCCCGTGTTCCGTCATACTGGTACCTCCTTTTTGCTGTAATCCAACTTATGCGCGGAGGAAGGAAGGATTGCAAGAAAAGGAGAGATATAGTATACTGAAACCGTCAAACGACGCAAAGAGACAAGGAGCAACGGAAATGAGAAAACGCGCTGTGGCCCTGCTGGCGGCGGCCACCCTTCTCTGCACGGCGGTCACCATGGCTGCGGGCAGCACCGCCGGCGACCCGCTGGTATCAAAATCCTATATCGACGGCACCTATGTTCCCGGCATGGTGAGCAAGGCGGAGGCCCGGGCGGACGAGGGCCAGAAGGCCGTCTACGACGCGGCGGCGGCGCGGCTGAAGGCCAGGCACGACGTTTTTGCCGCCAGAGCGGGGGTGCTCTCCGGGGACTCCTTTTATCATCCCACCTTTGCGGACATCCGGGTGAAACGAGGAGACGTGATCCAGGTCAGCACGGGCTCTGGCTTCCTGCTGCTGGCGGGGGAGGCCGCGCTGGCCTGCCCCACGGGCAAGGTGCTGGACCTGTCCAACGGCTGGGAAAAGACCACCGGCGCGCTGGCGGCGGGGCGCCGCTATCTGGCGGTGGAGGACACCGTGGCCACCGTCACGGTGACTTCGCCCACGGCGGTGGTATCCCTGGAGGGCTTCTACGGTCTGACGGCCAGCACGGAGACGGATTACAACGCCCTGGCCGCCGCCTTGAAGACCATGGGCCTGTTCAAGGGCAGCGATACCGGGTACGGCTCCGGCTACGACCTGGAGGCCGCGCCTACCCGCATCCAGGGGCTGATCATGTTCCTCCGTCTGATTGGGGAGGAGAACGCGGCGCTGACGACCGCGGCGGCCTGCCCCTTTACCGATGTGCCGGACTGGTGTAAAGCATATGTGGCTTACGCCTATGAAAAGGGCTATACCAAGGGCGTGGACAGCGAGGCCAAACGCTTCGACCCCAACAGCGCCGTGACCGCGGGGGAGTACATGACCTTCCTGCTGCGGGCCCTGGGCTACCGGGACAGTGGGGAGAACGCCGACTTTGCCTGGAACACGGCCCTCCAGCGGGCGCTGGATTTGGGCGTGCTGACGGCGAAGGAGCATAAGCTGCTGGTGGAGGAACCCTTCCTCCGGGCCCAGGTGGCCTACCTTTCTTACTTCGCTCTGGATACCGCCTACCGAGACGGCAGTGGGTCTTTGATGGCCCACTTGACCACCGGCGGGGCTCTGGACCCCGAGGTGGTGAAAACCGTGCGGGAGGCCGTGATGGTCCAGCGCCTGCGCTAAATTTTTCCGGGTCCTGAACCAAAGACCACCTGGGGCATAAGATGAACTGAGACCGGCGAGTGTTCGGTCCATCATCTTATCAGGAGGTACTTCTCATGGGGTGCAATAACTGCGGTTGTGGCGGTTTCGGCGGTTTCGGCGGTTTCGGCGGCGGAGGCTGTCTCTGGATCATCATTATCATCGTTGTCCTGTGCTGCTGCTGTGGCGGCGGCTGGGGCGGCAACAGCTGCGGCTGTGGCTGCGGCTGCAACAATGGCTGTGGCTGCAACAACGGCTGCGGCTGCTGATTCCGACCGTACCATAGCCAGACGGCAAAAGGCGGGGCGTAAGCCCCGCCTTTTCTCTGTTCTGTTATGTGTGATGGGCCAGCCAGTCCAGGGCGGCCTTGGCGTAGAGCGCCGCCCCGATGGGGAGGCAGTCCTCGTTGAACTGGACCTTGGCGTTGTGCTGGCCACAGCGTTGTTCCGGGTCCGGGACACCCGCGCCCATGGCAAAGTAGCTGGCGTGGGGGAAGCGCTGGGACAGGAAGGCGAAGTCCTCGCTGCCCATCATGTGGAAGGCGTCCCGGAACTGCAGCCCGCCGCCCAAGGATTCCCCGCTCTCCACGATTTCCAGATTCAGGGCGGGGTCACAGGTCACGCTGGGGACGTTGCAGATGCACTCCACCTGGACTCCGACCCGGTAGGTGGCGGCCACGCCCTCGGACACCTGGCGGATGCGGCGGATGATGCGCTCCGCCGCCTGGGGGTCAAAGGTGCGCAGGGTGCCCTGGAGCACGGCCCGCTCTGGAATGACGTTGGCCGCGTCGCCGGCCTGGAACTGGCCGATGGTGAGGGCCACCTCCTCGGAGGCGGCGCACTCCCGGGCCACCAGCTCCTGGAGGGCCAGGTAGATGTGGACCCCTGCGTTGATGGGGTCCACGCACTTTTCCGGGGTGGAGCCGTGCCCGCCCACGCCCTCCAGCAGGATACGGAAGCCGTAGACGGAGGACATGGGGTGAGCGCCGTAGACCACGGTACCCACGTCCAGCTGGGAAAAGACGTGCATGGCGAAGGCCCCGTCCACCTGCTGCGCATCCAGAAGGCCGGAGTCCAGCACGGCCTTGGCCCCGTTAAAGGTCTCCTCGCCCGGCTGGAAGAGGAGGAGAACGGTGCCGGGAAGCTGGTTCTCGTGCTCCTTCAGAAGCTTGGCGGCCCCCAGCAGACAGGCGGCGTGGAGGTCGTGCCCGCAGGCGTGCATCCTGCCGCTGTCGGAGGCGAAGGGGAGGGCGGACTCCTCCCGGATGGGAAGGGCGTCCATATCCGCCCGGAGCAGGAAGCACCTGCCGCCCCCGCCGATTTGGCCCACCACGCAGGAGTCGTTGACCCCGGTACGGAAGGGAATGTCCAGCGCTCGGAGGGTCTCCTGTACAAAAGCGCTGGTCCGGGGCAGGTCCAGGCCCAGCTCCGGCATCTGGTGCAGGGCTCTGCGCCAGGCGGTGAGCTCCGGCGCAAGGGCCTTGGCGCGGGTATAGATTGGATGTTCCATTTCGATGGCCTCCTCCTGATATTTGTATTATTATAGCACAGCGGGGGAGCGGAGGGGAAAAGAAAAACTCCGTACCATCTGGTACGGAGTTTTTGGATTGCACTTACACAGCGCGGGTGACCTTACCCGAACGGAGGCAGCGGGTGCAAACGTACACGTGCTTGGGCGTGCCGTCCACGATCGCCTTGACGCGCTTCACATTGGGCTTCCAGGGGCGATTGGAGCGGCGGTGGGAGTGGGACACCTGAATGCCGAACACAACACCCTTATCGCAAAACTCGCATTTGGCCATTTCCTTGAACCTCCTCGCTGGTCTAAATATCAGCTTTTTTACAAAAAGCACCGGTTGATATAATATCAGACTGGTACGAAAATTGCAAGCATTATTTTTTAGTTTTTTCTTCTGCTCCGATTATCGTTGCGAAATCAGCGGAATTCGGTTATACTGAAAGGGACTTTTGACGCAGAGGAGCGAGGGATATGGAGAACCAATATTCCGTCAAGCTGGGAAAGCTCATTGATGAGTTCGAGCTGGAGGTCCTGCGGGGGGCCGAGGGCTACCAGGAGACCCAGATTCAGCGGGAGGATGTGAACCGCCCTGGACTGCAGCTGGCGGGCTTCTTCGACTATTTCGACTGCAAGCGCATCCAGGTCATCGGCCGGGTGGAGACCACCTATCTCTCCCAGCTCTCCGCCGAGGAGCGTATGAGGAGCTTCGACCGGCTCATGTCCCACGAGCTCCCCGCCCTGGTGGTCACCCGGGGGATGGAGCCCTTCCCGGAGTGCATGGAGATGGCGGAAAAGTATGACCGCACGGTCCTGCGGACGCCGGAGACCACCTCGGCCTTCATGGGCGGCCTCATCACGGTCCTGCGGAACTACCTGGCGCCCCGCATCACCCGCCACGGGGTGCTGGTGGAGGTCTACGGCGAGGGCGTGCTGCTGCTGGGCGAGTCCGGGGTCGGCAAGAGTGAGACCGCCATCGAGTTGGTCAAGCGGGGCCACCGGCTGGTGGCCGACGACGCGGTGGAAATCAAGCGGGTGGGGGTCAAGCGCCTGGTGGGCACCGCCCCGGAGCTGATCCGCCACTACATCGAGCTGCGGGGCATCGGCGTGGTGGACGTGCAGCAGCTCTTCGGCATGTCCGCCGTCCGGGAGGACCAGGACATCGATCTGGTGGTGAACCTGGAACAGTGGAACGACGAGACCATGTACGACCGCCTGGGCCTGGAAAACCTCTACACCGTCATTTTGGACGTGAAGGTCCCGGCCCTCACGGTGCCGGTGAAGCCGGGCCGGAACCTGGCTATCATCGTGGAGGTGGCGGCCATGAACAACCGCCACAAGAAGATGGGCTACAACGCCGCCCAGGCCTTCACCCAGCAAATCAACGAGCACTTCGACCAGGCCCTCAGCGGCCAGGCGGGGGAGCTGTAATATTCACCCAACGGAGGGCGGAAAACGCCCTCCGTTTTTCTGTATTTTTGGTTGTATGGAAACGGGAAAACTGATATAATAATCCAGTTCCTGACACTTAAACCCAAATCGGGAGGAATTTTTATGTGCGGTATCGTTGGATTTATCGGCGCGGAAGAGGCGGCCCCCATCCTGCTGGACGGCCTGGAGCGCCTGGAGTACCGGGGGTATGACTCCGCCGGGCTGGCGGTGTGGTCCCAGGAGGAGGGCCTCAAGGTGGTCAAGGCCAAGGGACGGCTGAAGGTCCTGTCCGACATGGTGGCGGGGGGCAAGACCATCCACGGCGCCGTGGGGCTGGGGCATACCCGCTGGGCCACCCACGGAGAGCCCTCCGACGTGAACTCCCACCCCCAGGTCAGCACCTCGGGCCGCATCGCCGTGGTCCACAACGGGATCATCGAAAATTACGTGCAGATCAAGGAGTTTTTGGAGTCCAAAGGGGTAAACTTCGTCTCCCAGACCGACACGGAGGTGGTGGCCCAGCTTCTGGAGTACTACTACCGGGGGGACATCATGGAGGCGGTCACCAAGGTCCTCCACCGCATCGAGGGGGCCTACGCCCTGGGCATCATCTGCGCCGACTGCCCCGACCGGCTCATCGCCGCCCGGAAGGACAGCCCCCTGATTTTGGGCTGCGGCCAGGGTTTCCACTTCCTGGCCAGCGACGTCACCGCCGTCATCAAGTACACCCGGGAGGTCTGCTATCTGGACGACGGGGAAATCGCCGTCCTCACCCGAGACGGATTCCAGGTCTATAACCACCCCTATCTCCAGCCGGTGGAGAAGGAGCTGAATCACGTGGACTGGGAGGTCTCCGCCGCCGAAAAGGGCGGGTACGAGCATTTCATGGCAAAGGAGATCATGGAACAGCCCAAGGCCTTCCGGGACACCGTGTTCCCCCGCATCCAGGAGGGCCGGGTGGTGCTGGACGATTTGAACATCGACGCGGAGACCCTGCGGGAGGCCGACAGGCTGTATATCATCGCCTGCGGCTCCTCGTACCACGTGGGCATGGTGGCAAAATACATTCTGGAAAAGCTGCTGCGCAAGCCGGTGGAGGTGGCCCTGGCCTCCGAGTTCCGCTATTGCGACCCCCTGGTGACGGACAAGACCCTGTGCATCGTCATCAGCCAGTCCGGCGAGACCATCGACACCCTGGCCGCCCTCCGGGAGGCCCGGCGGCTGGGGGCGCGCATCCTCTCCATCGTCAACGTGGTGGGCTCCTCCATCGCCCGGGAGTCCGACGACGTGCTCTACACCTGGGCTGGGCCGGAAATCGCCGTGGCGACCACCAAGGCCTACTCCACCCAGCTTGCGGTCATCTACCTGGTGGCCCTGCGGTTTGCCGAGCTGCTTGGGAGCATCGGACAGGCGGAGTACGACGACATCGTCTCCGAGCTGCTGACCATCCCCACCAAAATGGAGCGCGTGCTGGAGAACCGGGAGGACATCCAGTACTACGCCTCCATCTATTTCAACCACGAGTCCATCTTCTTCATCGGACGGAACATCGACTACGCCATCGGCCTGGAGGGGTCCCTGAAGCTGAAGGAGATCTCCTATATCCACTCGGAGGCTTACGCCGCCGGGGAGTTGAAGCACGGCACCATCTCCCTCATCGAGGACGGCACCCTGGTGGTGGCCCTTGCCAGCTGCGTCCAACTCTTCGACAAACTCATGAGCAACGTGGTGGAGGTCAAGAGCCGCGGGGCCGATGTGCTGGGCCTGACGGTGGAGTCCAAGGGCGCTGACCTGAAAAAGACGGTGGACAGCGCCATTCTGGTCCCCGATACCCACCCCATTCTCCTGCCCAGTCTGGACGTTATCCCTATGCAGCTGTTCGCCTACTACGTGGCCTTGATGCGGGGCTGCGACATCGACAAGCCCCGGAATCTGGCGAAATCGGTGACAGTGGAGTAAGAGGGGCTTGCATTTTGCCGCAGGCGCGTCTATAATAGCGTTCACATAGGCAGAGTAGGAACACGCGTGCGTTGCCCTTCGGGGCCAGTGCCGGCGGGACGGGGAGTTGTCCGCCGGACGAACAGCGTATATGCGGCAGTGCGTGTTCCGCATCCCGCTGCCGCATATCAGGCGCGGCATCGTTTTGCCTCCCTCTGTGCGGCCTTTCCGTCCCCGGACGGACTGCCGAAATTCAGAGGGAGGTCTTTTTATGCACACTTGCGACGCAAAACTTTACCGCACGCCCTTTTCCCCATCCTACTGGCGCACGGCCGCCGCGGATTTCCACCAGCTGCGCAATCTGGTCTTCGCGGCCCTGATGGTGGCGGCCTGCATCGTCCTATCCAACTTTTCCCTGCCCCTCCACGAATCGCTGAAAATCTCCTGGGGCTTCCTGGCCCGGTCCACCTGTTCCATGGTCTGCGGGCCGGTGATGGGGCTGGTCTTCGGGTTCGTGGAGGACACGCTCTCCTTCCTCCTGACCTCCAAGGGCGCTCCCTATTTTCCGGGCTATACCCTGACCACCATGCTGGGCTGTCTCATCTACGCCCTGTTTTTCTACCGGGCGAAAATCACCGTCACCAGGGTCTTTCTCGCCAAGCTGTGCACCAACGTGATGAACGTGTTTCTGGGCAGCCTGTGGAGCGCCATGCTGTACAGCAAGGGCTATCTCTATTACATGACCACCAGTCTGGTGAAGAACGCCGTTATGCTGCCCATCCAGACCATGATGCTGGTCATTCTCTTCAGCGCCCTGCTGCCCATCCTGAACCGCACCGGCCTGCTGCCGGACCAGGGCGGCAGCCGTCTGCCGCTGTACTGAATTTGAGCTATCCAAACGCGCCCCGCGAAAGCGGGGCGCGTTTTTTGCGCCCTCGTCCGAAAAAGTTCCGGTCATAGACGTGGACAACCATACATAGAATGGGACATCAACAGAAGAGAGGGGCGTCATCATGGATGATGCGTACGGGGCAGAGCGGTTTCGGGCGGCGGCGGGGCTGCTGCCCTACGATTTGCGGCAGGGGGCGGAGCGCCTGCCGGAACGGGACAAGGCCGTGGCGGAGGAGTTCCGGCTCCGGCTGGGACGGCCCCCCATGGTCTCCGGGTTGTGGGGAGAGCGTCCCCTGCCGGGATTTGAGCGCACGCCCATACGAGGCGGGGACCTGACCCTGGTGCTGGAGGTGGCCAGTCAGGCGTCGGCCCACACGGTACTGGACCGGGTCCGCAGCGGCTTCGTCACCGTCCGTGGTGGGCACCGGCTGGGCCTGTGCGGCAGCGCAGTGGTGAAGGACGGGGAGGTCTATAACCTCCGGCACCTGTCGTCCATCGCCATCCGCATCGCCAAGGAGGTGCCGGACGCAGCGGGGCCGGTCCTGCCCCGGCTTTTGGACGGGGAGGGGCGGCTGGTCAGCACTCTGATTTTGTCGCCGCCGGGCGGCGGCAAGACCACGCTCTTGCGGGACCTGGTCCGGAGGGTCTCCGACGGGTTGGGGACGGCTCCCCTGCGGGTGGGGCTGGCCGATGAGCGCGGCGAGCTGGCCGCCCTCTGCGACGGCGAGCCCCAGATGGACGTGGGGGCCAGGACGGATGTGATGGACGGGTGCCCCAAAGGGGCGGGGCTGCTGATGCTCCTGCGGGGCATGAATCCCCAGGTGCTGGCGGCGGATGAGATCACGGACCCGGCGGACGCAGCGGCGCTGGAGCAGGCGGCGGGCTGCGGCGTCACCCTGCTGGGCACGGCCCACGGCGGCGGCGCGGTGGACCTGTGGACCCGGCCAGTCTACCGGCGGCTGATGGAGGCCCACCTGTTCCGCAGGGTGGTCCTCATCCGGGCGGAGGACGGAGGCCGCAGGTATGAGGTCAGCGATTTGGAGGGGGAGGGGGCGCCGTGCTGAAGCTGCTGGGGTCCCTGCTGCTGATGGTGGGGGCGGCCGGGCTGGGCTTCGGCGCGGCCGCCCAGCTCCAGCACCGGGTCACCGGCCTGCGGGCCCTGGTGGGGGCGCTGGAGCAGATGGAGCGGGAGCTGGAATTCCGCCTGACCCCCATGCCGGAGCTGATGGCCCGTCTGGCCCGGGAGGTCCAGCCCCCCGCCCGCTACCTCTTTTCCTACTGTCGGGAACACTTGGACGAGCTGGGCGCCAGGCGCTTCGGGCAGCTCTGGCGGAATGCGCTGGAGGAGAACGCGGACCTGGCACTGACCGCCCAGGAGCGGCAGATCATGGACGGACTGGGGGATGTTCTGGGCCGCTATGACGGGGAGGGCCAGCGGGAGGCCCTGCGGTCGGCGGTGAGCCAGCTGGGGGAGTGCCTCCGGCGGGCCGAGGGGGACCGGGACCGGCTGGGCCGGGTCTACGCCACCCTAGGCGTGGGGGCCGGGGCCATGCTGGTGATTCTACTACTATAAAGGCACGGGGATGTGAAACGGAATGAACGTGGACTTGATTTTCAAAATCGCGGCCATTGGAATTTTGGTATCGGTACTCAACCAGGTCCTCTCCCGGTCGGGCCGGGACGAGCAGGCCACCATGACCACGCTGGCGGGGCTAGTGGTGGTGCTGATGATGGTGGTACAGGAGATCAGCAATCTCTTCGACCTGGTGAAGAACCTATTCGGGCTGTAAGCCATGCCGGACATCATCAAGATCGCGGCCATCGCCGTGGCCGCCGCCCTATGCGCGGTGGTGGTGCGGAAGAGTGCGGCGGAGCTGGCCCTGGTCCTGGCCTTGTCGGCGGGGGCCATCCTCCTGACCTGCTCCTTGGGAGCGCTGGAGGGGGTCCGGGCGTTGATGGACACCCTGGCCGACACGGCGGGCCTGTCCCCGGCGGTGCTGGCCCCGGTGGTCAAGACCGTGGGCATCGCCATCCTGACCCGGGTGGCCGCCGAGCTGTGCCGGGACGCCCAGGAGGGGGGCATCGCCGCCTTTGTGGAGACGGCGGGGGCAGCGGCGGCCCTGTTTGTGGCCTTGCCCCTGATGAAAACCGTGCTGAGCATGATCACGGGGCTCTTGTGAGGAGATACATAGGATGAAACGACGATTTTTGACCTTTTTAGCTGTTTTGTTTCTCTTGGGCTCCCTGGCGACGGTCTCCGCCGCCGACGTGGTGGACGAGCAGTCCCGGGCCCTGGGGCTGGACAAGCTGGAGCGGGCGGCGGGGGAGTACAGCCCCGGCGGGGACGTGGCGGGCATCGATCTCGACGACGGCCTCCAGGACTTGCTGGACACCGGCAGCGGGGAGATCATGGGGGTGGTCCGCAAGGCGGTGCGTAGCGGAGTGCTGCTGTTGGTGGTGGTACTGCTGTGCGGGCTGGCCGAGGGGGCCTACGCCGGGGCGGAGGGCGGGAACTCCGTCCAGGTGGTCCCCATCGTGGGGGCCCTTGCCATCACGGCCATCTCCGTGGCCGACGTCAACTCCCTGATTGGAATGGGCCGCCAGGCGCTGGAGCAGATGGAGGCCTTCTCCAAGGTGCTGCTGCCCACCATGGCGGTGGCCACCGCCGCCAGCGGCGCCCCCGGCGGCGCGGCGGCCCGGCAGCTTGCCACTATGCTCTTTTCCAACGTGCTCTTGAGTCTGATCGCTCATCTGCTGCTGCCACTGGTCTACGCCTACATCGCCGCCTGCGTGGCCCACGCGGCCATCGGCAATGAGGGGCTCAAGCGTATTGCCGGGACCCTCAAGTGGGTGGTGACCTCGGTGCTGACCGTCCTGCTCATCGGCTTCGTGGGTTATCTGACGGTCAGCGGCGTCATCGCCGGCACCGCCGACGCCGTGGCGGTCAAGACGGCCAAATTCGCCGTTTCCAGCATGGTGCCGGTGGTGGGGAGCATCCTGTCCGACGCGGCGGAGACCGTGCTGGCCGGGGCGGGGATCTTAAAAAACGCTGTGGGGGTGTTTGGGATGCTGGTCATCCTCTCCATGTGTCTGGTCCCCTTTTTGCAGCTTGGGGTCCACTATCTGACCTATAAGGTGACGGCGGCCCTATCCGCCACGGTGGCGGAGGGCCGGGTGGCCGGACTCATCGACGGCATCGGCGGGGCCTTCGGCCTGATTTTGGGCATGACGGGGGCCTCGGCCACGCTGCTGCTGGTGTCCATGGTCTCGGCGGTCTCCCTGGTGGCGGCATGATGGAGCTGCTGAAGCAATGGCTGGTGGGCATCACCTGCGCGGCCATGATTGTGGCGTTGGCCGACAGCCTGACCCCCAAGGGGACAGTGAAGAAAATCGGCCACATCGCCGGAGGGCTGCTCCTGCTGCTGGCGGTGGTCAAACCCCTGATGGAGGTGGACTTCAGCGCCCTGGCCGTGGCTACGGTCTCTCTGGAGGGCGTGGAGACCGGAAACGGCGATTGGGAGAAAACCAACACCGAGCTGATGAAAACCATCATAGGTGAAAAGACGGGCGCATATATTCTGGACAAGGCGGAAGAACTGGGTGCGGACTGTACCGGCGTGGCGGTGGAGTGCGCGGTGGGGGAGGAGGATGTCCCCTATCCGTCGGCGGTCACCGTCACTGGGGCCATGACCCAGGCCCAGCGGGACGCGCTGGCCCGGACCATCGAGGCCGACCTAGCCATTCCGAGAGAACGTCAGACTTACGAAAGCGGGGACACGGAGCCATGAAAGGAACGGAAGTGGCGGCGAAAAGTGGAAAAAAGCTGCTGGAAGCCCTGGAGAAGTACAAGTTTGTCCTGCTGGTCCTGCTGGCGGGGCTCCTGCTCCTGTTGCTGCCCTCCTTCGGGGGCGGCGGGACGGCGGCCGAGGCAGGGGGGACCGATCCCCCGGAGCTGGCCTTTGACCTGGAGGGCCTGGAGCGCAAGCTCTCCGACACCCTCTCCCAGGTGGAGGGGGCGGGGAAGGTCTCAGTGGTTCTGACGGTGAAGGCCAGCACCCGCCAGGTCCTGGCCCAGGACATCGAGACCTCGGAAAAGGAGGGCGGCACCGAGGAGAGCCGCAGCACGGTGGTGGTCTCCCAGGGGACGGGGAAGCAGGGGGCCGTGCCCCTCCAACAGATTTATCCCCAATTCCAGGGGGCCCTGGTGGTCTGTCCGGGCGGCGACGACCCGTCCATCCGGCTCCAACTGGTGGAGGCGGTCTCCGCCCTCACCGGGCTGGGGTCCGACAAAATATCGATTTGCAGAGGAAAATAAGGAGGGCATTGGTATGAAACTTTGGAAGAGAAACGCGGTGGTGGCCGCCATCGTCCTGTTCGTGTGCGCGGCGGTCTATCTCAACTGGTCGTACAGCAAGGACGGCGCGGACGCCGCGGACACGGGCAAGGTCCTGGGGGAGGCCGCCCTGGTGGGCGGCAAGTCGGGGGACCCGCTGCTGGGCGGGACCACGGCCAGTCCGGCCCCCACCGGCGAGCCTGGGGCGGAGCCCACCAAGAGCACCAGCGGCTACTTTGCCAACGCCCGCCTGAACCGCCAGCAGGCCAGGGACAGCGCCCTGTCCCTCCTCCAGCAGGCGGCCGGGGACGAGAAGGCCGAGCAGGCGGCGGTGGACCAGGCCAACGAGGCCATCCAGACCATGGCGAGCTATACCCTTTCCGAGGCCAACATCGAAAACCTGGTGTCGGCCAAGGGCTACGCCGACTGCGTGGCCTTCCGCAGCGACAGCAGCATCAGCGTGGTGGTCTCCAACAACGGCAATCCGCTGACCGAGACCGATACGGCCAAAATCAGCGAGATCGTCATGGACGAGACCGGCCTCAAGACCAGCCAGATCAAAATCATCGAGGCCAGCTGAGGCGCGGGGGTCTTTTTCAAAAATGGATTGTAACTCGCTCCGATTTGTGGTACAATATGCGCAATCAAACAAAAGGAGCGTGACCCTCATGGGTGAAGGCAGAGAGTACGTTTCCCGTGCCGACGAGATGGGGAACATCCATATATCCGAAGAAGTCTTGGCGGTGATTGCCGCCGCCGCCGCGCTGGAAGTCGAGGGCGTGGGCGGGCTGGCTGGCAACCTGGGCGCCGATTTGGCCGAGCTGCTGGGCAAGAAGAGCCTGAGCCGGGGCATTCGGCTCCAGGTGGAGGACGAGGCCGTCACTGTGGACGTGGCCGTCCTGGTCAAGTACGGCTATGTGATCCCCGACGTGGGCCGGGCGGTCCAGGAGGCCGTCGCCAGTAGTGTGGAGGCCACCAGCGGCCTCGCCGTCGCGGCTGTCAACGTGAGCGTTGGCGGCGTGGTCTTTGAGAAAGAGCCGAGAAAGGCTCCGTAAATCGGAAGGAAACCTCAAAGGGCATGGAGCGCGAAGTTTTTCTCGCTCCATGCCCTTTTTGTGGTTTTCCGCCCCAATTTGGGGTTTATTTTTTCATCTGACTTGTATATAATAATCATAACTGTGAATACACATGAAAACGCGGGAGGAACCCACTATGACCAGGAGCAACGCCAGAGAAATCGCCGTCCACCTGTCCTTCGCGCTGGGCTTTGCGGACCAGACCGCAGAGGAATTGCTGGCTCAGGCCATGACTCGGGAGAATTTCGAGCAGCTCAAGGGGGAGGAGCCCCTTTACGGCGAATTTCCCAACGAAAAGCAGCGCGCCTACATAACCGGCCTGGTGCAGGGCGTTTTTGACCACGGAGCAGAGCTGGACGGCTACATCGCCAAGTACGCCATCGGCTGGGCCTTCTCCCGCATCTCCCGGATGGCATCCGCCATCATGCGGGTGGCCATGTATGAGATTTTATACATGCCCGACATCCCCGCCGCCGCTGCCATCAACGAGGCCGTGGAGATCGCCAAGCACTACGACACCCCGGAGACCGCCGCCTTTATCAACGGCATCCTGGGGGCCTTTGTCCGGGGGGAGCTGCCCCCGGAGCGGGCGGCCGCCCCGGCCCCGCAGCCCGAAAGCGACGGGGAGTAAGCCATGCCGGTCGCCATTGGGCTGGACACCAGCAACTACACCACCTCTGTGGCCCTGTTCGACGGGTCGGAGGGGTTCAATCTGGGCCGCCTGTTGGAGGTCCCGGAGGGGACCCTGGGCCTGCGGCAGAGCGACGCCCTGTTTCAGCATGTAAAGCGGCTCCCCTTGCTGGTGCGCCAGCTCCGGGAGGAGGGGCGCATCCCCGGCAGGCTGGATGCCGTGGGGGCCAGTACGAAGCCCCGCTGGGTGGAGGGGTCCTACATGCCCTGCTTCCTGGCCGGGGAATCCCTGGGCCAAAGCTGGGCTGACCTGCTGGACACGCCCTTCTATCCCTGCGCCCATCAGCAGGGCCACGTGGCCGCCGCCGCCTGGTCGGCGGACCGGGCCGACCTGTTGGACAGGCCCCATCTGGCCTGGCACCTCTCCGGCGGGACCACCGAACTGCTCTATGTAGAGCCGGAGGGGGTCAGCGTCCGCTGTGAACGGGTGGGCGGGACCACCGACATCTCCGCCGGCCAGCTCATCGACCGCACCGGGAAGCTCCTGGGACTGGCCTTTCCCGCGGGAAAGGCGCTGGACGGGCTGTCGGAAAATGCTGACAAGGAATTATCCTTTGCGGTAAAACGGCAGGGATTGGAGTTTTCCCTCTCCGGCGTGGAGAACCAGGTCAAGGCCCTGGCGGAGCGGGGGGAGTCCCCCGCCAATGTGGCCCGGTTCACGCTGGACACCGTGGCGGGCATCGTGGAGCGGACCACCCGGGCCGCCCTGGCGCGCTGGCCCGGCCTGCCGGTGCTGTGCTCCGGCGGCGTGGCCTCCAACCGCCGCCTGCGGGCGACTTTGGGGGGCGCGGTTTTTGCCCCGCCCCGGTACTCCACCGACAACGCTCTGGGCGTGGCGATTCTGGCCCACCGGGCGCTGACGAAGGGAGTGGAGGCATGAGAGGCGAACAGCCCATTTTGACGGTCTCCCAGGTCAATGAGTACATCAAGGGCCTGCTGGACCGGGACGGCCTGATGGCCGGGCTCTTCATCCGGGGCGAGCTGTCCAATTACAAGATGTACCCCTCGGGCCACCACTATTTTTCCCTGAAGGACGAGACCGGTGCCATCCGCTGCGTCATGTTCCGGCGGGAGGCCGGTCGGCTCCGCTTCCGACCGGAGAACGGCATGAAGGTCATCGCCTTTGGGCGCATCACGGTGTTCCCAAGGGATGGGCAGTATCAGCTATACTGCTCCGACCTGACCCCCGACGGGGTGGGGGACCTCCACGTGGCCTTCGAGCAGTTGAAAGAAAAACTCTACCGGGAGGGCCTTTTTGAACCGGCCCATAAAAAGCCCATTCCCCGCTATCCCGAGCGAATCGCTTTAATCACCTCCCCCGCGGGCGCAGCGGTGCGGGATATGCTGCGCATCCTGGAGGCCCGCTATCCGCTGGCCCAGGTAGTCATCCTGCCGGTGCGGGTCCAGGGGGAAGAGGCGGCGGGGGAGATCGCCGGGGCGCTGCGGTACGCCAGCGCCCACCGTCTGGCCGATCTCATCATCACCGGCCGGGGCGGCGGGTCCATGGAGGACCTGTGGTGCTTCAACGATGAACAGGTGGCCCGGGCCATCTATGACTGCGAGATCCCGGTCATTTCCGCCGTCGGCCATGAGCCGGACGTGACCATCGCCGACTTCGTGGCCGACCTGCGGGCCGCCACCCCCTCCAACGGGGCCGAATTGGCGGTGCCGGACCAGAATGAGCTATACGCCAATCTGGGCTATTTTGAGGACAAGCTGCTGTCCGGGATGGAGGGGCGGCTGGACCGGGCCCGCCAAACTCTGGACCGCCTGAGCCGAAGCCGGGCCCTTCAGGACCCCTTGAACCAGGTCCGGGACCGCAAGCTGGCCCTGGACGGCCAGGGCCGCCGCCTGACCCACGCCCTGTCCCGGGACCTGGCTGGGGAGCGGGAGCGCTTTGCCCGGCTGGCTGCCTCGTTGGACGCGCTGAGCCCGCTGAAGGTGCTGGGCCGGGGCTACGCCCTGACCCGAACGGCGGACGGCGGGGTGGTGTCCTCGGTGGAGGACGTGTCGCCGGGGGACGCCATCACCGTGCGCTTGGCTGACGGCGTGCTGGACTGCCATGTGGACGACAGGAGGAGAGACCGTAATGCCAGAAAAGAAAAAGACCTTTGAGCAGGCCATGACCCGCCTGGAGGAGATCGTCTCCCAGCTGGAGCGGGGGGAGGCCCCTCTGGAGGAGTCCCTCAAGCTCTTTGAGGAGGGGACGGCCCTGATGAAACAGTGTTCCACCCTGCTGGACAAGGCGGAGCAGAAGGTGACCAAGCTCACGGGCGGCCCGGACGGCCAGCCGGTGGAGGTCCCCTTCGACGGGGAGGCGTGAGCGTGGACTATCAAAAACAGCTTTCAGAGGACCAGGCGCTGGTGGAACAGGCGCTCCAGGATTGCTTTGCCAACCGGGAGCCCATGTCCAACCTCTACGACTCCATGCTGTACAGCCTCCTGGCGGGGGGAAAGCGGGTCCGGCCCGTGTTGACCCTGGAGGTCTGCCGGATGTGCGGCGGCGACCCGGCTCTGGCCCTGCCCTTTGCCTGCGCCGTGGAGATGATCCACACCTATTCCCTCATCCACGACGATCTGCCCTGCATGGACGACGATGACCTGCGCCGGGGCAAGCCCACCAACCACAAGATATACGGCGAGGCAACCGCGGTACTGGCCGGGGACGGCCTCCTCACCGCCGCCTTCGAGACAGCCCTGATGGCCGGGGACCGGCTGCCCCCGGACCGGGTGGTGGCCGCCGCGGCCTGTCTGGCCAACGCGGCGGGGGCCCGGGGCATGGTGGGCGGACAGGCCCTGGATATGGCCGCCGAGGGCAGGGCCGTCACCCGCTGGGACGTGGAACAGCTCCAAAAGTTAAAGACCGGGGCCCTGCTGAGCGCCGCCGCCGAGATGGGCTGCATCGTGGCCGGCGGCGGGGAGTCGGCGCGAAAGGCCGTGGCCCGCTACGCCCGAAAGCTGGGGCTGGCCTTCCAGGTCCGGGACGATATGCTGGACGTGGAGGGGGACCAGGACACACTGGGCAAGCCCATCGGCTCCGACCAGGCCAACGAAAAGACCACCTTCGTCTCCCTTTTGGGGATAGACGCGTGCCGCGATATGGTGGCAAAGCTGACGGACGAGGCCGTGGAGGCCCTGGAAGGCTTTGAGGACGCCGGATTTTTGAGCTGGCTGGCCCGTGTGCTGGCCGGACGGGAGAGCTGATGGCCCATGGATAATCTGCCAAACTACCACCTCGGCAATCTGATTCTGGTCCTGTCGGCTTCCGCCTGGGCCATTGCCCAGGTTTTGAAGGTCCTGGGGACCCTGATCCGGCACAAAAAGCTGGACTTCCGGCAGATCATGAGCAGCGGGGGGATGCCCAGCTCCCACTCCGCCTTTGTCTGCGCCTGCGCCAGCGCCACGGGGACCCTGTACGGCTGGTCCTCGCCCCTGTTTGCCATCGCGGCGGTGGTCGCCATCGTGGTCATGTACGACGCGGCCAACGTGCGCAAGGCGGCGGGGGAGCAGGCCAAGATATTGAACTATATGATGGACCACTGGATGGAGATGAAGCCGGAGCTCTTCGGCAAGGAGCTGAAGGAGCTGTTGGGGCACACCCCCTTCCAGGTGTTTGCCGGGGCGCTGCTGGGCATCGCCGTGGGATTCACAGCCTACCTGTTTCTCTCATAAAATGACGCGATTGCCGCGCCGGGAGGTGCGTTTTTGATACCGATTGAAGAAATACCAGACCTGAAAACCATCAGCGACGGCGAGGCCGAGGCCCTCTGCACCCGCCTGCGGGCGCGGCTGTTGGACGTGGTCTCCCAGACTGGGGGCCACCTAGCCTCCAACCTGGGCGCAGTGGAGATCACCGTGGCCTTCCACCGGGTCTTTGACACCGGGAAGGACCGGCTGGTCTTTGACGTGGGGCATCAGTGTTACTGCCATAAGATTTTGACGGGGCGGGACGGGGCCATGGGGACCCTCCGGTCCTTTGGCGGTCTTTCCGGCTACCCCAAGCCCTCGGAGAGCCCTCATGACGCCTTCATCGCGGGGCATGCCTCCAACTCGGTCTCCGTGGCCCTGGGCATGGCCCGGGCCAGGACCCAGTTGGGGGAGGACTATTACGTTACCGCCCTGCTGGGAGACGGCGCCCTCACCGGCGGGCTGGCCTATGAGGGCCTGTCCAACGCCGGACAGAGCGGCGAAGCCATGATGGTCATCCTCAACGACAACGGTATGTCCATCACCGAGAGCGTGGGCGGCGTGGCGGAGCATTTGGCCCATCAGCGGCTGAAGCCCCAATATCTGCAGTTCAAAAAGGGCTATCGGAAGGTCATGTCCGTGATTCCGGGCGGAAAACAGATATACCGGGTGACCCACAAGGTCAAGACCGCCATCAAAGAGACCCTGTTGCCTTGCAGCATGTTTGAGGATATGGGCTTCACCTATCTGGGGCCGGTGGACGGTCACGACGTGCGGGGGCTGACCCGGCTCATGCGCTATGCCAGGGAACTGAACGGCCCCGTCCTGCTTCATGTAAGAACTGTAAAGGGAAAAGGCTATGCACCGGCGGAGGAGAACCCGGATGCCTTCCACGGGGTCTCCAGGTTCTGTATCCAGACCGGGGAGCCGGTCCAGCCCTCCAAATATACGTTTTCTGACGCCTTTGGCACCGCGATTTGTGAGCTGGGTGCAGAGGATCGGCGGGTGTGCGCCATCACCGCCGCCATGCGGGACGGCACCGGCCTGGGGGATTTTGCCCAGCGGTACCCGGAGCGCTTTTTTGACGTGGGCATCGCCGAGGGCCACGCTGTGGCCATGGCGGCGGGCATGGCCCGGCAGGGCAGTCTGCCTGTCTTTGCGGTCTACTCCTCCTTCTTGCAGCGGGGCTACGACATGCTCCTCCACGATGTGGGCATCCAGGGCCTGCACGTGGTATTCGGCGTGGACCGAGCCGGACTGGTGGGGGAGGACGGCGAGACCCATCACGGCATCTTTGACGTGGCCTACCTCTCGTCGGTCCCCGGTATGGCCATCTACGCCCCCGCCAGCTTTGCCGAGGTGCGGACCCTCCTGCGCCACGCGGTCCGGGCCTGGAAGGGTCCGGCGGCGGTCCGCTACCCCAGAGGGGGAGAGGGGAGCTATACCGGCGACGCGGGGACCGACAATACCGTGCGGCTGAAAGAAGGACAAGGTGTTACGCTTGTCACATATGGCACCCTGACTGGAGCCGTTTTGGAGGTCGCCGAACTCATGGAACAGGAGGGGCGGAGCTCCGAGGTGTTCAAGCTCAACCGGGTGTGGCCCTTGGACGATGGGCAGATTTGTGAGTCCCTTCGGAAGACCGGGCGGCTGCTGGTAGCCGAGGAGGTGGTCTCCATGGGGGGCGTGGGTGTGAAGCTGCTGGCCCGCGCGGCGCAGGAGGGAATCACCCTCAAGGGGGCGGCCCTCTGCAATACCGGAGATTCCTTTGTGACCCAGGGCACCGTGACCCAGCTGCGGAAGCTGTGCGGGCTGGACGTGAAATCTTTGACAGAGAAAGCAAGGGAGGTCCTGGGACATGGGTAAAAAGCGCCTGGATGTGCTGGTCTGTGAACGGGGCCTGGTGGACAGCCGCCAGCGCGCCCAGGCCGTCATCATGTCTGGACAGGTCTATGTCAACGGCCAGAAGGCTAGTAAAGCAGGGACCCCTGTCGAAGAGGATGCGGAGATTGAGGTCCGGGGGCAGACCCTGCGGTATGTGAGCCGGGGGGGCCTGAAGCTGGAAAAGGCGATGGAGACTTGGCCCATCGACCTGAATGGGGCGGTCTGTGCCGATATCGGGGCCTCTACCGGGGGATTTACGGACTGTATGCTTCAAAATGGGGCTAGGAAGGTCTACGCGGTGGATGTGGGCTATGGGCAACTGGCCTGGAGCCTGCGCAGCGATGAGCGGGTGGTCTGCCTGGAGCGGACCAACGCCCGGTACCTGACCCGGGAGCAAATCCCGGAAGCCCTTGATTTCGCAAGTATTGACGTGTCCTTTATCTCGTTGAAAATCATCCTGCCGCCTCTGCGGGCGCTGTT
The DNA here is from genome assembly GCA_900540545.1 of uncultured Eubacteriales bacterium. Lineage (GTDB taxonomy): Bacteria > Bacillota > Clostridia > Oscillospirales > Oscillospiraceae > Intestinimonas. Next base: position 129,746 of record UQGJ01000004.1, read on the forward strand.
GAAGCCGGAGGGGCATATCGTCTGCCTCATCAAGCCGCAGTTTGAGGCCGGGCGGGAAAAAGTGGGGAAAAAGGGAGTCGTGCGGGACCCTGAAATCCACTTAGAAGTGCTGGAAAACTTCCTGGTGAACGCCCAAAACGCCGATTTTTGTGTAAAGGGAATCACCTTTTCCCCAATACGGGGCCCGGAGGGCAACATTGAGTATTTGGGCTACCTGTCCCCAAGGGCGGGGGAGCCTTATGACGGGGACCTGGCCGCGCTGGTGCGGGAATCCCACGAAGTGCTGGAAGAGGCGAGTCATCCGTGAAAGTGGTATTGAGTCCGAATCCCTACCGGGACCGGGGGCTGAAGGCGGCCCTCCGCGCCCAGGAGATTCTGCGGGCCGGCGGGGTGGAGACGGCCATGTGCCTGCCCTTCGCCTTGGACAACAATGGCCGCTCTGAGCTGCCTAAAGGGCAGAATTACCGGAATATGCAGGCGGAGCTGGAGCGGGCGGGGATGCTGATTTGCTTCGGCGGGGACGGGACCATCCTCCACGCGGCCAGGGACGCTTACAGCCGGAACATTCCCATTTTGGGGGTGAACATGGGCAGCGTGGGCTTTATGGCCGAGCTGGAGCACAGCGAGTTGGACATGCTCTCCCGGGTGGGCGAGGGAAAGTACAGCGTGGAGTCCAGAATGATGCTGGACGTGACCGTCCGCCGTGGGCGGGAGGTCCTGTACCGGGACGTGGCGCTGAACGACGCCGTTATCACCAAGGGGGCGGTGGCCCGGGTCATCGATATGGTGGTCCGAGGGGACGGGGTGCACATCTACGACTACTCCGGCGACGGGGTGGTGCTGTCCACTCCCACCGGCTCCACGGCCTACTCCATGTCGGCGGGGGGGCCCATCGTGGAGCCCACGTCGGAGAATATCCTGGTGACTCCCATCTGCGCCCACTCTCTCCATGCAAAGCCCCTGGTCATGGGCCGGGACCGGGTGGTGTCGGTTCGGATCGGAAAGCTGTCAAGGAAAACCGCTTACCTGTCTGTGGACGGCGGCAGGGCCTTCAAGCTCTGCGGCGGGGACGCCGTAGAGGTGCGCCGGTCGGAGCGGGTCACCCAGCTGGTGCGGCTGAGCGACCGCAGTTTTTATGAGATCATCAATCAAAAATTGGGAAGGGCGTGACGGCGTTGAAATCCAAGCGGCAGTCGGAAATCCTGCGGATCATTGAAGAGGTGGACGTGGAGACCCAGGACCAGCTTCTGGCGGAGCTGAAAAACCGGGGTATGAGCTCCACCCAGGCCACCATTTCCCGGGACATCAAGGAACTGCATTTAATCAAGGAACTGACCAGCTACGGGACCTATAAGTATGCGGTATCCGGCCGGAAGGCCAGCTTGAATTTCGCCGGGCGCCTGCGTACCATTTTTAAGGAGGGGGTCACCTCCTTTGACCGGGCCCAGAATATCGTGGTGCTCAAGACCATGCCGGGACTGGCTTCAGCCGCCTGCGCCGCTATCGACGGGATGGACATCGGCGACCTGGTTGGCAGCCTTGCCGGGGACGACACCGCCATTTTGATCATGCGGGACACCGAAAAGGCGGAGGCGTTCTGCGAGGAGATACGGGAGATGCTGCGGTAGGACGGCCGCAAGGGCCGGCGTCTACAAGGGCAGAAGGGAAAAAGGGGGCTGAAATATGCTGTCGCTGCTCCATATCGAGAATATCGCGGTCATTGAGTCGGCGGACATCGAGTTCGACGGCGGGTTCAACGCCCTCACCGGCGAGACCGGCGCGGGCAAATCCATCGTGGTGGACGCCATTGGGGCGGTCATCGGGGAGCGGACCAGCCGGGACCTCATCCGCACTGGGGCCAAATCCGCCCTGGTCAGTGCGGTCTTTACCGGCCTGCCCGCTCTGCCCTGGTTCTCCGAGAACGGCATGGGGCCGGACGAGGATGGGAATCTGCTGGTCCAGCGGGAGATACAGGCCGACGGGAAGAACGTGTGCCGCCTCAATGGGCGGCCGCTGACCGTGTCCCAGCTCCGGGAGCTGGGACGGCAGCTGCTGAACATCCACGGCCAGCACGACGGGCAGCAGCTACTGGACCCGGCTTGCCACCTGGACTATCTGGACTCCTTCGGCGGCACCGGGGCGGCATTGGAGCGGTTCCGGGCGGCCTATGACGCCATGAGCGGCATCCGCCGGGAGATGGAGGCCCTCCAGATGGACGAGGCCGAGAAGGCCCGGCGCATTGACAGCCTGAACTTCCAAATCAGCGAGCTGGAACGGGCCGATTTGAAGCCCGGGGAAGAGGAAGAGCTGGAGGAGCGGCGGAATATTCTGCGCAATGCGGGAAAACTGATCGAGGCGGTGGAGGGCGCCCACTTCGCCCTCTCCGGCGACGACGACAGCGACGGGGCCGTGGCTCTCATCATGTCGGCGGAGCAGTCCCTGTTCAGCGCCCGGACGGTGAGCGACGAGGTGTCCAGCCTGTCGGAAAAGCTCACCGAGCTGCGGTGCGCCGCCGACGACGTGGCCGAGCTGGTCCGGGACCTGCGGGGCAGCTTCGACTTCGAGCCTGGCGAGCTGGACGAGCTGGAGGGGCGGCTGGACCGCATCTACCGGCTGAAAAAGAAGTACGGCGGCTCAGTGGAGGGGATGCTGGATTATCTGGACCGGAGCCGGAAGGAACTGGACGACATCCAGTATTCCAGCGATACCCTGGCCCGGCTGGAGAAAAAACTGGCCAAGGCCTTGGAGACGGCCAGGGGGGAAGGGAAAGCCCTTTCCGACCTCCGCAGGCAAGTAGCCAAGGCCCTGGAGGCGCGCATCCAGACCGAGCTGCAGCAGCTGGACATGCCCAAGGTCCAATTTCAGGTGGAATTTGCCCCCAAGAGCGGGGAGCTGGGGATGGACGCCACGGGCATGGACGAGGTCCAATTCCTCATGTCGGCCAACGTGGGAGAGGCGCTGAAGCCCATTCAGAAAATCGCCTCCGGCGGCGAGCTGGCCCGCATCATGTTGGCCCTTAAGAATGTGCTGGCGGAGAACGACGACGTGACCACCCTGGTCTTTGACGAGGTGGACACCGGCGTCAGCGGCCGGGCGGCCCAAAAGGTGGCCGAGAAGATGGCTGACGTGGCCGGGCACAAGCAGGTGCTGTGCGTCACTCATCTGCCCCAGATCGCCGCCATGGCGGACACCCATTTCTCTGTGGAGAAAAGGGAGCGGAAGGGAAGAACCTTTACAGCAGTGGAGAGGCTGGACCGGGCCCGCCGGAAAGAGGAATTGGCCCGGCTGACCGGCGGGGCCGACCCCACCCCGGCCATGCTGGAGGGGGCCGGGGAGCTGCTGGACGCGGCGGAGGCGTATAAAGCCGGACGTTAGAGGAGTGCGCGGGGCGGGCAGCCACAACTACATGGGTATGACGAGGGAAGTATTTATGGGACAGACAAGCGGGACCGAGCCGGTCTATCTGCGGTTTCAATACGATAAGACGGAATACGTGCGGGGGATGCGGTTCTATCTGCGCAAAAGCTACCTGGTGAGCTGGGTACAGGCGGTGGTGCTGGTGCTGGCCCTTGTGGCGGTCCTCGGCATCATGGTTTACCAGGGGCGGCCCACGTTTTTCAGCACCTTTGTGCTGGTCTTGCTGGTCCTGGTGGCGGGGTATGGGATTTACCTTTACAGTATAAAGCCGGCGCGGCTGTTCAGGAAGGACCCCAGGCTGGCCCAGCCGGTGAACTACTGCTTTTCCGTGGAGGACATCGCCCGGCAGGACGAGGAGGCCGCGGCCCTGCTGGACTGGGATGTGAAGAAGCTGTGGCGGAGCCGGGAGTTTTATTACCTCTTTAACGCCGCCGGCGGCTATACCATGCTGCCCCGGCGGGCCTTTTGGGACGAAAAGGACCAGGAACGGTTTGAAAAGCTGGTGCTGGAGGTCAATCCGGACACGGTTTTCAAGACCTATGCTTGACAAGCGGGGCGGCCTGTGCTAGAATGCCGTCACGTACAACGCGAGGATGAGGAAGAGTAGCGGCAAGTCGGCCTGCCCAGAGAGCCCCCGGTTTGGTGGAAGGGGGAGAGGCCCTTGGCGTGAATACCCCTCGGAGCGGCCGCCGGAACGGAGAACGGATTGCCAAGCAATGTCGGTTCTCTGAGTAGGGTGAGTCGGGAGCGCCCGTTACAGCGCCGCCGTGTGTCGGCACGGCTTGAGGCCCCAGTTCCGCGAGGCTGGGGCGACCAGAGGTGGTACCGCGTTTCGACGCCCTCTGTCCATTGGGACAGGGGGCGTTTTTTAATTACAGACGAAAGCAAATCATAAGCGAACAAAAGGAGAAATTGAAATGACGATTTACGACGAACTGAAAGCCCGCGGGCTGATTGCCCAGGTGACGGATGAGGAAGAGATCAAGGAGCTGATTAACAACGGGAAGGCCACCTTCTACATCGGCTTCGACCCCACCGCCGACTCCCTCCACGTGGGCCATTTCATGGCCCTGTGCCTGATGAAGCGGCTCCAGATGGCGGGCAACCGGCCCATCGCCCTCATCGGCGGCGGCACCGGCATGATCGGAGACCCCTCCGGGCGGTCCGATCTGCGGCAGGTGATGACGGTGGAGACCATTCAGCATAACTGCGACTGCTTCAAGAAACAGATGGAGAAGTTCATTGAGTTCGGCGAGGGCAAGGCCATGATGCTCAACAACGCCGACTGGCTGCTGAAGCTCAACTACGTGGACCTCCTCCGGGAGGTGGGCGCCTGCTTCAGCGTGAACAACATGCTGCGGGCCGAGTGCTACAAGCAGCGCATGGAGAAGGGGCTCTCCTTCCTGGAGTTCAACTACATGATCATGCAGAGCTACGACTTCTACCACATGTTCCAGACCGTGGGCTGCAACATGCAGTTCGGCGGCGACGACCAGTGGTCCAACATGCTGGGCGGCACGGAGCTGATCCGTCGAAAGCTGGGGAAGGACGCCTACGCCATGACCATCACCCTGCTGATGAACTCCGAGGGGAAGAAGATGGGCAAGACCGCATCCGGCGCGGTGTGGCTGGACCCCAACAAGACCAGCCCCTACGAGTTCTACCAGTACTGGCGCAACGTGGGCGACGCCGACGTGCTCAAGTGCCTGCGGATGCTGACCTTCCTGCCCCTGGAGCAGATCGATGAGATGGACAAGTGGGAGGGCGAGCAGCTCAACCGGGCCAAGGAGATTCTGGCCTATGAGCTGACCGGGCTGGTCCACGGCGAGGCCGAGGCCCAGAAGGCCCAGGACGCGGCCCGCGCCCTCTTTGCCGGCGGCGGGGACCTGTCCAACATGCCCACCACCAGCTTGACCGCGGCCGACCTGGCCGACGGGCAGATTGGTGCGGTGGACCTGTTGGTCAAGTGCGGGCTGGCCCCCTCCAAGGGCGAGGCCCGGCGGCTGATCCAGCAGGGCGGCGTGGAGGTCAACGGGGAGAAAGTCCAGGACATCGGCCAGGCATTTGGCGCCGACGCCATGCAGGGTGAGGGCTTGAAAATCAAAAAGGGCAAAAAGGTCTATCACCGCGTGATCCTGGCATAATGATAAAGGGGGCGGCCCGCTTCGGGCCGCCCCTTTACAAAATCTTAAAGCAATCCTAAGAGAAAACCGTTAGACAACGGACCCGCGGCATGGTATCATAAGGACAATATCCGGAAGGGACGTGGACGAAATCAAACAAAAGACCTGGCCGCTGGATTCCAAGACCATCTCCAACCTGATCGTGGTCCTTGTGGGCATCTCTTTTTTCTTCCTGCTCTACCGCTTCGACGAGGCGCGGGCTAAGGTCTCCATGGTGATGAACGTGCTCTCGCCCTTTATCGTGGGCTTTATCATCGCCTATCTGCTGAACACGCCCACCAAGTTCTTTGAGCGGAAGGTCTACAAAGAGGTGAAGTACCACCGGGCGCTGTCCATTGTGACGGTGTATCTGCTGGCGGTCATCATCCTGGCCATCCTGCTGAACCTGATTTTGCCCCAGGTGTGGTCCAGCGCCATGGAGCTGGTCAATAAGATGCCGAGCTACGTGGATGGGCTGAACAGCGCGGTCCAGGAGTTGGTGGTCCGCTTCAACATCGACGCGGAGGGGTTGAAGGACCTGGTGGTCTCCTACCAGGACCTGATGAAGCGGGCGACAGAGATCGCCGCCACGGCGGTGCCACAGATATTGAACTTCGGCGTGGCCGTGGGCAGCGGCGTGGTCACCGCCGTCACAGCGCTGATCGCCTCCATCTACATGCTCTCCGGCAAGGACCGGCTCATGCCCCAGCTGAAAAAGCTGATTTACGCCGTGGCCCCCACGGAGAAGGCGTCCTGGTTTTTGCGGGTGTGCAGTCAGGCCAACAACGTGTTCGTGGGCTTCATCAACGGCAAGCTCATCGACTCGGCCATCATCGGGGTGCTGTGCTTCATCCTGAATCTGGTGTTCCGCATTCCCTATAATATTCTGATTGCCGTGGTCATCGGCGTGACCAACATCATCCCGTTCTTCGGACCCATCATCGGCGCGGTACCCTGCGTGATGATTCTGCTCATCGTGGACCCCTGGGCGGCCCTGCGGTTCGGCGTTCTGGTCATCGCCATCCAGCAGTTTGACGGCAACATCCTGGGGCCCAAGATTTTGGGGGACAGCACCGGGCTGTCGGCCATCTGGGTGCTGGTGGCCATCGTGGTGGGCGGCGGCCTGTTCGGGTTCGCCGGTATGCTGCTGGGTGTGCCCACCTTCGCCGTCCTCTACGCCCTGGTTCGGGAGTGGGCCAACCACCGGTTGGAGAAGAAGGGCATCGACGGCGACGGGAGGCCGGTAGAGGCAGGAGCCAAACTGGAGGAAAAGCAATAAGGCTGTGGACAGATTAAAAAGTGTGATTCGGACCGCGGGAGAGACGCGGGCATATATGGCCGATTTGAGGCATTGGCTCGATGAAGTGAGAACCGTCCCAGTGGAGGGCATGGTCGAATTTTTTGCGCATAGAATCGGTATATATGAAAAGACGCATCTGGACCACTGGGCGCTGGAATACGACCATATTGCGGACTACTTTGACGGCGAACTGCAAACGCTGCTGGACTTGGGCTGCGGGACAGGGCTTGAGTTGGAGGCGGTCTATCGGAAATATCCGAACATAAGAGTGACGGGAATTGATTTATCGGACGATATGTTGGCGGAGCTTCGGAAAAAGTATGCGAAACAGTCGCCCATGCTGATTCAGGCGGACTATGTTGGATACCCATTTGACCAGGAAGAATATGATGCGGTCCTGTCATTTGAGTCGCTCCACCACTTTGAATATGACCAAAAGCGAAGAATATACGACAAAGTATATCGCGCGGTCAAACCCGGAGGTTGTTATCTGGAGTGCGACTATATGGCCTGCTGTGATGAGGAAGAGAGAATTTGTTTAGAGAGTTATCGGGTCAGACGCGAGTATAGCGGGATACCTGATGGCCAGTTTGTTCACATTGACATTCCGCTGACGTTGGGGCACCAGGTGGAACTGCTGCAATTGGCGGGATTTTCCGCTGTAACTGTGTTGTATCAAAACTGTGGAACTGTGATACTGAGGGCGGAAAAAGACGCCATAGATATTGAGTCATGAAACAGCCTCGGGCAAAAGCCCGAGGCTGTTTTTTATGTCAGGAGGCCCAGATGGAGCAGGGAGGCGCGGAGGGGCTCCAGATGCTCCGGGGTCATGCCGCACAGGGGGAGGCGCAGGGGGCCCACGTCCTGGCCCATCAGGTTCATGGCGGTCTTGACGGGGATGGGGTTGACCTCCTGGAAGAGGGCGTCCATCAGCTCCAGGCAGTAGAGCTGGAGGGCTGCGGCCTCGTCGAAGTGGCCGGACAGGCACAGGTCCGTGAGGCGGACCATGGTCTCCGGGATGACGTTGGCGGCCACGGAAACCACCCCCTTGGCCCCCAGAGCCATCATGGGGACCACCTGGTCGTCGTTGCCGGACCAGATATAGAAGTCGTCGCCGCAGAGGGCGCGGGTGTGGGAAATCAGGGACAAATCGCCGCTGGCCTCCTTGACGCCGTTGATGTGGGGGTGTTGGGAGAGGATTTGGTAGGTCCCGGCGGTGAAAGACACGCCGGTGCGGGAGGGGACGTTGTAGAGGATGATGGGCAGTTCCGTACGGTCGGCAATGTGGGTGTAGTGCTCCACCAGGCCGGACTGGGTGGTCTTGTTGTAGTAGGGTGTCACCAGCAGCAGGGCGTCGGCCCCGGACTCCTGGGCCCGGCGGGAGAGGTAGAGGGAGGCGGCGGTGTCGTTGCTGCCGGAGCCGGCCACGACCTTGACCCGGTGGTCCACCTGGCGGACGCAGAAGTCCACGCACTCCACATGCTCCCGGGTACTGAGGGTGGAGGATTCGCCGGTGGTGCCGCAGATACAGATGGCGGACACCCCGGCGGCGATCTGGTCCTCGATGAGCTGGGCCAGCTTGGGGTAGTTGACGGCGCCGCCGGGGGTGAACGGTGTAACGATGGCGGGGCAGACGCCGGTAAAGACGGGTTCTCTCAAGGGATACCTCCTTGTTTCAGACAGGCGCGCTGTCCGGGAGGCGCTATGTATGTCTCTCTATTACGCCTTGGTGATATAGCCCTCGGCGCAGAGCAGCTCGGCCAGTTCCACCGCGCCGCCGGCCGCGCCCCGGAGGGTGTTATGGGACAGGCACACGAATTTATAGTCGTACTGGGTATCGGGGCGGAGCCGGCCGATGGAGACGGTCATGCCGCGGCCCAGGTCCCGGTCCAGCTTGGCCTGGGGGCGGTCAGGCTCCTCAAAATACTGGAGGAACTGTTCCGGGGCCGTGGGGAGCTTCAGGGTCTGGGGGCGGCCCTTGTACTCGGCCCAGATGGCTTTCATCTCGTCCATGGAGGGCTTTTTTGCGAAGTCCACAAAGACGGCAGCGGTGTGGCCGTTGGAGACGGGGACCCGGAGGCACTGGGCGGTGATGGCGGGCTTTTCCGCGTTGACGATGACGCCGTTTTCCACCCGGCCCCACACCTTCATGGGCTCCTGCTCGCTCTTTTCCTCCTCGCCACCGATGTAGGGGATCAGGTTATCCACCATGTCGGGCCAGGTCTCGAAGGTCTTGCCCGCGCCGGAGATGGCCTGATAGGTGCAGACCAGGATTTTTTCCAGTCCGAAGGTACGCAGGGGGTGGAGGGCGGGGACGTAGCTCTGGATGGAGCAGTTGGACTTGACAGCGATGAAGCCCCGCCTGGTGCCCAGGCGCTTGCGCTGGGCTTCGATGACCTCGATGTGCTCCGGGTTCAGTTCGGGGACCACCATAGGCACGTCGGGGGTCCAGCGGTGGGCGGAATTGTTGGAGACCACGGGGCACTCGTGCTTGGCATACGCCTCCTCCAGGGTCTTGATCTCCTCCTTTTTCATATCCACGGCGGAAAACACAAAATCCACCTGGGCGGCGATTTGGGCCACGTCGGTCTCGGCGTTGAGGACCACCAGGGATTTGGCCTCGTCGGGGATGGGCGTGTCCATGGCCCATCGGCCCGCCACGGCCTCCTCATAAGTCTTGCCCGCGGAGCGGGGGCTGGCCGCGATGGCGGTGAGCTGGAACCAGGGGTGGCCGTTCATCAGGGTCACGAACCGCTGTCCCACCATGCCGGTGCCGCCAATCACGCCTACTTTGAATTTTTCCATGTCGCTTGACCTCCATACCTTCGTAATTCATTGTATACGGACCCCTGGAAAATGGTGCCTGCCGCTGCAGGGAAAACGGCGGTTGAAAAGGGGAGGGGTTCTGTATTATAATGTCATAGTTTGGTTTCGCTGGATCTCTTATCATTAAGACCAAGTGTTTTCTGAGAAATACAAATGTGCGCCAGCGGTGTATTTTTGTTATTCTAGCATACTTCCGTGCCCCTGTAAACCGGCAGTTTAGAGAAATGGAGACGGGAATGAAGAAAAAAATCGTCCAATTTGCAGCATTCTGCCTGACGGCGGCCCTGTGTCTGGGGGGGATGCCGGCCGCCGGCGCGGTGGGAGAGGAACCCATCGTCCGCGTAGGCCTGAACTACAACAGCAGTACCCTGGCGGGGGCCAACCTGTCCAACATGACGGGCAGCGGCTACCGCTTCGGCTATTATGACGCCGCGCGGACCTTTTTTCAGGTGGGGTATACGGCGGAGACCGATATTTCCGTGGTCAAGACCCAGAATGTCTGGTTCGGCTATGTGGAGAGTTATGGCCGGAACACGTACAGCGACCAAATCACCTCGGACGTGGCGGTGGGCTGCTACCACATCCAGCTTCCCACCGTATATGCCAGCTATGACGAGGCCAGGGCGGCGGCAGATACGGTGGGGGGGACCGGCTTCCCGGCCTGGATCGAGGGGAGCTACTACGTCCGGGCTGGCAGCTATCTGACCAAGGAGGAGGCCGCCGCCGCTTTGGCGGCCTGGGGCGTGGACGGGACCGTGGTGGGGACCAGCGCCTACGGCGTATCGGTGGTCCGGACCGGGACCAGCGCCATCCTCTTCCAGTTCGACGGTGGAGCGGCCTACGCGCTGGGGGTCCAGCCAGGGCTGGACGACACGGTGAAAACGGTGACGGCCTTCCGGGGCTACAATTACTATGGCGGCTTTCAGTACCAGCGCAGGGACGGGGGCAACATGACCGTGGTGAACTTCGTCCCTCTTGAGGACTACGTCAAGGGGGTACTCCCCTATGAGATGTCGGCCTCCTGGCCCCAGGAGGCGCTGAAAGCCCAAGCGGTCTGTGCCCGGACCTATGCCATCCTGAACCAGAACAAGCATGAGAAATCCTATGGCTTTGACCTGTGCTCCAATACCGACTGCCAGATGTATTCGGGTACCAACCGGGCTGACGAGTGGTCCGACCGGGCGGCGGAGGCCACGGCGGGACAGTACGCGTGGTATCAGGGCGAGCTGGCGCAGACCTATTACTTTTCCTGTGACGGCGGGGCCACCGAGGATGTAAAAAACGTGTGGGGGTCGTCCATCCCGTATCTGGTGGGCGTGGTGGACCCCTACGAGCCAACCGTGGCGGACAAGACGGGCAAATATAATTGGTCCAAGACTTTCACCAAGGCGGAGCTGAAGGACATCCTGCATAGTAAGGGGCGGATGTGCGCCGACATCGTGGACTTTTACGTCGCGGAGACCACCCCCACCGGGAACGTGTTCAAAATCACCTTTGTGGACGCAAATGGAAAGAGCTGGTCCTTTGTCAACACAGAGCGGGAGTACTGCCGGACTCTGCTGGGTCTGAACTCTATCCGCTATACCATCGCCGGAAGCGGGGGAACCTATTACGTGGACGACAAGGGAGACTCCATTTCATCCGTGACGGGGGCCTATGCGGTCAACGGCAGCGGAGAGGTGGTCCCCATCACCGGGACGCCCTATGTGGCCTCCTCCTCGGGGACGGCGCCCCTGGAGGTCACCACAGCGGGGGACTCCTTCACCATCACCGGCTCCGGCTGGGGCCACAGCGTGGGCATGAGCCAGTGGGGGGCCTACGCCATGGCCCAGGAGGGCAAGACCTACGACGAGATTTTGAAATTCTACTTTACAGGAATCGACGTGAAATAACACATGAAAACATCGGATTTTTACTATGACCTGCCCCAGGAGCTGATTGCCCAGACCCCCCTGGACCGGCGGGATGGCTCCCGGCTGATGACGCTGGACAAGGCCACCGGGGAGACGGGGCACATGCACTTTTACGACCTGCCCAGGCTGCTGCGCCCCGGCGACTGTCTGGTCCTCAACGACTCCAGGGTGCTGCCCGCCCGCCTGCTGGGCCACCGGGAGCCCGGCGGCGGGGCGGTGGAGGTCCTGCTGCTGGTGGACAAGGGGGACAAGACCTGGGAGTGCCTGGTCCGCCCCGGCAAGAAGGTGCGCACCGGGGCCAGGCTGTCCTTTGGAGACGGCCTGCTCACCGCCGAGGTGGCCGAGGTCCTGCCCGGCGGGAACCGGCTGGTGCGGTTCGACTACGAGGGCATCTTCCTGGAGTTGCTGGAGCAGCTGGGCAAGATGCCGCTGCCCCCCTATATCAAGGAGGAGCTCAACGACCCGGAGCGGTATCAGACCGTCTACTCCAGGGAGGTGGGCTCCGCCGCCGCCCCCACGGCGGGGCTCCACTTCACCAGGGAACTGCTGGACGAGGTCCAGGCCATGGGCGTACGCTTGGCCTATGTGACCCTCCACGTGGGCCTGGGGACCTTCCGTCCCGTGAAGGAGGAGGAGATCACCGACCACGAGATGCACGCCGAATACTGCATGATCTCCCAGGAGACGGCGGACATCATCAATGAGACCAAGCGGAGCGGCGGGCGGGTCATCTGTGTGGGGACCACCTCCTGCCGGACTGTGGAGAGCTGGGCTGGGGAGGACGGCACTATGAAAGCGTCCGCCGGGTGGACCAGCATTTATATCTACCCCGGCTACCAGTTCAAGGTGCTGGACGCTCTCGTCACCAACTTCCATCTGCCGGAGTCCACCCTGGTCATGCTGGTGTCGGCCCTGGCCGGGCGGGAACACGTGCTGAACGCCTATGCGGAGGCGGTGCGGGAGAAGTACCGGTTCTTCTCCTTCGGGGACGCCATGTTTATCTATTGAGCGGATGAAAAGAGACCTCGCGGCGGACTGCCGTGGGGTCTCTTTTTTGATGCTCGTTATAAAATCGTAAGAAATTTCTTTCAGGAACCTGTAACAAAAAGCGCTCCGTCATCGTCTTGTGGGTAGAAGTACTTCATAAGCACACAGGTGATGTTGTTTGGAAAGGAGTGGACACGCGATGAAGGGGATTTGGAAGAAACGGGTGCTGGCACTGGTGACGGCGCTGTGCCTGGTTTTGCCCATGGGCATGACGGCGTCGGCGGCCGGGGGCTTCAGTGACCTGCGCCGGAGCCATTGGGCCTATGACGAGATTCTGGACGTGGTGGACAAGGGGCTGTTCCTGGGGACCGGGGAGGACACCTTCGGCCCCGAGGTGGAAATGTCCCGGGCCATGTTTGTCACGGTGTTGGCCCGGCTAGCCAGGGCCGAGGTGGACGACAGCAAGAAGTCCGATTTCGACGACGTGGCGAAGAACATGTGGTACACCGGCGCGGTGAACTGGGCGGCCAAGAACGGCATCGTCAAGGGCGTGTCCAAGGACGACTTCGCCCCCGACCGGGTCATCACCCGGGAGGAGATGGCTACCATGATCGTCCGCTACACCGACTACTGGGACGTCACGCTGCCCAAGGATGAGAAGGAGATCAAGTTCAGCGACTGGCGGAGTATCTCCGACTTTGCCGACGACGCCGTGACGGCTTGCCAGCGGGCGGGGCTGCTCAAGGGCGTGGGGGAGAACCGCTTCGACCCCAAGGGCACGGCCACCCGCGCCCAGGTGGCGACGCTGATCTCCCGCCTGTCGGACATGGACGGGACCATGGTCTACGTGGTGAGCTTTGACAGCAACGGCGGCACCGACGTGGACGACCAGTACGTCATCGACGGGAAGCGGGCCACCAAGCCCAGCGGCGTGCGCCGCAGCGGCTATACGCTGGTGGGCTGGTACACGGACGAAAAATTGACCAAGACTTACAGCTTCAGCACCAAGGTGACGGAGGACATCACGCTGTACGCCAAGTGGACCCGGAACTCCTCTTCCGGCGGCTCCTCGGTGACCTACTATAACCCGGAGACCGCGGAGCCGGCTGACATGGAAGAACTGCTGACAGGCGGCTTTGCGGGGCTGGCGCTGACCTATCCTAAGATGGTCATGAGCGGCAATGAGATTCAGTTGTCCGGAGTCTATACGGCGGGCACGGCGCATACGACAGCATTCCCCGGCGATGCCTACAAAGAAGCCGGTTACGTGGTGCCTATCCTGCTCACCGCCCCCAGCAGCTATTCCGGCGGGGATGTGACCCTGACGGTGACCAAGGACGTGGCCGATGTGACCAAGACCATCAAGCAGGCAGACCTGGACGGGGAGTACTACTTCTACCTGCTCAAGTATATCCCGGAGGATAAGCCCGCAAATTGGGCCCCGGTCATCACGGTCAACTGGAACGGGCGCAGCATCACCTATACCCTGAATGTGGGCGGCATGAAGAAAGCCGAGGCCAACAGTGAAGCGAAAATCGACGGATTGGACCAGGCGGCGGTGGCAGCTGCGCTTACCGCGAATGAGACGTTCAAGGACCTTATTCCCACCTATGCCGACGTGACCGTGGCCAAGACCGGCACGGCGGGGACCTACGAGGTCTATCTCTCCGGCGGGTTTGCCGCCCAGGATAAGTTGCCGGGATTCGGGGAAAAGAGCGGCTACGTGGTCCCCATCAAGCTGACGGCTCCTGATGACTATGCCGGTCCCGTTACTGTGACAGCGACAGGCGGAATCGAGGTCAAGCCGCTGACTGCCGAGACAGAAGGTGTGAGCGATGTAACGGTGCTGGTCTATTTTCCTACCTCGTTTGGGAGTGGGACGGCTCCAGTCTTAAAGGCCGAATGGACCAAGGCGGTGGCTACCCTCAACTGGCTGGACCGTCTGAACGAGAAACCGGAGAAAACCACGTTGACCTATAACCTGAACGTGGATGGCATGCGGCCCATCCGCAGCGGCGGGATGCCCTATGTGCCCACGGCGGAGCAGCAGGAAGCCGCGGCGCGGGAGTATGCGAGCAACGACCCCTTCCGGGGCATCTCCAAGTTTACCGCCAAGACGGAGTTCTCCGCGCCCTCCACCTCCGGCGGCGTGACGACCATCATTGTGAATGCCGAGGCCCCCACTTTAATTGAGGGGACAGAAATTCCGGGCTTTGGGATTGTTGGCGTGGATGTGCCGCTGACCTCGTTCATTTTCCCCATCGCGTTCCACGCGCCGGATTATATGAATCTAGACGCGATGAAGAATACGGACACGGCTGTGGAATACAGAATTTATCCTGCTGGCGGGCCCAAAGCAGAGGTGAAGACAAAGACAAAGGCAGAAGTGGAGGACCCCTTCCTGCTCTGGAAGTTGGTAACGCCGGAAAATTTAACGGCACTGAAAAATGACGGACTGCGGGTGGGCTTCGCCTGGTTTGGCGGGTACACGGAGAGCTTTATCTTCAAACTGGGGAACGTGACGCAGCAGGGCGGATTCACGGCCCAGGACCCCATATCCGGCAACGCCACCATGGCGGAGGCCACCAAGAATGAGAACGACCCGTTCCACGGGCTGGAGTCGGCGGTGGCCCAGGTGAAGGTGGAAAAACAGGAAGGAAAGTTCGTCATCAGCGGCACCTACGGACCGTGGACCCAGGGACAAAAGGTAGCCGGGTTCGGTCTGGCTGGGGACGAGAACGTGCCTCTGGGCGGCTGCGTGGTCCCGCTGGCGTTCCCCAAGCCCACGGGGCTGGATTGGAGCGCCCTGGCCGCCGGGACAGTGGTACAGAAGATGACGACGTCGAAGAAGGCCGCCGAAGAGCTTGAGTTTACAGACAGCAAGGTTTACAGTATTACAAAAGAGGCACGGACAGCGGAGGACCCATTCCATTTCTACTATCTGCTGAAGGACCCGAAGGACGCAAAGGGCAGTGAACTGAAGGTAGAAATCGAGTGGTATAACGGCTTCGAGGAGAGCTACACCTTCGTGTTCGGGGACCTGATCCCCTCGAACCCGGCAGGGGAGAAGTTCAATCTCACTGCGGCGGAAAAAGAGGCGATCAGCAAGCCGGAAGGGCCGTTCCATGACATCAAAATCAACCAGGTAGCCATCGCGGCATCGACTGCCGACAACGCGACCACCCTGCGGCTGACCACACGCGACCAAGCTCTGATCGCGGAGCAGGTTATGCCCTACTATGGGCAGGAGTACGGCCCGGGATACATCGTGGCACTCAAGTTTGAGGCGCCGCCCAGTGCCACCCAGGTGACGCAGACCATCAAGAACGGGTACACGGGGGCAGAGCAGAAGAAAGAGGGCATCGCCCTGAATGGGGAGAAAACCCATATCATTCTGATGTACATTCCGAAAACAGCAAAGGACAGCACCTATGCGCCGGTCATTGAATTGACGTGGAGCAGCGCGGATAACATGACCAAGAAGGAAACCTTTGTGCTGGATGTGGTTGAGGGCATGGGGGTAGCGGTCCCGGCGGTCCCCGAAGTTGTTCCGTCCGCAGAACCGCAGCCGGAGTCTCAGACTGTGGAGCCGCAGCAGGAAGAACGGGGCTTCTGGGACTGGTTCCGCAAGTAATCCATAGATAGACCAGTGGCGCGGCCCTCCGCACAGCGCGGGGGGCCACGCCACTGGTTTTTCTTGCCCCTGGACCATGGACATGCTATAATCGTGCCAAAGAAACAGCGCGGATGCGCTTTTACAAAGGAGTTTTTACGTGTTTAAGGTCATTAAAACCGAGGGCCACGCCCGGCGCGGCCAGTTTTCCTGCGCCCACGGCGGCGTGGTCCAGACCCCGGTCTTTATGAACGTGGGGACCCAGGGGGCCATCAAAGGGGCCGTGTCGGCCCACGACCTCAAGGAGATCGGCTGTCAGATCGAGCTGTCCAACACCTATCATCTCCACCTGCGCCCCGGCGACGACGTGGTGCGGCAGATGGGGGGGCTGCACAGGTTCATGGACTGGGACGGCCCCATCCTCACCGACTCCGGCGGGTTCCAGGTGTTCTCCCTGTCCGGGCTGCGTAAAATCACCGAGGAGGGGGTCACCTTCGCCTCCCACATCGACGGACGGCGCATCTTCATGGGGCCGGAGGAGTCCATGCAGATCCAGTCCCACCTGGGCAGCGACATCGCCATGGCCTTCGACGAGTGCGTGGAGAACCCGGCCACCTACGAGTACGTCAAGCCTTCCTGCGAGCGGACCCTGCGGTGGCTAGAGCGGTGCGTGGCCGAGCACCAACGGCTGAACGCCCTGCCGGACACGGTGAACCCCGGTCAAATGCTCTTCGGCATCAACCAGGGGGGGACCTACCCGGACCTGCGGGTGTGGCACATGAAGGAGATCGCCCAGCTGCCCTGCGACGGCTTTGCCATCGGCGGGCTGGCGGTGGGGGAGCCCACCCAGACCATGTACGACATCATCGAGGCGGTGGAGCCCTTTATGCCCGTGGACAAGCCCCGCTACCTCATGGGAGTGGGCACGCCCTCCAACATCATCGAGGGGGTGGCCCGGGGCGTGGACTTCTTCGACTGCGTCATGCCCGCCCGGAACGCCCGGCATGGTAAGCTCTTCACCTGGGAGGGCGCGCTGAACATCAAGAACGAGAAGTACAAGCTGGACGACCGGCCCATCGACCCCGGCTGCGGCTGCCCGGCCTGCCGGTCCTTCTCCAGGGCCTACCTGCGCCACCTCTTTGTGGCCGGGGAGATGCTGGCCATGCGGCTGGCGGTGCTGCACAACCTCTGGTTCTATAATGAGCTGACAGCGAAAATCAGGGCCGCCCTGGACGCGGGGGAGTTCGAGGCGTTCCGGAGGACCTATTCGGAGAAGTTGGACGGCAAGATTTAAGTTTTTTCCAAAAAGGCTTGTCAAAAGACGGGAAGAACGGTATAATATATTCCACTGTCCATGAATTGGACCATTCACCTAAGACGATTATTGGAGGGGACTATTTTGCCTGAAGGAAGCGGCAGCATTGTAAGTATGATTCTTCCTCTGGTCCTGCTGATCGGCATCTTCTATTTCATGCTGATCCGGCCCGAGAACAAAAAGAAGAAGGAAATGGCCAAGATGCGCAGCGAGCTGGCCGTGGGGGACGAGATCACCACCATCGGCGGCATCATCGGCACTATCTGCGCCGTGAAGGAAGAGAGCATCGTCATTGAGACCGGCGCCGACCGTGTCCGCGTGGAGTTCACTAAGTGGGCCATCTCCAGCAAGGGTGCCCAGACCACCGAGACCACGAAGTAAAGAATCACTGAAAAACAGCATGACAAGCACCCTCCCCGCATAGTCTGTACAAAGGCTTTGCGAGGAGGGTGTATTTTTATGCGTAAGACCGAGGAGGACCAGGGGGCGAAGCTGGTCCGGGCCATGGCGGGGGTACTGCTGGGCGGGGTCCTGGCGCTGGCGGTATGTCTGGTGTTTCTGTTCCTCTGCTCCGTGGGTATCTCGGGCGGATGGCTGGGGGAGGGGCTCATGTACCAGATGACGGTGGTGGGCTGTGTCATCGGCGGCTTTGCCGGCGGGCTGACCGCCGTGAAGAAATGCGGGTCCCGGGCGCTGATTGCCGCCCTGTGCGCCGGTGGGGTGTTCTTCCTACTGCTGCTGACCATCGGCTTTTTGCTGTTTGAGGACATGAGCCTGGAGAACGGCGGGCTGGGCCTGCTGTGCGGAGCCCTCTGCGGCGGCGCTGCGGCCGGACTGCTGGGCGCGAAACCGAAAAAGAAAAAACGTAAAAAGTGAGCGCAGGGGAGAGGGGACGGATAGGCCCTACCACTTGTCCATGGTGACATAAAAAAGAGGCAAAAATTGCGCCGGATAATCGACAGGTAAAATAACTTTACAGGCTGGCACTGAAAATTTGAGCTGCAGGGAAGAATACAAAATGTAGTAATACGAACTGTATACCCTCGAAATCAGAGGCTGATTACAGGGCTAGATGTGGGAAAAACGGCAAATAGAACTGCTAGATATAGTGGAAAATGGGCGGGCGGCACAAAAGCCGCCCGCTTTTACACATGTGTAGTATACATAACGCAATTTACATAACGAGTTAGCATAATGAACAAAAAACGAAAAAAGTTGCCCGAACCTCTTGCATAATGCGGGGATGTAGATTATAGTAAACTTAACACTCTTTAGAGGGGCGGTGTGCGGCATGGAACTGACGCTGGGTTTTATCGGCGCAGGCAATATGGCTTCGGCGATTCTGGACGGCGTTCTGTCCCAGGGGCTGCTGCCGCCGGAGCACGTCTGGCTGTCCAACCGGCACGCGGAAAAGATGGAGGGGTTCCGGGCTAAAGGCGTCCGCACGACCACGGAAAATATCCAGGTGGCGGACCACGCCGACTTGGTGGTGCTGGCCGTGAAGCCCCAGATGTTCGGTGACGTTCTGCCGGAGCTGGCCGGACGGATGGCCGGGAAATGCGCGGTCTCCATTGCTGCGGGCATCTCGGCGGCCTACCTTCAGTCGGCTCTTCCAGGCGCTTATGTGGTCCGGGCCATGCCCAACACCCCGCTGATGGTGGGTGTGGGGGCCACGGCGGTGGCGCGGGCGCCCGGTGTGCCCGCGGACCTCTTTCAGTCGGTGCTGGACCTGTTTGCCGCCGCCGGAGAGGTGGCGGTCATCGACGAGAGCCAGATGGACGACATCATCAACGTCAACGGCTCCTCACCAGCCTGGTTTTTCCGCATGGCGGAAATTATGGTGCGGCGGGCGGAGGCGGCCGGTATCGACGCCGGCACCGCCCTGCGGCTGACGGCCAAGACCATGGAGGGCTCTGCTCGGTTGCTGCTGGAGACGGGGAAAACTCCGGAGGAGCTGCGGAAGCAGGTCTGTTCCCCCGGCGGGACCACGCTGGCATCCCTGTCCGCCTTCGACGAGCTGGACTTTGACGGGCTGATGACCGAGGCCATGCGCCGCTGCACGGAGCGCTCCCGGGAATTGGGCAAGTAACCTGTGATAATTTCAACGCTTGTCTCATAAGCTGTTCCGAGGGGGGACAGCCGTGAAAAAGCGTGTGGTACGGATATGGGATGTGCCGGCGGGCGGGCTGTTTCCCGCGCTGCTGGTGGTGTCCGCCGCCTTTGTCCTGGGCGGACTGCTGGGCTGCCTGATGGCCGCCCAGGTGGACGGGGGCGGGACGGACAGCCTGAACGCCTATTTGCAGAGCTATTTGTCCGCCGCGCAGAGCGGCGCGGTATCGAAGCCGGGCTTGCTGCCGGTGCTGTGGGAGACGCTGCGCTGGCCGGTCCTGACCTTTTTGATGAGTTTTACTGCTTTGGGAGTGCTGGGGATCCCGGTCCTGTTCTCCATTCGGGGCTTCCTGCTCTCCTTTGCGGTATCTTCTTTTATCCGCATGTTCGGCGGGGCGGGGGGCATATTGGCCTTCTTCGCCTTCGGGCTGACGGGGCTGGTGGCCGTGCCGGTGCTTTTTGTCCTGGGAGTCCAGGGCTTTGCGGCGGCGCGGGAGTTGGCCGGCCGGTTTTTCGGCGGCGGAAAGCGGTCCCTGCCCTTTGGAAAGACCTATTTCATGCGCTGCGGCGTCTGCGCCGCGGCCCTGTGCGGGTGTATCTGTCTGGAATCCTTTGCGGTCCCTGCGCTGCTTGGCTCGGTGGCGAGCCTGTTTTGAAATGACGAAAGAGAAGAGAAGGTATTGGCTGGATGGACTACGTAGCGGGTTATGAGGCGTTTCTCACAACTGAAAAAAAGGCGTCCACCAATACCCTCAGCTCCTATCTGCGGGATGTGCGGCAGTTCGTCGAGTACGGCCAGCGGGAGGGCTTCGACCTGGGCGCGGCCACCTCGGAGGACGTGGAGGGGTATATCCGGCACCTGACCAGCCGGGGGAAATCGGTGGCCACCGTGACCCGGGCCGTGGCCTCGCTGAAGTCCTTCTACGGTTGGATGACCCGGGAGGGGTATGCCCAGGCTAACCCAGCCAAGAGCGTCACCCCCGCCAAGGTGGAGCGCAAGCTGCCCCAGATACTGACCAGCAAAGAGGTGGAGCTCTTCCTGGACCAGCCGGAGTGCACTGACGCCAAGGGCTACCGGGACCACGCCATGCTGGAGCTGCTCTACGCCACTGGCATCCGGGTCAGCGAGCTGATCGACCTGAACGTGGACAACCTGAGCCTGTCCGGCGGATTCCTGCGCTGTGAGAGCAAGGGGAAGGAGCGTATCATCCCTCTCTATCCCGCCGCCATCCGGGCGCTGGCCGACTATGAAAAAGAGGTCCGCCCTCAACTGGTGGACGACCCGGCGGAGCAAGCCCTGTTCGTCAACATGAACGGCAAGCGCATGTCCCGCCAGGGATTCTGGAAAATCATCAAGCACTACCAGGAGAAGGCGGGCATCAAAAAGGAGATTACGCCCCACACCCTGCGCCATTCCTTCGCCGCTCATCTGCTGGAAAACGGTGCCGACCTGCGCTCCATCCAGGAGATGCTGGGCCACGCGGACATCTCCTCCACCCAAATCTACGCGCAGCTGGTGAAACAAAAGCTCAAGGATGTGTATATCAAAGCCCATCCCAGAGCATAGGATACAGTATGAGGACCCCTTCGGCGTCCTTCCTTCTAAAAGCAAACAGGCCGGGACCGTGATTGGTCCCGGCCTGTTTGTGTTTTGCTTGCGCCGCCCCTCACTCCGTGTTACAATATCCGATGTATGGACTTGGGAGGCTAGTATGGTCATTTTAGGCATCGATCCCGGCTTCGCCATTGTGGGCTTCGGCGTTTTGGAGTCGGCGGGGGGCAGTCAGCGGCTGGTCCAGTGCGGGGCCATCACCACCCAGGCAGGACTGCCGCTGCCCACCCGGCTGCTGCAAATCTCCAGGGATATGGACGAGCTGCTCGCCACCTTCCGCCCCGACGCTATGGCGGTGGAGGAGCTTTTTTTCAACAACAATATCACTACCGGCATCGGCGTGGCCCAGGCCCGGGGGGTCATCCTCACCGAGGCGGAGCGGCAGGGCGTGCCCATCTTCGAGTACAGCCCGTCGGAGGTCAAGCTGGCGGTGGTGGGTTATGGCAAGGCGGAGAAGCGGCAGGTCATGGACATGACCAAGCGGCTTTTGAAGCTCAAGGCCGTGCCCAAGCCCGACGACGCCGCCGACGCGGTGGCCATCGCCCTGTGCCACGCCCGCTCGTTCACGTCCCGGCTCCAAAGCCCCGACGCTGCGCGGCCGGGGAGCGGGCGGTATGAAGTCAAGAAATAGGAGCGTTCCGTATGTTTTACTATCTCGACGGCACCGTTGCCCACATCGGCCCTTATCTGGCCGTCATCGACTGCGGCGGGGTGGGGTATGCCTGCAATACCACGGCCAATTCCATCTCCCGCCTGACCAAGGGCCAGCGGGGGAAACTGTTCACCTACCTCAACGTCCGGGAGGACGTGATGGAGCTGTACGGCTTTGCCACCGAGGAGGAACTGAACTGCTTCAAGTTGCTCATCGGCGTCTCCGGCGTGGGGCCCAAGGCGGCGCTGTCCATCCTGTCCTCCGCCGCGCCGGACCGGCTGGCGCTGGCCATCATCACCGGGGATGAGAAGGCCCTCACCGTGGCGCCTGGGATCGGAAAGAAAATCGCCCAGCGCATCATCCTGGAGCTGAAAGACAAGCTGGCAAAGGGACAGCTCAACGCCTCGTCGGGGGAGAGCTACGGCGGCACCGGCGTCACCGTTATCCCGGAGAACAAGGTCAGCGAGGCCTCCGCCGCCCTGGCCGTGCTGGGCTATGGCCCCAGCGAGGTGGCCCTGGCCCTCAAGGGCATCGACATGGAGGGGCTGAAGGTGGAGGAGATCATCAAGCAGGCGCTGAAAAAGATGGTGAAATGAGATGGCGAAGTATGAGTGCCGGATTGCCGGCGATTTTGACTGTATCCTGAAGCGCTTGGACGACGGCATTCTGGAGGGCAGCATGTCGGCCTCCTATGAGGACGGCAGCGACTACGCCCAGGGGGACTTCCGTTGCGCCATTCGGGTCTATGAGCGGTATAGCTATGCCGGCGGAAACCGGGTCAGCCTGAACCTGACCCTGGCGGGCTGCGGGACGGACCTGTTCCTCTCGGCCATCACCTCCGGCGGCAGTCAGGCCGTGTTCTTCAAGCTCAACACCTGGGGTGAGGAGGCTTTTCTGGATAAGCTGACTGAGGTGGTAGAGCAGATCAATATGGAGGGCAGGTGAGGGAGATGAGCATCGATTTTTCCGATAACGGCGGGTTCGAGACAGAGGAGCCGCTGGTCGCCACGACCTTGACCCGGGACGACGAAAACGAGGGGTCCCTGCGGCCCAAGACCCTGGCGGAGTATATCGGGCAGGAGAAGGCCAAGGGGAACCTGTCCGTGTTCATTGAGGCGGCCCGGATGCGCTCCGAGCCGCTGGACCACGTGCTGCTCCACGGCCCTCCGGGGCTGGGCAAGACCACCCTCTCCGGCATCATCGCCAACGAGATGGGGGTCAACATCCGCATCACCTCCGGCCCCGCCATCGAGAAGCCGGGGGACCTGGCGGCGCTGCTGACCAACCTCAACGAGAACGACATCCTCTTTGTGGACGAGATACACCGGCTCAACCGGCAGGTGGAGGAAATCTTATACCCCGCCATGGAGGATTACGCCATCGACATCATCATCGGCAAGGGGCCGTCGGCCAACTCCATCCGGCTGGACTTGCCTCGGTTCACCCTGATTGGGGCTACCACCCGGGCGGGACAGCTCTCGGCCCCCCTGCGGGACCGCTTCGGCGTGACCCTGCGGCTGGAGCTCTACACGCCGGGGGAGCTGTGCCTCATCGTCACCCGCTCGGCAGGCATCCTGGGGGTGCCCATCGAGGAGGATGGGGCCATGGAGATCGCCAAGCGGAGCCGGGGGACGCCCCGAATCGCCAACCGGATGCTCCGACGGGTCCGGGACTTCGCCCAAGTGCGGGCGGGGGGCGTCATCACCCGGAGCGTGGCCGACGAGGCGCTGTCCGCTCTGGAGGTGGACTATCTGGGGCTGGACGCCGTGGACCGGCGGATGCTCCAGAGCATCATCGACAACTACGGCGGCGGCCCCGTGGGCCTGGACACCCTGGCCGCCACTATTAACGAGGAGTCCGTGACCCTGGAGGACGTGTACGAGCCCTACCTCATGCAGATGGGCTTCCTCACCCGGACCCCCAGGGGCCGGTGTGTCACCCGGAGGGCATACGAACACCTGGGCATCGCATACTTTGGTCAGGAGCAAATGACGCTGTAAGTCCAGTTGAATGGATAAGAGGAGTTTTGTGTTTATGGGTAAATTATTCGGGACCGACGGCATCCGGGGCGTGGTCAACGCCGGACTGGACGCCACGCTGGCATATAAAGTGGGTCTGGCCGCGGCCCAGGTGCTGACAGGGGAGAAGCAGGGGGGCGGCAAGCCGGTGGTGGCCATCGGCAAGGACACCCGCATCTCCTCCGACCTGCTGGAGGGGGCATTGATTGCGGGGCTGTGTTCCGCCGGGGCCGACGTACTCCACCTGGGGGTCATTCCCACCCCCGCGGTGGCCTGGATCGCTGTGGACATGGGCTGCGACGCGGGCATTGTCATCTCCGCCTCCCACAACCCCTTTGAACACAACGGCATCAAGATTTTTAACGGCCAGGGCTTCAAGCTCTCCGACGAGCTGGAGGGCCGCATCGAGGACATCATCCTGGGGGACCGGCCCGTGGATCTCAAGACCCATGGGGACATTGGCAAGGTGACCTACGTGGACCAGCGGGCCAGCGACGACTACATCGACCATCTGGCCGCCACCGTCACCTCCGACCTGGCGGGGCTGCGCATTCTGGTGGACTGCGCCAACGGCGCCTCTGCCGCCACGGCGGAGCGGCTCTTCGACCGCTTCCCGGACCTCCACACCGACATCATCAACGCCGACCCCGACGGCATCAACATCAACACCAACTGCGGCTCCACCCATATGGAGGGGCTGTGCGCTATGGTGAAGGCCGGGCACTACGACCTGGGATTAGCCTTTGACGGGGACGCCGACCGCTGTCTGGCGGTCAGTGAGCTGGGGCAGCCCATCGACGGGGACCAGATCATGGCCGCCTGCGGCCGCCACCTGAAGGAGCAGGGGCGGCTGAAGGGGGACACCATCGTGGCCACCGTCATGTCCAACCTGGGCCTGCACCTCTTCGGAAAGGACAACGGCATCCAGATCCTCTGCACCGACGTGGGCGACCGCAACGTGCTGGAGCGGATGATGGCGGAGGGGTACGTCCTGGGCGGCGAGCAGTCGGGACACACCATTTTCCTGGAGCACGCCACCACCGGGGACGGGCAGCTCACCGCGCTGCAGTTCCTGGACCTGCTCTCCCAGACCAAACGCACCGCCTCCCAGCTGGTGGGGGACTGCCGGCAGTATCCCCAGGTGCTGGTCAACGTGGCGGTCCAGGATAACGCCCACAAACAGGCTATCATGGGCGACGAGGGTCTGCAGTCGGCCATCGCCCAGGCGGAGGCCCGGCTGGGGGAGGGGCGCATTTTGGTCCGCCCCTCCGGCACGGAAGCCCTGGTCCGGGTGATGGTGGAGGCCAAGACCGAGCAGCAGGCCCGCGCCTGCGCGGACGAACTGGCAAATTTCATAAAAACCCTGTGATTTCAGAGAAAAACATAAAAGAATCTGCATAAAATGCTTGACAGCGCATAGGTTTTAGCCCTATAATACACAAGGAGTCTTGGAATGAAAGCAGACGCCGCCCAGAATTGGATCACCGACGAGGAGTTGTGCCGTTTGGCCGCCGCAGGCGACCGGAATGCGGAGGAGACCCTCGTCACCCGCTACCACCGTTTGGTGCGTATCTGTGCCCGGCCCTTGTTTTTGGCGGGCGGGGACAGCGAGGATTTGATTCAGGAGGGCATGGTGGGTCTGCTGGGCGCCGTCCGGGAGTTTGACCCGGAAAAAGGCGCGGCGTTCCGTACTTATGCCGAGACTTGCATTCGTAACCGTATCCGTTCCGCGATTCGCGCGGCATCCCGAGATAAGCATACCCCGTTGAACCACTCCGTGTCCTTCGAAACCCCTCTTTCAGACGGGAATAGCGACAGTTATCCATGCGGCGCCCCCCAGGCCACCGAGCAGAGTCCCGAGGAGATGCTCATCAGCAGGGAGGAGCGCCAGGAACGGCTGGGGACGCTCAAGGGGCAGTTGTCCGGTTTCGAAACAGAAATTTTGCAGCTGTATCTCCAAGGATTGTCCTATTTGGAGATCGCAGAGCAGACAAACCGGTCCCCGAAAGCGGTGGACAACGCTGTGCAGCGCATTCGGCGCAAGGTGGCACAGCACCTTACTTCCGGCGATTTCAGCGAGAGCTGAACGCAATATTACACCGTCCCAGCACTGTCGGACTATTCCGGACCTGGGCAAACGAGTCAAAGAGAGGGTAAAATCATGTACGAAGACAAGACTTTGGTATGCAAGGAATGTGGCCAGGAGTTCGTGTTCACCGCTGGTGAGCAGGAGTTCTACGCCGAGCGCGGCTTCCAGAACGAGCCCCAGCGCTGCAAGAGCTGCCGTGATGCCCGCAAGCAGGCCGCCCGCGGCCCCCGCGAGTATTTCACCGCTACCTGCGCTGCCTGCGGCGGCGAGGCGAAGGTTCCTTTCGAGCCCAAGTCCGACCGTCCTGTTTACTGCAGCGAGTGCTTCGCCAAGATGCGCGAGGAGCAGCAGTAAGTTCCATCTGCATGAAAAGAGACGCCCATCGGGCGTCTCTTTTTTTGCAAAATTCCCCGATTTTACTATTGAAATGGGACGGACGATAGGGTATACTAAAGCATATCCTAAATCCTAGTTTTTTGGAGGTACTTTTCAAATGGCTCAGATCACCAAAGATACCATCATCGGCGACATCCTGGACATCGCCCCTGAGACCGCGCCCATCTTCCTGTCCATCGGCATGCACTGCCTGGGCTGCCCCTCCTCCCGCGGCGAGACCGTGGAGCAGGCCTGCATGGTCCACGGCGTGGACGTGGACGCCCTGCTGGAGAAGATCAACTCCGCTGTGACCGTCGCGAAGTAAAAACGATCACTCGAAACGGAGCGGCGCTGCCGCTCCGTTTTGCTATGCCAAAGAGAGGTGAGCCTATTGCGACCCATCGAACTTTCGCCGCGGCTGCTGGCCCTGGCCCGCCAGGTGACCCATGGCGCACGGTTCGCGGACGTGGGGACTGACCACGCCCGCCTGCCGGTCTGGCTGCTGGAACAGGGAGTCATTTCCTCCGCCGTCGCCACCGACCTGCGGGAGGGCCCCCTGGACCGGGCCCGGCAGACGGCGGCCAAGCACCGGGTGACCGAGCGCGTCAGCCTCCGGCTGGGGGATGGCCTGGCCCCGGTGGCGGAGGGGGAGGCCGACGTGATTGCCATTGCCGGGATGGGGGGCGATTCTATCATCGCCATCCTGTCCGCCGCGCCCTGGACCAAGAACGGGGACTGCCTGCTGCTGCTTCAGCCCATGACCTCGGTGCCAGACCTGCGCCAATGGCTGTCGGACAACGGCTACACCATTGAGCGGGAGAAGTTGGTCCAAGAGGACAAGCTCTATCAGGTGCTGACCGTCCGGGGCGGGCGGATGGAGCCGCTGACCCCGGCGGAGACCTGGATCGGCCGGCAGACTCCCGGCATGGTCAGCCCCCTGCGCGGGGCGTACATCCAGCAGATGCGGCAGCGGGTGGCCGCTACCCTGGAGGGGCTGCGGCGGTCCAGCCGGGCGGCGGACGCAGAGGCGCTTCCGGCTGTGGAAGGGCTGCTGCGGGAATTAGACGAGAGGAAAAAGGAGTGGGAGATGTGGCAACGGTAAAGCAAGTCTATGAAGCGGTGGACCGGCTGGCCCCCTTCGGCTTACAGATGTCCTTTGACAACGCAGGGTTCCTGGTGGGCCGGGGGGACCGGCCAGTCAGCCGCATCCTGGTGGCCCTGGACATCACTGGGCCGGTGGTGGACGAGGCGGCGGAATGGGGGGCGGAGGTCATCGTGTCCCACCACCCGGTCATTTTCCAGCCCGCCCAGTCGGTGACCGACGAGACCTCCGTGGGGCGCATCGTGCTGGCCCTGGCGGAGCGGAATATCGCCGCCATCTGCGCCCACACCAATCTGGACGCCGTTCAGGGAGGCGTCAACGACGCCCTGGCCAGGGCGGTGGGGCTGACCGGCATCGAGATGCTGGCAGCCGACGGCGTGGACGGGGAGGGGAGACCCTACGGCATCGGCCGGATAGGGGTGCTGCCAGAGGGCGACTCTCCCAGCCTGCCGGAGTACGCCCAGCGGGTGAAGCAGGCGCTGCGCGCCAACGGCGTGCGCTTTGTGGACGCCGGTGTCCCGGTCCGCCGGGTGGCGGTGGGCGGCGGGGCCTGCGGCGACATGGCGAAGGACGCGCTGGAGAAGGGCTGCGACACCTTCCTCACTTCCGATTTGAAATACCATGAATTTTTGGACGCTCGGGCCATGGGGCTCAATCTCATCGACGCGGGGCACTACCCCACCGAGAACGTGGTCTGCCCGGTGCTGGCGGAGGCGTTGGCGGGGGCGTTTCCTTCGGTGGAAGTGCGGATTTCGGCCTGTCACAGAGAGGTTTTTTCGTATTTATAGGGGGTTGCGTTTGATTCCCCCATATGATACAATATTTAAGCTAACTTTCGAGAAGGGATCGAGGTTTCTATGTCTGGACATTCCAAATGGCATAATATTCAAAAGACGAAGGGCGCCGCGGACGCCAAGCGCTCCCAGATCTTCACCAAAATCGCCCGCGAGATGATTGTGGCGGTGAAGCAGGGCGGCAGCGGCGACCCCGCCAACAACTCCCGCTTGGCCACCGTGGTGGCAAAGGCCAAGGCCGCCAACATGCCCAACGACAACATCAAGCGCACCATCGACAAGGCTCTGGGCTCCGGCAACGCCGACAGCTACGAGAACGTGGTCTATGAGGGCTACGGTCCCTCCGGCGTGGCCGTCATCGTGGAGGCCCTCACCGACAACCGCAACCGCACCGCCCCCGAAGTGCGCCACCTGCTGGACAAGTATGGCAAGGGCCTGGGTGCCACCGGCTGCGTGTCCTGGTCCTTTGACCAGAAGGGCGTCATCGTCATCGAGAAAGAGGACCTGGACGAGGACACCGTAATGATGGACGCCCTGGATGCCGGAGCGGATGATATGGACGCCTCCGGCGACGAGGTCTTTGAGATCACCACCACCCCCGATGCCTTCGGCAAGGTGCTGGAGGCTCTGGAGGAGAAGGGGTACAGCTTCCTCTCCGCCGGCGTGGACATGGTTCCCCAGACCTATGTGAAGCTGGAGAGCGAAGAGGACATCAAGAACATGGAAAAGCTCATCGACCTTCTGGAAGAGAACGACGATGTGCAGAACGTGTACCATAACTGGGACCAGGACTAAACATTCGTACACAACAGGGCGGACGGGGGAATACCCGTCCGCCCGTTTTTATTAAGAGAGGAAAGAAACATGAACATCAAGACAATCGAATCTAATGGAACCACCGTGGCGGTGATTTGTGAGCAGACGCCGGTGCTGACGGACGTGTCCTCGGCGCTGGACCTGTTGGCGACGGTCCGGTACGAGACCGGCTGCGACCGCATCGCCCTGCCCAAAGAGGCGCTTTGCGAGGACTTCTTCGTGTTGAGTACCCGGCTGGCGGGGGAGATACTGCAAAAGTTCATCAACTATCAGGCGAAGTTCGCCGTCTTTGGCGACTTCTCCGGCTATACCAGCAAGGCCCTCCACGACTTTATCTATGAGAGCAACCAGGGGAAAGACGTGTTTTTCGTTAGCACCGAGGAGGAGGCCGTCCAGCGGCTGGCCGCAGCGCGATAATACGCATGACAGCAAAACAAGCGGACGGGAATTTCCCGTCCGCTTGTTTATTTTACGTCGACCCAATACCGCTGGGTGATCTCGCCGTCTGTCTCGTCCAAGGCCTCACTCTCGTAGACTCCCCCTGCGGAGAGGACGGTTCGCCGGGACGCCTCGTTTTCCTTGGCGCAGGCGATGAGGACCCGCTGGAGCCCCAAGTCCTTGCATGCCGCAAGAGCCAGGCGCAGCAGCTCCTTGGCGTAGCCCTTCCGCCGCTCCATGGGGTGGACGGAGTAACCGATGTGGCCGCCGAAGGCCAGCAGATAGTCGTTGAGCTCATGGCGGATGTGCACCATCCCCACCAGGGCGCCGTCCGCCGCCCGGAGGACCAGGTATTGGGTGCCGGGAACGAAGCCCTTGTCATAGGCTTTTTCGGTGGACATGGCCTCGATCCAGGCCAGCCAGTCCGGGACCTGCTCATAGTCCCGAAGCGAGGAGGTACCGGCCAGATCGTCGCCTGCGTCCAGGAAAGCCTGACGGTAGGCCGAGATTTGGGCCGCGTATGCCATGCTGGGCAGGACCAGTCTCAATTCCTCCATAAAAAATACCTCCGAATAAAAGACAAGCGGGGCTCACGAGCCCCGCTATGTCCCTATATGCAAGTAAGCCTGTAAGCCGGGTTCTGTCATTGAAGACAGCCATCTATCTAGACGCGCCGTCGCCAGCGCGTTCCAGCCACCTCCTCGGGACGGCCGGGCCGGCCTGTGTGTCCCTCCACGGTGTTGCTCCGGATAGAGTTTACAGCGATGGGCAGTTTGACCAGCCATCGGGTGAGCTCTTACCTCGCCTTTCCATCCTTACCTTGTGGCGCGAAAGCGCCGCAAGGCGGTATATTTCTGTTGCACTTTTCCTAGAGTCGCCTCCGGCGGATGTTATCCGTTATCCTTGCCCTGTGGAGCCCGGACTTTCCTCATGGACGGCCTTTCGGCGCTGCCCACGCGGCTGTCCAGCCTGCTTGCGGGATTTATTATATCGGAAGTGGACGGGATTGTCAATTCGATTGAAATCCACCCGCGATTCAGGTATAATATTCTAGTTAGAATTTTAGCAAAGGGGGAACGGCTATGAATGTGACGTTACAAGAGTATTTGGCCGGTCTCAAGGGGAAGTCGGTGGCGGTCATCGGCATTGGCGTGTCCAATACCCCTCTGATCAAAATGCTGCTTCGGGCCGGAATCAAGGTGACGGCCTGTGACAAGAGCCGCCGGGAGGACTTCGGCGGTCAGGCCGAGGAGCTGGAGAGCCTGGGGGCGGAGCTGCGCCTGGGGCCGGATTATCTCAAGGACCTGGACCAGGACGTGATCTTCCGCACCCCCGGACTGCGTCCGGACGTGCCGGAACTGCTGCTGGCTCAGGCCAAGGGCAGCGTCCTCACCTCGGAGATGGAGGTGTTCTTCCAGGTCTGCCCCTGCCACACCATCGGCGTCACCGGCAGCGACGGCAAGACCACTACCACCACCATCATCGCCTCCCTGCTGAAAAAGGCGGGGTACAACACCTACGTGGGCGGCAACATCGGCAAGCCCCTGCTTCCCGACGTGGACGGCATGGAGCCGGAGGACTGGGCGGTGCTGGAGCTGTCCTCCTTCCAGCTGATGACCATGGATTTGAGCCCGGAGATCGCGGTGGTGACCAATCTGGCCCCCAACCATCTGGATGTCCACAAGTCCATGGAGGAGTATACGGCTGCAAAGGAAAATATCTTTATCCACCAGACGACGGAACAGAAGGCCATCTTCAACTACGATAACGACATCACCCGGGGCTTTACCGAGCTGGCCCCTGGCCGGGTGGTCTCCTTCAGCCGCCGCCGGGAGCTGACCCAGGGGGTCTACGAGAAGGACGGGGCCATCTGGGTCTCCAGCGAGGCAGGGAAGCGGGAGGTGCTGCCCAGGGACGGCATCCTGCTGCCGGGGGAGCACAACGTGGAGAACTACATGGCGGCCATCGCCGCCGTGGACGGGCTGGTGCCCGACCAGGTCATCCGGGACTTCGCCCGGGATTTCGGCGGGGTGGAGCACCGCATCGAGCTGGTGCGGACCCTGAACGGCGTGCGCTACTACAACGACTCCATCGCCTCCAGCCCGTCCCGCACCATCGCCGGGCTGAACTCCTTCCGGGAGAAGGTCATTCTGATCGCCGGGGGCTACGACAAGCACATCCCCTTTGACGTGTTGGGCCCGGAGGTGGTCTCCCACGTCAAGCATTTGGTCCTCACCGGCGACACCGCGGAGCAAATCAGTCAGGCCGTGCAGAGCTGCCCGGACTACCGGGGCCAGCCGCCCATCTCCAAATACGACGACTTCACCGCCGCCGTCCTGGCCGCCCACAGCATGGCGCAGCCCGGCGACGTGGTCATCCTGTCCCCGGCCTGCGCCTCCTTTGACAAGTTCAAGAACTTTGCCCAGCGGGGCGAGGCGTTCAAAAAGATCATATACGAGCTGTAAGCGAATAAGGAGTGAACGATTTGGAACTTTCCCAGACCCTGCAAGCCCTCTCGGCCCTGACTGGCCCCTCCGGCTTCGAGCGGCCCGTGGCCGAGGCCGCGGTGGAGCTGATGCGCCCCTTCGTGGACGAGGCCAACATCGACCGCTTTGGCAACGCCGTGGGCGTCCGCCTGTGCGGCAAGCCGGGGGCGCCCCGGCTGCTGCTGGACGCCCACCTGGACGAGATCGGGCTGATCGTCACCGGCATCGAGGAGGGCTTCCTCCGCTTCCGCAGCATCGGCGGGGTGGACCCCCGGATGCTGCCCGACCGGGAGGTGACGGTCCTGACCGAGCCGCCCCTCTTCGGCGTGGTGGCCTGTCTGCCGCCCCACGTGCTGTCCAGGGAGGACATGAAGAAGGCCATCCCCATCGACCAGCTCTATATCGATGTGGGCATGGACCAGGCGTCGGCGGAGCGTGCCATCCCCGTCGGGACACCCATCTCCTTCCGCGGCGGCGCGGCCCCCCTGGGGGAGAAAGAGCTTTGCGGCAAGAGCCTGGACGACCGCTCCTGCTTCGTCACCCTGCTCCGGGCCGCGGAGCTTTTGAAGGACAAGCCCCTGGATGTGGACCTCTACCTCATGGGCTCCACCCGTGAGGAGGTCAGCGGCGCGGGGGCCAAGGTGGGGACTTACGGCATCAAGCCGGACTACTGCGTGGCGGTGGACGTGACCCACGGCAAGACCCCCGACGGCCCCAAGGACCGCTCCTGCGCCCTCTTCGGCGGCCCCGCCATCGGGGTGGGGCCCAACATGACCCGCTGGATGACCCAGCGCATGGTGGACAAGGCCAAGGAGCAGGACATCCCCTATCAGCTGGAGATCATGTCCGGCCATACCGGCACCAACGGCTGGGGGATGCAGGTGACCCGGGAGGGGGTGGCCACCTCGGTGGTCTCCCTGCCCCTGAAATATATGCACTCGCCCATCGAGGTCATCGCCCTGGAGGACATGGAGCTGGTGGCCCGCCTGCTGGCGGCCTTTGCGGAGAACCTGGGAAAGGAGGCGGGGAGCCTGTGCTGAGTCTGGTCAAAGAGCTGTGCCTGCTGGACGGCGTGTCCAGCTTTGAGGATGAGGTCCGCTCCTCCCTGCGGGCCAGGGCGGAGGCCGCCGGGTGCAGCGTCCGGGTGGATGCCCTGGGCAACTTGATCGCCTTCAAGCCGGGGGAGAAGTCCACGGGCAGCAAGCTCATGCTCACCGCCCACATGGACGAGGTGGGCTTCATCATCCGGGCCGTCACCGACGACGGGTATCTGAAATTCGACACCATCGGGGGCATCGACCCCCGGGTGGTCATCGGCAAGCGGGTCAAGGTGGGCTGGGACAAGCGCCCCGGCGTGGTGGGGCTGAAGGCCTACCATCTGGTCAGCGCCGAGGAGGAGAAGAAGGTCCCCAAGCTGGAGGACCTCTATATCGACATCGGTTGCCAGAGCAAGGAGGAGGCGGAAGCCCTGGTCTCCCTGGGAGACTTCGCCGCCTTCGACAGCGACTGCGTGGAGTTCGGCCAGGGGATGCTCAAGGCCAAGGCCATTGACGACCGGGTGGGCTGCGCCGTCATGCTGGAGCTGTTGGAAGAGGACCTGCCCATGGACTGCACCTTCGTGTTCTCCGTTCAGGAGGAGGTGGGGACCCGGGGCGCCTTCGGCGCGGCCTTCTCCGTCACCCCGGAGATCGCCCTGGTGCTGGAGGGGACCACGGCCGCCGACCTGCCCGGCATGGATGGCCACAAGCGGGTCACCGCCCCCGGCCTGGGGCCGGTCCTGTCCGTCATGGACGGCGGCACCATCTACGACCACAAGCTCTTCGAGCTGCTGCGGGACCTGGCCGACCAGAACGGCATCCCCTGGCAGACCAAGCACTATATCTCCGGCGGCAACGACGCCTCCGCCATCCAGCGGACCAAGGCCGGGGTGCGGGTGGCGGCCATGTCGGCGGCGGTGCGGTATCTGCACACCCCGTCCAGCGTGGCCAGCATCCGGGATTTTGACCACATGTACGCTCTGGCGAAAAAGTTTATCGAAGCCGTGGCCGCTTCGTGCTAGGAGGAGAAACCATGGATATTTTGAAAACGCTTCAGACCCTGAACGCCTGCCACGGCCCGTCCGGCGACGAGAACGAGGTGGCCGACGTTCTGGAAAAGCTGGCGATGCCCTATGTGGACGAGTGCAGCCGGGACACCATGGGCAATCTGATTGCCCACAAGAAGGGGCCCGGTAGCCGGGTCATGTTCGCCGCCCATATGGACTCCATCGGCTGTATCGTCACCCACATCGAAAAAGAGGGCTTCCTCCGCTTCGGTAAGGTGGGCGGCCTGCACCCGGCGGACATCCTCAACACCCCCGTGCGCTTCAAAAACGGCGTCCGGGGCCTGATTGCCCTGGACAACGGGGCGGACGCGAAGAAGATGACCATCGACGACCTCTATCTCGACATCGGCGCCCACGACGAGGAGGAGGCCAGGGCCATGGTCCGGGTGGGGGACACCGCCGTCTACGACACCCCCGCCTTTGCCGCCGGGGACCGGTTCGTCTCCCCCTATATGGACAACCGCATCTCCTGCGTGGTCCTGCTCATGGCGATGGAACAGCTCCAGAAGAGCGAGAACGACCTCTATTTCGTCTTTACCACCCAGGAGGAGGTGGGCCTCCGGGGGGCCAAGACCGCCGCCTACGGCATCGACCCGGACTACGGCATTGCGGTAGACGTGACCGTGGCCGCCGACGAGCTGGGCAGTAAGCACGCCGGCAGCAGCAAGCTGGGGGGCGGCGCGGCCATCAAGGTCATGGACTCGTCCATCATCTGCCACCCCGAGATGGTGAAGAAGCTGGACGCCCTGGCCCAGGCCAGGGGCATTGACGCCCAGATGGACGTGATCAAGAGCGGCGGCACCGATGCCGGCGCTATTTACACCACAAAAATGGGCGTCCTCACCGGCGGCGTCTCCATTCCCTGCCGCTACGTCCACGCGCCCACGGAGATGGTGGACCGGGGGGACGTGGAGGCCTGCGCCCGGCTGGTGTGCGCCTTTGCGGAGGATAGTCTTTAAGAGATATGAACAGTGATTTGACTTTACAGATAAGCGACAAGGTCCGCGCTCTGGGCCAGGAGGCCCAGGCGGCCTTGGGCGGGCAGTTTGCCCGCATCGATTCCGTGGCGGAAGCCAACACGCAGAGGGTTCTGGCCGCCTTCCAGAAGCACCGGGTGGCCGAGAGTTATTTTGCCGGCACCACGGGCTACGGCTATGACGACCTGGGCCGGGACCAGCTGGACGCCATCTACGCCGACCTCTTCGGCGCGGAGGACGCCCTGGTCCGCATCCAGTTCGTCAACGGCACCCACGCCATCACCGCCGCCCTGTTCGGGGTCCTGCGCCCCGGCGACACTCTGGTCTACGGCGTGGGCGCGCCCTACGACACCATGCAGAGCGTCATCGGCGTCACCGGGAACGCGTCGGGGTCCCTGAAGGAGTATGGCGTCCGCTACCACCAGGTGGAGCTGACCGCCGACAACCGGCCCGACATCGACGGCATGGTGAAGGCGGTGCAGATGCCCGGTGTCAAGGCCATTATAATCCAGCGCTCCAAGGGCTACTCCACCCGCGCGTCCCTCTCTGTGGCCGAGATCGGCGACATCTGCCGCGCCGTCAAGGCGGCCAATCCAAATGTGTTGACACTTGTAGACAACTGTTACGGCGAATTTGTGGAGACGCTGGAGCCCACCCAGGTGGGGGCCGACCTCTGCGTGGGTTCCCTCATCAAAAATCCGGGCGGCGGGCTGGCCCCCACGGGGGGGTATATCGCCGGAAAGCACGAACTGGTGGAGGCGGCCGCCATGCGGCTCACCGCACCGGGCATCGGCCGGGAGTGCGGCTCCACCCTAGGCAACAACCGCCTGCTCTATCAAGGACTTTTCCTTGCCCCCCATACGGTGGCCCAGGCGGTCAAGACCGCCGTCTTTGCCGCCAAGGTCATGGAGCTATTGGGCTATCAGGCCGAGCCGGCCTCCGACGCGGTGCGCCATGACATCATTCAGATGATCCACTGCAAGGAGCCGGACAAGCTCCGGCGCTTCTGCAAGGGCATCCAGAGCGGCGCGCCGGTGGACTCATACGTCACCCCGGAGCCCTGGGACATGCCGGGCTACGACTGCCCCATCATTATGGCGGCAGGGGCCTTTGTCCAGGGCGCGTCCATTGAGCTGTCGGCCGACGCCCCCATGCGGGAGCCCTATACCGTCTATCTCCAGGGCGGGCTGACCTATGAGTCGGGCAAGGCCGGGGTCCTGCTGGCGGTGGAGGAGCTGCTCCGCGACTAATACAAGCCGGGTCCCGCATACAGTCATTCTAAGGGGGTGACGGATATGCGGACTTGGCGCAGGCGGCGCCCATGGCGGGCGGCGGTCCGCCGGACGGCTGCGCCCCGGCGGAACCATAGTCACCACCCACTACTGCTCAGTGGGCTGGCGGGGGTGGGCTTGGCGCTGGCGCTGATTCTCTTTGTGGACGTGCAGCTTCGGCCCATCCTGGACGCCATGGCCACCGCCCAGGTGAAGAATGTGGTGACTAAGGCGCTGGACGGGGCGATTGCCCGGCAGGTGGAGGAGCGGGGGCTGACCTATGGCGACATCATCACCATGGAGAAGGACGCCTCCGGGCGTATCACCGCCCTGACCAGCAACATGGCCCAGCTCAACAGCCTGCGCACCGGCATTTTGGGCGCGGCGGTGGAGGCCGTGGATGGCATGGATACGGAGGAGCTGTCCATCCCCGTGGGCAACCTGTCCGGGGTCAATTTCCTGTCTGGCAGGGGATTTTCCTTGCCGGTGGAAGTGGTCTCGGTGGGGACGGCCCACGCAGAGTTTACCAACGTGTTTACCGGCGCGGGCATCAACCAGACCCGGCACCAGATTTTGCTGGAGGTGGCCGTGACGGTGGATGTGCTGCTGCCGGGGGAGACCCTGCGCACCGACGTC
The DNA here is from genome assembly GCA_900540545.1 of uncultured Eubacteriales bacterium. GTDB lineage: Bacteria > Bacillota > Clostridia > Oscillospirales > Oscillospiraceae > Intestinimonas. The sequence goes on from UQGJ01000004.1 coordinate 166,758, forward strand.
AGCGCCCAGGTCCCGGTGGCGGAGACGGTCATCGTCGGCACGGTGCCGGACACCTATTTGCAGGTGGGACAGTGAAAAGGGGAGAAGCGCGTGCACATCCTGTCGCTCATTCTGGGCTATCTTCTGCGAATGGCCCTGCCGGCCCTGGCGGGGGGCCTGCTTTGCCTGTGCCTGACGCCATTGCGGCGGAGGAGGCTGGTGGGAAATGGGCTATACGAGGCCGGGGTGCGTGCGCTGTGGTTGGCCCTGTTCGCCGCCTACTTGGCGGGGCTGTTTCGGCTGATTGTGCTCCCGTCCGCCCTCCCCGACGGGACCCTCCACTATAACCTGATTCCATTTCGCATTTTTTCAGACGTGACCGCAGAACTTCAGGAAGGAAACGCGGTGGGCTTCGTCATCAGTTTCCTGGGAAATATCATCATGTTCCTGCCGGTAGGCTTCTTTCCGGCGCTGTTGTGGCGGGACTTTACCTGGAGACGGGCGGTGGCCGTGGGCTTTTTCTGGTCCCTGACCATCGAGCTCTGCCAGCTGCCCCTGGGGCGCAGTGCGGACGTGGACGACCTGTGGATGAATACGGTCAGCGCCGGGCTGGGCTACGGATTTTACCACTGGTTGGATGTTCGGAAGCCAAGTAGGACAAACTGCTGTAAAGTGCAATTCAAGACAGAAGAGGAGGGCTCCTCTTGGATGTGAAAGAGGAAGTCGCGCAGCTCCAACAGGAGCTGAACGCCCACAGCTATCAATACTATGTGCTGGATAACCCCACCATCTCCGACCGGGAGTACGACCTGAAGCTCCGCCGTCTGGAGGAGCTGGAGGCCGCCCATCCGGAGCTGGTAACGCCCGATTCCCCCACCCAACGGGTGGGAGGACAGGCCATCGAGGGTTTTGTGGAGGTCACCCACCGGGTCCCGCTGGAGAGCTTACAGGACGTCTTTTCCATGGAAGAACTGGCCGACTTCGACCAGCGGGTCCGGGAGGCCGTGGGCGAGGTGGAGTACACCGTGGAGCCCAAGGTGGACGGCCTCTCCGTGGCGCTGGAGTACGAGAACGGCCTCTTTGTCCGGGGGGCCACCCGGGGTGACGGCGTGGTGGGGGAAGACGTGACGGAAAACCTACGCACCATCAAGTCCATCCCTCTGAAATTGCCCGAGGCGGTGCCCAGTCTCATCGTCCGGGGCGAGGTATTTATGCCCAAGACCGTGTTTGCCCAGCTCAACGAGGAGCGAGAGCAGAACGGGGAGGCCCTTTTCGCCAATCCCAGGAACGCGGCGGCCGGGTCACTGCGGCAGTTGGACCCCAAAATCGCGGCGGCGCGGAAGCTGGACATCGTTCTGTTCAATATTCAGTGGGTGGAGGGGGAGACCTTCCAGACTCACGGGGAGACGCTGGATTTTCTGGAGCGGATGCAGTTCAAGGTCATCCCCCGTAAGATTTGCCGGACCATCGATGAGGTCCAAGCCCAGGTGGCGGAAATCGGGGAGACCCGGTCCGGGTTTAGCTATGATATTGACGGTGCGGTTGTAAAGGTAAATTCCTTGCAGGAACGCTCGGAGCTGGGCAGTACCGCCAGATTCCCCAGGTGGGCCGCCGCCTTCAAATATCCGCCGGAGCAAAAGGAGTCTACGGTCGTAGACATCCTGGTCCAGGTGGGGCGGACCGGGGTGCTGACCCCCAAGGCCAGCTTGACCCCGGTGCGCCTGGCCGGGACCACCGTGACCAGCGCCAGTCTGCACAATCAGGATTATATTGCGGAAAAGGACATCCGTATTGGTGACACAGTTCTGGTCCAAAAGGCCGGGGAAATTATCCCGGAGGTGGTCTCCGTGGTGAAGGAGAAGCGGGCGGAGGGGGCGGAACCCTACCATCTGCCGGACCGCTGCCCGGTCTGCGGGGCCGCCGTGGCCCGGGACGAGGACGGAGCGGCCATCCGCTGCACCGGCGCGGAGTGTCCGGCCCAGCTATTGCGGAATCTGACCCATTTTGCGTCGCGGGACGCCATGGATATTGAGGGCCTGGGGCCCGCGGTGGTGGAGTCCCTGGTCAACGCCGGATTGCTGAAAGCGCCCGGAGACCTGTACAGCCTGAAGGCCGAGGACGTGTCTAAGCTGGACCGGATGGGCAAGAAGTCGGCGGAAAATCTGATGGCGGCCATCGAGAAGTCCAAGGGGAACGACCTGTCCAAGCTGCTCTTTGGCTTCGGCATCCGGCAGGTGGGCCAGAAAGCGGCCAAACTCCTGGCCGCCCGGTTCGGGACCCTGGACGCCCTGCGGGAGGCTACGGTGGAAGAGCTGACCGCCGTGAATGACATCGGGGAAATCACGGCCCGGAGCCTGGTGGAGTGGCTCCACAGCCCCCAGGCGGAGCATATGATCGCCACGCTGAAAGCGGCGGGCGTGAACATGTCCAGCGAGCTGCAGCCGGTGGGCGACCGCTTCGCCAGCCTGACCTTTGTGCTGACCGGCACCCTGGAGCAGTTCAGCCGGGCCGAAGCCGGGGCGCGCATCGAGGCGCTGGGGGGCAAGGTGTCCTCCTCCGTCTCAAAAAAGACCAGCTATGTGGTGGCCGGGGAGGAAGCGGGCTCCAAGCTGGATAAGGCCAACAGCCTGGGGGTCCCGGTGCTGTCCGAAGCGGAATTTGTGGATATGCTGGACCAGTGAAAACAACAGGGCGCAAGGGAAATCCCTTGCGCCCTGTTTTGGTACACCTGCTCAGCGGTCGGTGACCGGGTTGGTGAAGTAGACGTTCTTCTGGTCCATCTTCTCCTTGGCCAGACGCACCGCCTCGCCAAAGCGCTGGAAGTGGACCACCTCGCGCTCCCGCAGGAAGCGGATGACGTCGGTGACGTCGGGGTCGTCGCACATCCGAAGGATGTTGTCGTAGGTGACACGGGCCTTCTGCTCTGGTGCGACCTTGTAAATGCAACCAGGACCAGCGCCCACGGGGCTCAAAAATTCCAATGGATTTCGATGGGGACGGTGCGCGTACCAGGGATTCGGCGGCCCACCACGACATAGTTGATGAGGGCGAGGACGGTCTCCCGGTCGAGATGGGAGGGGCGGGTATACTGCTCGATCCTTTGGCGCTTGGAACTTCCAGGGGACATCTCCGCAGCCAGGTCCCGCAGCTTGCGTTCCGCGTCGTGATTGAGCCGTTCCAGACGGTCGCGCTCGGCGGAGAACTCCTGGGAGAGCGCGACATAATCCTCTTCGGTGAGGATTCCCCGCGTCTTATCCAGATACAGGTCCCGAATCCCTTTACGGTACACCTCGATTTTTTCCCGCCGAGCGGAGATACTGGATTCCAGGGCCTCCCTTTGGGCCTGAACATGGGGCAGAAAGACGGTCTGCCGTTCCACCTCATCCATGTCCAGATATTCATCGGAAAGGCGGTCCAATTCCTCCAGAACAGCCCGTTCCAATTTGGACACCGAGATGAAAGCGCCCTCACAGGAACTCTGGTCTGCGTGGTGGTTGGGGCAGTGCAGATACCTGTTGTCGCCCTTTTTGGCCGATTTGAGGGTATACCCGCAGTACGCGCACCTGGTTTTCCGGGCAAAAATGCCGACTTCGCCGGTGGAAAAGGGTTTTGCTCGCTCCGCGAGAAGGGCCTGGACGTGGTCCCAGAGCGGGCGCTCTATGATGGGCTCGTGGGTGTGCTCTTTTCGGTACCAGAGTTCCTTGGGCCTGGGACGGTTCTGCCGCGTTTTGAAGCTGACGCTGCCGTATCTGCCCTGGACCATCGTCCCAATGTACATTTCGTTGACCAGCATATCCGCAATAGAGTAATATTTCCACAGGGTACTGTTATGGGGGGCGGCCGCCTTGTACCGCAGGCCCTGCCGCCGCTTGTACTCGGTGGGGTTCGGGATGCCGCGCTCGTTGAGAATTTGGGCAATTTTGGTTTTCCCATACCCCTGGGCGAAGAGGGTAAAGACCTCATGGACCACTGCGGCGGCGGGGGGGTCGATGATGAGATGTCCCTCCTGCTCCGGGTCCTTTTGATAGCCATACAGCGCAAACGCACCGATATGGCGACCGTTGATCCGATGGTTCGTCAGCACACTGCGGATATTCTCCGACATGTCCTCCAGGTACCATTCGTTGACAAGGCCGTTGATTTGCCGGGATTTTTTGTTGCCCTTGTTGGCGGTGTCGGCGTTGTCGGCCAAGCCGATGAACCGGATGCCCCAGATGGGAAAGAGGCCGTGGATGTACTTCTCCACCAATTCCAGCTCACGGGTGAACCTGGACTGGGATTTGCAGAGGACGATGTCGATGTTCCGCGCTTCGGCGTCGGCCAGCAGGGCGTTGAACTGGGGCCGTTTGCGGTCGGCCCCGGCGTAATCGTCGTCGCTGTAAATTTGATAGATTTCCCACCCCTGTTCCAGGGCATATTGGATCAGCATGGACTTCTGATTCTGGATGCTCTTGCTGTCGTCCTCTTTCTTTTGCTTGTCCCGGTCCTCCTCCGATAGGCGGCAGTAGATTCCCGCTCTCATGGTGCCGGGTGCCTGTTCCGTTCTTTTTGGTTGATCAGGCCGATCCATATGCGTGTGTACGCCTCCCGTGTGGTCGTACTCCGGCCGTCCTTGAACACACTGGTACAGGCCGGTTTGGGAAGAGATTCCCCCATGTTCCATCACCTCTATGCCAGCCTATGTCATGGCAGTTACAAAAATAACAGCATGCCCCCGGAACCACTTCGGTTCCGGGGGCATGCTGTTATTTTTGTGTTACGCGCGGGCCTTTTTGATCTCCTCGGTGAGGACGGGGAGGACCTCGAAGAGGTTGCCGACGACGCCGT
>UQGJ01000005.1 GCA_900540545.1 uncultured Eubacteriales bacterium
CACCTGCTTGACGCAGACAAGCATGTTCATTGCGTTTTGCCTCCTACTTTTCGTTCATGTGTGGATGGGTGAACGTGTTCACCTAACGTTCCAGCTCATTGTAGCAAGTTTTGTGGGGGTTGTCAATTTTATTCTTGTCGCGGAGGCGCTATTTGACCAAAAAGCCATATCCACGCAGGATGTCCCGCAGGGACTCCATCTCGGCGTCGGTGGGGGTGTGGCTCTGGAAGCCCTCGGTACCCGGCTCCAACTGGGTCCGCTTGCCCTCGCCCAGGTTGTGGTAGGGGAGGAGGTCGATCTCACTGCACCGGATGGCCTTTTCGGTGAGGAACCGGCCCAGGGCGTGCATATTTTCCGGGGAATCGTTGCAGGGGGGGATGACGGGGCAGCGGACGATGATGGTGCAGCTGGTCTCCCGGGAGATGCGCTCGAGATTGGACAGAATCAGTTCGTTCCCCTGGCCGGTGCACCGCTCGTGCTGTGGGGAGTCCATCTGCTTGATGTCATAGAGGACGATGTCGGTATCTTGGAGGACGGGCTCCATAATCGCCCAGGGCACGGCCCCGCAGGTCTCCACGGCGGTGGTGATGCCCGCCTCTCTGCACAGCTTCACCAGCGCCCCGGTGAATTTGGGGTGGGCCAGGGCTTCGCCGCCGGTGACGGTGAGGCCGCCGTCGGAGCCGTAGAACAGCGCGTCTCCGGCCACCTCGTCAAAGACCTCACCCGCCGTCTTGGTATCCCCGGAGACGCTCCTGGCCTCCGCCGGGCAGACATTGGAGCAGGCCCCGCAGGCGGTACAGAGGGCGCGGTCGGTATGTACCTTTTCGCCGTCCCGGGAGATGGCCCCCTTGGGGCAGGCGGGGAGGCAGGCGCCGCAGCCCACGCACTTGTCCGCCAGATACATGAGCTGGGGGGCGGCCACCTGGGACTCCGGGTTGGCGCACCACAGGCACCGCAGAGGGCAGCCCTTGACGAACACGTTGGTGCGGATGCCCGGCCCGTCGTGGATGCAGTAGTGCTGGATGTTGAATACGGTGCCGGTGACGGAGCGAAGTTCTTCCGACATGCGGGTCATTCCTTTCTTTCGTCCGGGGCGGAGACGCTCAGGCGCTTGCCCAGGTTGATTTTGGCGTAGCGGTCGTAGTAGCGGAGGATTTTATAGGAAAAGACCATGCGCTGCTGTATCTCGCCGTTGTCCAGGTCGGCCCGAATCAGCTCCTGGAGCTTGGCCAGGTGGGCGGAGAAGGTGTTGCGGTGCATGTAGGCGGCCTTGGCGGCCTGGGAGATGCTGCAATTGTTGAGGCAGTAATAGTACAACACATCCAGCAGGTTGGTGTGATGACGCAGGTCATAGCGGTAGAGCTTCACCGCGTCGGGGTGGGTGAGATAGATGATGTCGTCGTGGCCCAGCAGGGCGCTGAAGCTGTTGATGCACAGGTCGATCATCACATATTCCGCATAGTCCTCGAAGAAAAAGACACGCTGGGTGGTGGAGCTGCGCAGAGCCCGGCCCAGGTGGAGGACGCTCTTGGTGAGGATGTAGTTGGTCCGCAGCATGGCCCGGCGGCTGGTGGCGTTGCTGATGGCGGCGTAGGCGTCGTAGCGGGCCAACAGGTCCTGGAACCGCTCCCGGTCAAAGACGGGGGCGGGCTGGAAGTCCCGGTCAGGACAGCTGAGCAGAAGGACGATGCCGTCGTCGTAGACGGCGGCGTTGCTCTCCGGGAAGATGGACTCCAGCTGGGCCAGCAGGGCGGTGGACGCCACCAGTGGGCCGTGGGGAGCGCCGGGCTCCAACACGATGAAGGTGCAGAACTGCTGGGGGCGGCGGGAAATCAGGGAGAAGCGGCGGCAAATCTCCTGCTCGTCGGTGAGTCGGCCGGAGAGCAAATCGGCCATCAGGGCCTTGAAGTCGGCCCCGGCCCAGTAGCCGCCCCCCTCGGCGGCGGCCGCTCGACTCACGTTTTCACGGACCAGTTCCAGGAGGGTGGCCGCGTCCAGGTCCCAATTTCCGCAGGGGACAAAGAGAAGCATATAGGAGATGAGGCTCTGGTTTTTGTAGACCCGCTGGACCCAGCAGCGGCCCTCGGAACCCATGGCGTAGCAATAGGCCTCCCCAGTTTGCCCGGGGTCGCCGGACATGAGGACCCTGGCGGAGGGTTCCCTCAGCCGCCCCTGCTCTACCAATTCCCGGACGGGGGCGGAGTCCGGGCAGGCGGAGCCGCTGGCATAGATGACCTTGCGGCCGGCGTTGAGCAGAAAGAGGGCGCCGCCCGCTAATTTGGCCCCGGCCTCCACCACGTCCTGAACATTGTGGCGCTGCCCCGCGGCCTCCAACAGGCGGAAGGACCACTCCTGGCGGCGGCGCAGCGCGGCGGACAGGACATCGGACAGGGCAAACAAGTCCAGGTCCGTGGTCACCAGGCTGACCTGTCGCTTTTGAGCCAGGTCCAGCAGGGAAGCGGTCCCTCCGGCGGAGAAGAAGGCAGTCCCGGCGGGGACTTGTCCGTCCTCCAGCAGGGGATGCAGCTCCTCCGCCCCGCCGATCCAGAGGACGGCAGGGTCCGGGCCGTCCCAGCGGCGGACAAAGCGGACGGCGTGAAACTCCCATGGAGTGGAGTCGGCGAGGGTCTGCCCCGTGATGTGTCCCCGGAGAGGGGAGAGCCACCCGTTGATGCCAGCCATAAGTTCCTCCAATCTGCACAAGAGTATATATGATGAACAAGTTCATTATATCGAAAACCACCAGAGATGTCATCCGTTTTTTACAGCTTTTTCACCTCTGTGCACTTCTGCTGAACCGGTTCTAAAATTTAGGCATTTCTGCACATCCTTTTTTTACGGGGCCTGGTTTTCCTTGCGGATGAACATGTTCAAATGATAGGTTGTAAACAGGAAGGCCGGTCGCGTACCGCGGCGCGCTCCGGCGAAACCGGGTGTTCCAGAAGAGAAGAAAAGGAGTTGTTGATATGTCACCGTCAGTCGTCCTTATCCTGTTCCTCGTGGCGATGGTCGCCTCCATCTATCTGGGCAACAAGTTCAACGCCATCGGCCTGCTCTCCATGACCTTCGCCTACATCATCGGAGTATTCCTCCTGGACCTGAAGACCTCCGCCGTGGTGGCCATGTTCCCGGCCAAGATCCTGTTCACCATCATCGGCATCTGCTGGCTCTTCGGCTACGCCAACGAGAACGGCACCCTGCGGCAGATCACCCTCATCCTGGTCTATCGGTTCCGCAAATACCCCAGCATCCTGCCCTGGGTGTTCTTCCTGATTGCAGGCGTGATTTGCATGACCGGTGCATCGCCCTACGCCCCCAACGCGGTCCTGATGCCCATCATCATCTCCATCTGCCTGGCGACCAATATGAACCCGCTGTTCGGGTCGCTGATGGTCAACATCGGCTCGTACATCGGCGCCCAGGTGCCCTGGGGCCAGGGCGCCAACATCCAGCGGGGCGTGCTGGAGGCCAGCGTCCACGCCGGGGAGGTGGACGCCATTTTGTGGAACGGCTTCTTCACCTGCGCTATCTTCGCCCTGGTGTCCGGCATCCTCACCTTCGTGCTCTTCCGGGGCTGGAAGGCCCACGTGGACAACACGGACTTCATCGCCAAGCCGGAACCCATGAACGGGGTACAGAAGAAAACCTTTGCCCTCATTATCGTCCTCATCGTCCTGATGGTGGTGCCCTCTCTGCTGGGCAATCTGGGCGTATCCGCCCTGGGGGCGCTGTCCCGGAAGCTGGACATCTCCCTGGTCTGTATTGTGCTGGCCACCATCGCGGCCCTGCTGAACCTGGCTGACGCCAAGACCGTCGTCACCAAGCACATCCCCTGGAACACCCTGATGATGCTGGCCGGCGTGTCCATGCTGGTGGGCGTGGCTACCGAGGGCGGCGCGGTGGACCTCATCGGCTCCTGGATCGGCGGCAACGTCCCCGTGGCCCTCATCATCCCCATGTTCGTCCTGCTGGCGGGCTTCATGAGCGTATTCTCCGCCGGCTCCTCCGTGGTGGTGCCCACACTGTTTGTCCTGGTTCCCTCGGTGCTGACCACCGCAGCCGGGATCAACTACCACGCCCTCTATGCCGGCATCGCCATCGGCGCCAACGCCTCCGCCGTGTCCCCCTTCTCCGGCGGCGGCTCCCTCACCCTGGCCAATATCAAGCAGGACGACATCCGGGAAAAGATGTTCCTGCCCCTCATCTACGCCGCGGCCGCACTGGTCCTGGTGGCCGCCGTCCTGGGCGCCATCGGGCTGTACGGACTGATGTAAGCCATGGAGGACAAAGGACTCACCCAGCGGCTGATCGACTATGTGCTGTCCACGGAGTATGAGGACCTGCCCGCCGAGGCGGTCAGGGTCCAAAAGCAGTCCCTGGCGGATATGCTGGCCGTGATGCTGGCCGCCACCGGCCTGGATGCCGCCTCCGCCCCCTTCGCCGCCTTCGCGGCGGCGGAAGGGGAGGGGCGGTGCACCATCCTGGGCAGGGAGGAGCGGACCACGCCCACCCTGGCGGCCCTGGCTAACGGCGCATTGGTCCACGCCCTGGATTACGAGGACTCCCACGAGACGGCCACCGTCCACCCCAACTCCGCCGCCCTGCCCGCGCTGATGGCGTTGAGCCAGCATCTGGGCGGGGTGTCCGGCAAGGACTTCCTCACGGCCATGGCCCTGGCCAGCGACCTCTGCTGTCGTCTGGACCTGGGGGTCAACGAGGACCTGCTGAAGTACGGCTGGAATATGCCGCCCATCCACGGCTCCATGGGCGCGGTGTTCGGCGCGGGGAAGCTGCTGGGCCTGGACGGGGGACAGTTCGGGGACGCTCTGGCTCTGAACCTGTGTCAGGCCACATGCAGCGGGGAGGCCGCCAACAGCGGCGGGTCCGCCGTCCGCACCGTCCGGGAGGGCTTCGCCGCCCAGGCGGCGGTCCAGTCGGCCCTGCTGGCCCGGCTGGGGGTCCCCGCACGGTTTGAGGCCCCGCTGGAGGGCAAGCTGGGGTACTATCACATGTACGCCCGGGACAACTACACCCCGGAGAAGGTACTGGATGGGCTGGGGACTGTGTTCCAAAGCCAGTTCATCAGCTTCAAGCCTTGGCCCTCCTGCCGGGCCACCCACACCTCTATCGACGGTGTGCTCTCCCTGGTGGCGGAACACGGGATTCGGCCGGAAGAGGTGGAGGCGGTGGAAATCACCCTTCAGGAGATTGGCCGAATGGTCACGGAGCCGCGGGAGGTGAAGTACCGTCCCAAGTCTGCCGCCATCGCCAAGTTCAGTTTGCCCTTTGTGGTAGGGACAGCTTTGAAATACGGAGATGTAAAGCTGGACAGCTTCACGCCGGAACGGCTGGCCGACCCGGAGGTGCTGGCTCTGGCGGATAAGGTCCACTGCACCATCGAGCCGGGTTGGACCAAGGAGCAGAACAAGTGGACCGACTTCACCATCCACACGGCGCGGGGGAGCTGGTCCAGGCATCTGGAGCACCCTCTGGGCTGCGTAGAGCATCCCATGGGGGCGGAGCGGCTGCGGGAGAAATTCTTCGACTGCGCCGCCCTGGCCCGGCGGCCCTATGGCCCTGGCAAGCTGGAGGACCTCTATGAGACCATCTTCCGGCTGGAGGAGCTGCCCGACGTGAATCAGCTTTTTGAAAAACTGTAAAGCTAAAAGCCTTTATATGTATTTGGAACGGAGGAATCGCAATGACAGAACGAATCAAACGGATGCAGGCGGCGCTGAAGGTGGACAAATTCCCCCTCTGCGCCGAAAAGCCCAAGCTGGTCATCGAGTCCTGGAAGAAGCACGAGGGGCTGCCCCCCATCCTGAGCCGGGCCCACGCCACCGCCGACTACCTGGACGGGCGGACCATCTACGTGGACGAGGACGAGCTCATCGTGGGCAACGTGGCGTCCAAGCCCATGGGGCTGGAGGCCTCCTGCTGGGGGCCCTTCTGGGACGACGACGACCTGGACTCCATTTTGGAGGGCAACTACACCATCACCGACGAGGACCGGGCCACCCTGCGGAGCCTGGACTCCTTCTGGGACGGACAGGACCGGCAGATGTACGAGTGGCAGGGCCGCTTTTATGACGACGAGCGGATGTGGCCCTTCATCCGCTCCGGCATCCTCTGTCCCCCCTGGACCAGCAAGGTCAAGGGCCGCGGCTCCGGCGGCGCGGGCTTCGGCTGGGGCCTGGGCATCGGCCTGAGCTTCTTCGTGCCCGACTACGGCAAGATCGTCACCGAGGGCATCCACAAGACCCTGGACGACGCCAAAGAGGAGCTGCGCAACGTCCGCTACGTGGACAACGACTCCTTCGACAAAGCCCAATACCTCCAGGCCGTCATCATCGCCCTGGAGGCCATGGTCCGTATGTACCACCGCTACGGCGACGCTTGCCTGGATGCGGCGGCCAAGTGCGCCGACCCCAAGCGGAAGGCCGAGCTGGAGCAGATGGCGGATACCTGCCACTGGATCGCTGAGAAGCCCTCCCGGGGCTTCCGGGACGCCATCCAGAATTTCTGGTTCTACTGGATGATGATCACCCACGGCACCGTCCCCGGCGGCCGGTTCGACCAGTACATGTACCCCTTCTACAAAAAGGACATTGAGAGCGGCGCCCTCACCGACGACGATGTGGTGGAGCTTATCGAATGCCTGCGCATCAAGATCATGCAGTTCAATTTTGTCTCCGGCAACGCCAAGCAGCGGGATAAGTGGGCGGGCATGGCCCGGTGGCACAACTTTGTCATCGGCGGCGTAGATGCCGACGGCAACGACGCATCCAACGAGCTGAGCTATCTCATCCTCCAGGCGGCCGATGAGGTCCGCACGCCCCAGTTCACCATCACCCTGCGGGTCCATGAGGGGACCCCAGAACCGCTGATGAAAAAGGCCCTGGAGCTGGTCAAGACCGGCCTGGGCATGCCCGCCTTCGTCTCCGACAAGAGCTATATCCAGGGCCTGGTGGACCAGGGGGTCCCCCTTGAGGAGGCCCGGGACTACGCCCTGGCCGGCTGCCTGGACCTGAACCTGCCCGGCAAGTCCCGCATCAACGCCCTGGGCATGTTCATCGTGCCCAAGGTGCTGGACATCACCATGCACAACGGCATCATGCGGGAGACGGGGGAGCGCATCGGCCCCGCCACCGGCGAGATGAAGGACTTCCAGTCCTATGAGGACTTTGAGGCCGCCTTCAAGAAGCAGCTCTACCACTTCATGGGGATGTACAACGAGGAACACAACATCCTCATCCGGGTCACCCGGGCGGTGAACTGCGACGTGGTCCACTCCGCTTTTGCCTACGACGGCATCAAGAGCGGCAAGGACATCATGGACCGGAAGATGCCCTATGAGAACGCCTCCCTGATGAACCCAGTGGGGATGATTTCCGCCGCCAACTCCCTGGCCGCGGTGAAAAAGCTGGTGTTCCAGGACAAGGTCTGCACCATGGAGGAGTTGTTCCGCGCCGTCGAGGCCGACTGGGCGGGCTATGAGGACCTCCGCAAGCAGTGCGTCAACGCCCCCAAGTTCGGAAACGGGGAGGACCTGGTGGACGACATCGCCGCCGACCTGTACCGCTTCTGGGCGGAGAGCTGCAACACCTTCACCACCGTCTACGGCGTGCCCCCCCGCCCCACGGGCATCTCCATCACCGCCCACGCCCCCGGCGGCGGCTATACCTGCGCCACCCCGGACGGCCGCCACGCGGGGGATACCCTGCCCGACGGCGTGGCCTCCCCGGCCCAGGGCACCGACAGGAAGGGCCCCACCGTCTCCCTGTGCAGCGCCATGAAAATCGACCAGGATCCCTTCAACGCCATGCTGCTGAACATGAAGATACACCCCTCCGCCCTGGGCAGCGAGGACGACCTGATGAAGCTGGGCGGCCTCATTCGGACCTACCTGACCAACGGGGGCAAGCACATCCAGTTCAACGTGGTGGACAACGCCACCCTGGTCAAGGCCCAGGAGAAGCCCCAGGACTACCGCGACCTGGTGGTCCGGGTGGCGGGGTACAGCACCTATTTCACCCTGCTCACCAAGGCCGTCCAGGACGAGATCATCGCCCGGACGGAGAACAAGCTGTAAAATAACGGACAAAAAGCCCGTGGGAACCAGGCATTGGGTCCCACGGGCTTTTTATGCATATATCCCTCACAGCTTCAGGGTCTGCTTCATCACCTTTTCATAGTACCGGATGACCTGGCAGGAGAACATGAGGCGCTGGCGCAGGTTGCCGTTTTCCAGGTCCAGGTCCAGCAGCTCCAGGATCTTATTGACCTTGTTGATGACCGTATTTCGGTGCATATAGGTGCAGGCCGAGGTCTTGACCAGATTGCGGTCGTTGAGCAGGTAGTAGTAGAGCACGTCCCGCAGGTTGCTGTTGTGGGCTCGGTCGTACCGGGTCAGGTGGATGACCGCCGGGTGGATGAGGTAGAGGATGTCGTCGTTGCCCTCGATTTCAAGATACCGCTGGGCGCACAGGTCGATGACGCAGTACATGCTGTAATCCTCGTAGAAGCAAATGCGCTCCCCCTTTTGGAGATCCAGCTCCTGGGCCAGCATGGCGGTCTGTTTGGTGAGCATGTAGAGGGAGGCCAGGGCGTTGAGGGCCCGAGTGCCGTTGCTGACGGCCAGATAGCCGTGGAAGCGGTTCAGCAGCTCCGCCAGAGCGCCGTCCGCAGGCAGGTCCCGTTGGAAGGTGCGCTCGGGGTAGGTGAGCAGCAGGACGATGTCCTGGTGGTAAACGGCCATGTTCGTGTGGGGGAAAATCTCCCGCAGCCGCGCGATCAGGTAGTTGTAGGGGATACCCGCGCCGCCGCCGGAGAAGGTGAGGACCGCCACCCGGGCGAACTGCTGGATGGGGTGGGGCATCCGGGACAGGGCCTCCCGAATCTCAGCCACGCCGGTGAGCTTCCGCTGGACGATGTCCTCCCAGCACTGCTGGAAGGCCCTGCTGCTAGAGCCCAGCCGGGACAGGTCGGTGGACAGGAGGCGGCGGCCCAGGCAGTCGGTGGCGCACTCGCACAGGGAGGGGTAGTCCAGGTCGGGGCGGCTCTTGCGCCCCTCCAGGAGCAGCATCCCCACCGGGCGGTCCTGGAGGACCATCCGCCGGGCGTGGAGGACCAGGTCGGTCCCCGGTACGGGCCACGCGCCGTAGCGGGCGGCGGACCCGGCGGGGAAGAGGGCGTCGGTGGTGCGCTGGGGGATGGCCCCAGTGGCGGCCGCCTGCCCCGCCAGATAGGCGCTGTGTTCCATGCCGCCGGAGGCCACCACCCTGCCGCTCTGGTCCAGCAGCAGGACGGCGGAGTCCGCCAGTTGGGCGGTGAGCGCGACGATGGCGTGCAGGCCCCGGCCGTGGTCGGTGAGCTCCAGATAGGCCCTGCGCCACGCCTCAGTCTGGGCCAGGGCCCGGGAGACCGTGTTGAACAGCAGGGTGAGGGAGCAGGTGAAGCAGACGAGAACGCAGCCCTCGGGGCGGGCCTTCGGCGTGGGGTCTCCGCCGCCTCCCGCCAGCAGGACCACGGTGCCCGGCTCCGCCTGGGCGGCGTCCAGGACCTGGACCGAGCCGGCATCCCCCAGATAGAGGCGGCTGCGGCATAGCGTGTCCTGGCCCCCCAGCAGTTCCACCTGCTGGGAACAGACGTGGTCGCCAAGGCTGGGATAGGCGCCGATGAGATAGGGTTCCAGCTGCCGCAGGATATGTCGCAGGCTTGTCATTCGGGCTGCCTCCTTTTCAAAATGTTGGTCCATTTGTACAGAAGGGGAGCGAAGCGACTTCGGCTCCGTTGTGGAAAATGTGCGGTATGTACATTTCTGAACGAGTTCATTGTACCCAATGTACAGAAAAAAGGCAATCCCCAAAACCGCCCTTGCCGGTTGGGGGCTGGCCGTGTTATGTTCAGGATGAACTTGTTCACCACACCAAAACGAGAAAGGGGAAGCGATGATGACCGACAGAGTCAAACGCATGAAGGAGAGCTTGCGGGTCAATCAGTACCCGCTCTGCATCGAGCTGTTCCGGCTGGCCAACGAATCTCTGGACGTGACCGCGGGGGAGCCCATGCTGCTCCGCCGGGCCAAGCTCCACGCCCATATCCTGGACAACATCACCATTTTCATTGAGCCGGAGGACCTGATTTGCGGCTCCGGGGCCAGCAAGCCCTTTGGCCTGGAGATGCAGTACGAGTACGGCGTCTGGACCAGGGACGAGGTGGAGTCCCTCAAGAGCGAGATCTACACCATCAGTCCCGAGGACGAGGAGGAGCTGTACAAGCTCAACGAGCGCTTCGCGGGCAACGCCCTGAACACCAACCTGGTGGAGACCATGGGCAAGAGCCTGGGGGAGAACGACCGGCTGTGGCCCTTCATGAAGTCCGGCGTCATCCTGCCCCCCTGGAAGGACAAGAAGGGCGGCTCCGGCGGCGGCTTCGCCATGTCGGGCTACGGCCTGGGTCCCGGTTTTTCCCTGGTGTGCGTGGACTATGCCAAGGTCCTCAACGAGGGGGCCAGGGCCATCATCGCCGAGGCGCGGCAGTGCCTGGCCGACCTGCGCTACGACTGCCCCGACGCCATTGAGAAACGAAACTACTGGGAGGGCGTTATCATCGTCTTTGAGGCGTGGGTCCGCTTCGCCGGCCGCTACGCCTCACTGGCCGAGCAGATGGCCCAAGACGAGGCCGACCCGGCCCGGAAGGCCGAGCTGATGGAGATGGCCCGCATCTGCCGCAAGGTGCCCTACGAGCCCGCCGGCAGCTTCCGGGAGGCCATGCAGTCCTTCTGGTTCACCTTCCTGCTGGTCTGCCCGTCGCCCACCTCCACAGCCGGGCGCTTTGACCAGTACATGTACCCCTTCTACCGCAAGGACATCGACAGCGGGGCCATCACGGACGGCGACGTGCTGGAGCTGCTGGAGATCATGCGGTGCAAGGTGATGAAGATCAACCGGGTGTCCGGCAAGGCCAACCGGGCCAAGAACGCGGGCATGGCGAAGTGGTACAACTGGACCATCGGCGGCCAGAAGGCGGACGGCTCCGACGCTACCAATGAGCTGTCGTACCTGCTGCTGGACGCCGCCCTGGATACCCATCTGCCCCACCACACCGTGACCGTCCGGGTCCACAAGGGCACCCCGGAAAAGCTGATGCTCAAGGCGCTGGAGTGCGTCAAGAGCGGCCTTGGCATGCCGGCCTTCCTGGGCGACGAATCCTATATCAACTTTTTCTCCAACCAGAGCGAGACCAACAAGCTGCCCGTGGAGGTGGCCCGGGACTACTGCGCCACCGGCTGCGTGGACGGCAACGTTCCCGCCGTGACCCGGACCCAAGTGGCCTGCTTCTTCATCATCCCCCACGCCATGGACATCGCCATGCACAACGGCTACTGCCGCTTCACCAAGGAGACCATGGGACTGTCGGTAGGGGACGTGACCAAAATGGAGACCTTCGAGGAATTCAAGGCCGCCGTCTACGACGAGATACGCTACCTGATGGGTATGGCCAATGAGCGCATAAACGTGGAGATGATCGCGGAACGGGACCTGTTCCCCGACGTGTTCCGCTCCGCCCTGATGAAGGACGGCGTGAAGGTGGGCAAGGATATGTTCACCCGCCGCTTCGACTTTGAAAACGGCGCGGTGCTGGGGGCCGTGGGCGGCGTCAACGCCGGCAACGCCCTCTACGCCATCAAAAAGCTGGTCTTTGAGGAGAAAAAGTACACCATGGCCCAGCTCATGGAGGCCCTGGACGCCGACTGGGTGGGCTACGAGGACATGCAGAAGGACTTCAAGGCCCAGCCCAAGTACGGCAACGCCGTCAAAGAGGTGGACGACATGGTGGCCGAGGTCTACAAGCTCCACGCAGACACCTGCCTGAGCCTGCCCTGCGTCTATGGCGACAGCCTGAAGCCCAACGCCATCTCCATCTCCGCCCACCAGCCCGGCGGCGCCCTCACCGGGGCCACCGCCGACGGCCGCAAGGGGGGCGAGATTTTGGCCGACGCCTCTCTGTCCCCGGACCACGGCCAGGACGTCCACGGCCCTCTGGCAGTGTTCCGCAGTGCCATGGAGGTGGATCAGGACCCCTATCAGGGCACCCTGATGAACATGAAGTTCCACCCCTCCAACATGAAGACCGAGGACGACCTGAAAAAGCTGGGCTCCATGATCCAGACCTATCTGACCCACGGGGGCAAGCACATCCAGTTCAACGTGGTGGACCGGGCCGAGATGGAGGACGCCAAGGTCCACCCCGAGGAGCACCCGGAGCTGGTGGTCCGGGTGGCGGGGTACAGCGCCTACTTCACCCGCTTGCCCGAGTCCATCCAGGACGAGGTCATCGAGCGCACCTCCCAAGACTTGTGAGCCAACGCGGAAGGGTCCGTGTGAAATAAGAAAGAGAGGGATCAAATTATGGCACTCTGGTTATGCATCGCGGCCATCGTCATCTCCATTTTCCTGGGCTGGAAGTTCAAATTCAACACCGGCATCATCGCCATCGGCTTTGCCTTTGTCATCGGCATCTGCGTCATGGGCATGAAGGCGGGGGACATCATCAAATTCTGGCCAACCACCATCGTGTTCTACTTACTCTCCATCGCCCTGTTCTTCAACTACGCCACGGAAAACGGCACCATGAACGTGTTGGGGCAAAAGCTGCTGTACGCCATGGGCGGCAACGCCAAGCTGGTGCCCTTCGCCATTGCCATCGTCTCCGCCATCGTGGGCGGGCTGGGCGCCGGTGCCTCCACCCCCGCCATCGTGGGCCCCTTCGCCTTCGTCATGGCCGCCACCGCCGGGGTCAACCCGGTCCTCACTGCTGTCGCCATCACCTTCGGCAATCTGGTGGGGTCCAATAACCCCTATAACGGCTACGGCGGCACCATCTCCAAGAACCTGATCCTGGCAAACGGCGTGGATGAGACCCTGACCATGGACTGGTCCCTGAAGATTTGGTTCAACTGCTGCATCATCACCATTATCGTCATCGTGCTCTTCTACTTCTTCCTCAAGGGCCACAGGGCTGCCAAGGTCTCTATGAATGAGAAGCCCCCCGCCTTCAATCCGGTCCAGAAAAAGACCGTGGTCATCCTTCTGGTGGCCTTCTTCCTCATGGTGGTGCCGCCCATCCTGAACACCTGGATCAAGGGCGTGCCCTTCCTGTCCACGCTGAACCAGCTCTGCCAGCCCCAGGTCATTATGATGCTGGGCGCCCTGGTCTGCGCCGTGCTGAAGTTGGGCGACGAAAAGACCGTCATTCGGAAGATCCCCATCAACACCATCGTGATGATCGTGGGCGTCTACTCCCTGATCCAGGTGGCCGCCGAGGCCGGTCTGGTGGACTTCATCTCCGGCGCGCTGGCCAATTCCATCCCCAGATTCCTGGTCCCCGCCGCCATCGTCCTCTTCGCGGCCTTCCTCAGCTTCTTCTCCAGCTCCACCTCCACGGTCATGCCCCTGATGTACCCCATGGTTCCCGCCCTGGCCGCCAGCCTGAGCCTGAACCCCATCGCCCTGTATACCTGCATCTTCTTCGGCGGCCTGGCCACGGCCTGTTCGCCCTTCTCCACCGGCGGCGCGGTATGTATCGCCGCCAACCCATACGAGGACCAGAAGGAGCTGCTGTCCAACAAGATGATCGTGGTGGCGCTGATCGTACCGGTCATCACCATCATCGCGGCCACCCTGGGGCTCTTCGGCCTGTTCTCCGCCTGAACCTCCCTCCCAAACAGCTCAGGCGTACCAACCATACCCACACAACGGGGCGGAAGAGATTCCGCCCCGTTGTGTGTTTACATTCCGAAAAAAGGGTCCGGCCCGCCGGGAAAGTACCAGCGGGCCGGACCAAGAAGAGAGGGAAGGAGGGGAATTACAGGTTGTGCTCCACCCGGGCGATGACCTCGTCCTGCATGGCCTCGTTGAGCTGGACGAAGTAGCAGCTGTACCCGGCGATGCGGACCACCAGGTCCCGATGGGCCTTGGGCTCGGCCTTGGCGGCCAGGAGGGTCTCCCGGTCCACCACGTTGAACTGGACGTGCTTGCCGCCGTGGGTGAGGTAGGTGCGGATGAGGGCGGAGAGCTTGCCCATGTCCTCGGTGGTCTTGAGGGCGGAGGGGTGGAACTTCATGTTCAGCAGCGTGGCCTGGAAGGGGTCTTGGTTGACCTTCATGGCGCTGTTGAGGACGGCGATGGGGCCGTGGGTGTCCATGCCCTGCATGGGGGACATGGTGCCGTCGGCCAGGATGGTGCCCGCCTTGCGCCCGTCGGGGGTGGCCCCGGTGAGCAGGCCGCCGGGCTGGTGGCTGGTGATGGAGATGCCGCAGGGAACGTGATAGTCGCCCAGGATGGTAGGCAGCTCGTTCATGGTGTCGCAGAAGAGCTGGTAGCACCGGGCCACGATCTCATCCACGTAGGGGTCGTTGTTGCCGAACTTGGGGGCGTTCAGGAAGTCCTTGCGCATGTCCTCGTAGCCGACCCAGTCGGCCTCCAGGGCGTCGTACAGCTCCTTCATGGTGTACTTCTTGTCGTCGAAGCACAGCTTCTTGACGGCCGCCAGGGAATCGCCCACGTTGACCATGCCGATGGTGCAGATGGAGGCGCCGTTCTCGAAGGGCATCTTGCGGCAGAAGGTGTCCTTGCCGGACTCGATGCCCTCGAACATCAGGGCGCTGCGCAGGGGGTCGGGGAGCAGCTCCTGGGTGATTTTCAGCTCCACATTGTTCCGCTCGGCCACGATGCCCATGCAGTACTTGAACTGCTTCTCCCAGGCGGCGAACAGCTCCTCGAAGCTGCCGAACTGGGTGAAATCGCCGGTGGGGAGGCCCGCCTGTTCGCCGTTTTTCACGTTGACGCCGTTGTGGCGCATGAGGTCGAACACCACGGTCATGATGGTCATGGGGACGGGGCCGGTGCGGGACTTGCCGGGGAGGTTGGCGTCCAGGCAGCCGGTGATGATAAAGTCCCGGGCGTCCTCCAGCGGCACGCCGTAGCTGGTGAAGAACTTGATGTAGGAGTCCTCACTGATGAAGGCGGGCATACCCAGTCCGGCCTTGACGCACTCCACGCCCTTCATGATGAGGTCCTCCGGGGTGTTCTCGCTGACCCGGATGGTCATAGTGTGGTGGGGCACGTGGGTGATGAGGGCGGCGTCCAGCATCATGTAGCTCAAATCGTTGGTGCCGTCGGTGCCGTCGGGCTTGCAGCCGCCGATGATGAAGTTGTGCCACTTGGCCATGCCGGCGTTTTTCTTGCGGTTGTTCTTGCCGGAGGTGCGGTTGAGCTCCATATCCTTGAGCCTCAGCAGGCACAGCAGCTCCTGGACCTCGTCCTTGGTGATGCGACCGGCGGCGATGTCCGCCTCGTAGTAGGGATACATGTACTGGTCGAACCGCCCGCCGGGCAGGGTGGTGGAGGGGGAGAGCATGAGGAACTGGAACCAGAAGCACTGGATGGCCTCCCGGAAGGTCCGGGCGGGATTGGCGGGGACCCAGGCGCAGATGTCGCTGATTTGCTGCAGCTCGGCCTTGCGCTTGGGGTCGGACTCCTGGGCCGCCATGTCGGCAGCCAGCTTGGCGTACCGCTCGCCCAAGGTCATCAGCGCCTCGAAGGCCATGATGACGGCCCGGTAGTAGCGGAAGCGGTCCACGCCGTCCTTCTGGGTGAAGCGGACCTTGGCCTGCTCGGCCTTGGCCTGCTCGATGAGGCCCTTGCAGCCGTATTTCAGCACCTTGGTGTAGTCCACGCCCAGCAGGATCAGGGAGGGTCCCAGACCCAAGCCGGACTGGGCGTACCCGCCGCCCACGCCACGGCCCTCGGACTTGTCCTTCCAGGGGGGCAGAATCAGGCCCGCCTTCAGTAGGTCCAGGATGCGCTCGTTCTCCGGCTCGTAGAAGAGGTCACCCTGCAGGCCAATCATGGTGGCGGGGTCGTGCTTCTTGTTCAGCTCCTGAAGGTCGATGACGTCCTGGGGGTCCATGAGGAAGCCGTCCTCGATGAGGGAGTCAATCTCGTCCTGGCTCCAAATGCCGTAGTTGGGGTCGATCTCCATGCCCATGGGCTTGGAGGCGCCCAACCCCACGATCAGCTCGTCGGCGGCGATCTGGATGGGCATCCGCTCGGCGCAGGCCTTGAGCATCTTGCCCCGCTGGATAACGGCGGGGTCGTTCTTGGCGTGTTCCAACACGTCCAGGGTGATGCGGTACTTTTCGATGCAGATGGGGTAGGCGTCCACCACCACCCGCTTTTTGATCCGTTCAATGCGCTCGTACATGATGAATCTTCCTTTCTGGTCTAGGGGAGGACGAGGACCTCGTCCCCGTCCACGGTATATTGGGTGTCCAGGCCCTGGTCGGCGGTGATGTCCCGCATGTATTGGATGATGGAATCAAAATCCGGGTCCCCCGGCTTTTGGACATGGGGGTTGGAGTCGTCATCCAGCTGCACAGGGATAAAACTGACTCTTTCGATGCGCTTGTCCCGGATGACACACTTGAGGAGCAGGGACTTGTAGCTGTCCGGGGGCATGGGTTTGGCAGGGAGCTTCTTCCAGTCGGGGTTCAGGTCCTGAAGCTCCTTGTGCCGGGCGGAGTTGTGCAGGTCCAGGTTTTCTGCGAACTGGAAGGGCGGCTCCAGGGCGAAGTTGGCCATGCTGTAAATGATGGGTTTGCCCTTGTAAATCTCCGTGGGCTTGAGGATGTGGGTGTGGTGGCCCAGAATCATGTCGGCCCCGGCGTCGATGATGGCGTGGGCGGCGATGCGCTGGTATTGGGCCAGGACGGCGGGGACGAAATGGATGCCCCAGTGGAGGGAGACCATGACCAGGTCGGCCCGCTCTCTCGCCGCCTTGATATCAGAGATGATATGGTCCAAATCCTCCTGGACGGGGAAGGAATGGACCCTGGCCGGTGTGCCCGGCTGGTCGTGTTCGATTTGCTCGTAGATGGTCAGGCCTCGGAGTGGGGCGCAGCCGGGACGGTCCTCGGTGGCCCAATAGTTCTGGGGCAGGATGGAATTGTAGGCCAGGAAGGCGATCCTGGTGCCGTTTCGTTCCACGATGGCGGGTTTGCGGGCCTCGTTCAGGTCCTTCCCCGCGCCGATGACCTGTATGCCATTGGCGCGGAGGACCTCCAGGGTCTCGAAGAAGGCCTCCCGCCCCCAGTCCATGCAGTGGTTGGTGGCGAAGCTGACAATGTCAAAGCCCGCCCGGCGGATAGCGCCGGCCCCCTTTGGGTCGCCCCGCATGGGCAGCCGGGCCTGGGGCAGGGGGGTGCCGGAGGCGGCCAGACAGGGTTCCAGCTGGCCGAATATCAAATCTCCCTGGGCCAGGACGTCCCGCACGCCGTCAAAGATGGTGTCCGGGTCGGGGCGGTTGGGGCCCAGGTCCCCGGTGGCGAGGAAAATAAAGGGTTCACCCATATGGTTGGCTCCTTTCCAGTCGGGAGGGGAGCCCGGGGCCGGTCATCCGGCCCCGGGCCCGGGAAAGCAATCAGAAGATGCCCAGGATTCCCACCAGGGCCAACACCGCGGAGACCACCAGGCCCAGGGCCGCTAGACCCAACTGGCCGCCGATGAGCTTGCCGCGGACCTGCTCATCCCGGCAATTGGACATGAAGATGGCGCCGCCGGTGGAGAAGGGAGAGAGGGCGGTGTAGCAGGCGCCCAGGAGGATGGCGATGAACATGGTGACGGGCTTGATGCCGGTGGTGCTGGCCAGGCCGATGACGATGGGGGCCAGCATTGGGAACACCGTGTTGATGCCGCCAGAGAAGAAGCTGAGGAAGCCGCCCAGGATACACAGGAAGGCGGTGATGGCGAAGGTGGGCACGCTGGTGTTGAGCCAGTTGGAGATGACGTCCACCACACCGGCGGTAGTGGCTACGGACATGAGGGTGGCGATGCCGCCCACCAGGATGATGGTGTTCCAGGGCACGGACTTGATGACTGCCTTTTCGTCGGCCAGCTTCATCAGGGAGCAGACCACGAAGCCCACCATGCCCAGCATCTGGATGTCGGCGTACCGGGCGAAGGAGGACAGCCACTCGGCGTGGATGAACTTCGCCAGGAAGGAGGGGATGACTACCAGGCCCACCACGATGAGGATGATGATGAGGTTCTTTTTATGGGCAGGGGAGAAGGGGGCGGGTTTTTCCACCTGGACGGCCCCCAGCTTGTGGCCCTTGAACACGATATAGAGGACGATGAGCAGGGCAAAGGTGATGAGGAAGTAGGCCAGCATGAACTCCCAGGTCATGCCGGCGGCCTCGGCCTCATAGCCGTTGGAGGCGATGGTGGAGCTGACCACCGCGCCGGAGGCCGCCCAGGGGAAGCAGGCGCCGATGTTGGCCCCGTGGCAGACCGCCCAGGCGATGATGAGGGGGTGCAGGCCGGCGGGCAGACCGATGGAGAAGCCGATGACGGCGCAGATGGCGTTGGCGGCGGGGGGCGGGCAGCCCAGGGCGCCCAGGATAACGGCGATAAAGAAGATGGCGAAGGCGATCATCCAGGTCTGGTTGCGGACCTTATACAGCAGATGGTCCGCAATGGCCTGCATGGTCCCGTTGACCACGGCGAAGCCGAAGAACAGGGTGATGCTCATGAGCTGGAAGACCACGGAGGTGGGCCACAGGGCCACCACTTCCTTGACCTTCAGGTTCATGATGAAGCAGCCCACGATGTAAGCAAAGACCAGGCCGGTGACGCCCATATTGATACCGAATTTGTAGCCCAGGGCGATGGCGACCACGATGCCGATTAGGCAGATGACAATGGCGGTTGTTGACATTCCAACATTCCCCTTTCAATTTGCGTTCTCTTCTTGTCTCTCTTGCGTTTCGTCGAATCTTGTCTTAAACTATTACCACCTCGCTCCCATCCTCGGAGAGGGGATATTGGGTGTCCAGCCCCTCCATGGCGGTGATTTTGACCATATAGTCGTTGATCTCCCGGAACCTGGGGTCGTCTGGCGCCACCACATAGGGCGCGCCGTCCTCGGGGAGGTAGGCGGGCAGATAGGAGACCCGATCGATCTTCCCGTCGGACACGGTCCATTTGGCGATCATGGTCAGGTAAGAGTCCATGGGGAAGCTGCGCTTGGTGGTCTTGAAGGCGTCCGAAATGGCGGTCATCTCGGTGTGGCTCTTGGAGGTCTTCATATCCTGCCCCTTGGCCTTCACGTCACGGAGCATGTCCGTGACCTCCTCCATGGCGAAGTTGCCCAGGGAATAGAAGATGACCTTGCCCTTGTAGACCTCGATGGGCTTGAGGATGTGGGCGTGATGGCCCAGGATCAAATCGGCCCCGGCGTCGATGGCGAAGTGGGCGTAGTAGCGCTGGTAATCGGCCAGCACCGCCTCCTTGAAGTGGATGCCCCAGTGGATGGAGACCACCACCACGTCGGCCTCGGCCTTGGCCTTTTGAATGTCGGCGGTCATCTTTTTTAGGTCGTCGGGGTGGGGGAAGGTGTACATGCGGCAGGGGGTGCCGGGCTGGTCGTGTTCCACCGCCACGTAGGCGGTAATGCCCCGGGCGGGGTTGCACCCCGGGCGGGCCTCCTCGGCCCAGAAGCCCTGGGGGAGGATGGAGTTGTAGCCCAGAATAGCCACCTTGGTGCCGTCCACGTCCACGATGGGATATTGGCGGGCGACGGTCTCGCTTTCTCCCGCCCCCGTGACGTGGAGCCCGGCGCCGCGCAGGTGGGAGAGGGTCTCGTTGAATGCGCTGCGCCCGTAGTCCAGGGCATGGTTGGACGCGAAGGAGACCACGTCGAAGCCCGCCTCCTTCAGGGCCCGGGCGACCTGGGGCCGGGAGGAGCACCCCATGCGGGTACAGCTGGACAGGTCCCCCTGTTCGCTGAGCACGGCTTCCAACTGGCAGAAGGACAGGTCCCCGTCCCGGAAGAGGGGGGCCACGTGGCGGAAGGAGGAGGACAAATCCTCCCGGTAGGGGGCCACGTCCCCCACGCCGTACATGACGAGTGTGCGCTGACTCATAGCATTACCTCCGTTTCTAATATAGATGGGATGAAAGGCAGGGGAGAGGGATATGTTGATTTTGGATATGCTGCTGGACCACCTGAAGGGGCACGTGTTGCGGGCCTCCCTGGGCGAGGCGGGAACGGACGCGCCCGCCAGCGTCCTGCTGCTGGACCGGGCGGCCGGGGAGCGGGGCGGACTGTACGTCGGCGCAGCGGCCCAGGCGGCGGAGCTGATAGGCGGAATGGCCGTCGGCCGCGGCTTTGTGCTCTTTACGGCGGGGGACCATCCGGGGCTGGTGGATTTGGCGCGGCCCGACCTGTCCCTGGTGGTCACCGACCTGCCCCTGGAGGACCTCCACAACCGGCTGGTGGGGTATCTGGCGGAGATGGACCAGTGGCGCCGGGCCCTGGAGCGGAGCGCAAGAAAGGGCATCCGCTGTCTGCTGACCGAGCTGGGAGAGCTGTCTGGGGCCACGGTCTACGCCCTCAGCGCCTACGGACAGGCCATCGCCACCGGCCCAAAGGGGGAGCAGTACCAGCGGATGGAGGCCCTGCTGGGGGAGAACCTGTATATTGAGCGGAAGGTCCTGTCAGACCTGTTTGAAGGCTTTCGGGAGGACCGGCGGGAGACCTATCTGGCCGCCAGGGAGGACTTCCACTTCTGCATCTCGCCGGTCCTCAGCGGTGGGCAGCTCCTGGGCCACATGCTGCTGGGGGGGCTGGGGGACCCGGTCAAGCTGCGGACCCTGAACCGGCTGGCGGCGGACGCCATGGAGGGCCTGCTCTCCCGCAATGGGCGGCCCCAGGAGAGCTACGTGGCCTTTCAGGCTCTGGTCCAGGACATGCTCTCCGAGGACCACGGGGATTTGGAGGAGCTTCAGCTCCGCCTGCTTCAGCTCCCCAAGCGGCCCCGGAAGTACATGCGTGGTATCCTAGTGCGCACCCCAGGCCGGCCCGCCGACCCGGAGAGCCAGTTGATGGGGGCGCTGGAACAACTCTTCCGCCGGGACAACGTGGCGGTCTTTGAGGGGGATTACTATATCTTGGCCTCCGATCCGTCCAACAACTTCCGGTTGGGGGCGGACCCGAAGGCGCTTGAGCAACTGCTGGAGCGCCACGACGCCTATGCCATCGTGGCGAATCCCTCGGTGCGCACCCGGGGGCTGCGGGTCCTGTATCGCCAGTGTCGGGCCACCCTGGACATCGCGGTGGCCGTGCGCTACCGGACCAAGGACCGCTGTCTCTTTTTTGAGCGGTACGCTATGTATTACGCCATCCATCTGTGCGCCCTCAGCATGAAGGAGACCACGGGCACCGACGACCTGGTCTTTCTGTGCCACCCCGGCCTGCTGACCCTGCGCCGGTACGACAAAGCCATGCGCAACAATCTGCAGGATGTGCTGTTTCACTACCTGATGAACGACCGGAGCATCGCTAGAACGGCCGAGGCCTTGTTCCTCCACCGGAACACCGCCATCTACAAGATCAACAAAATCGAGGAGCTGATGGGCATTCCCCTGGACGACCCCTACCTGCGGCAGCAGCTTCTGTTTTCCTGCCTGATCGTGCGGTATATCGAATGTTATGAGAAGCGGGAGATCGCCCTCAGTCCCCTGGAGCGGGGGAAGGGAAATGAGCCGGGTTACAGTTAGATGATACTGTTCAATGAACGTGTTCGATATGGATACTTTGAACAAAGTTTCAGCCGAAGGGTATGTATAGAATAACCATACGGCCTGAAAGAATGCGGAACAGATTGGCGATAAAGACGAAAAAAGGACCGTTCCCATCGCACATTGCGATGGGAACGGTCCTTTTTTATGATTCAGTTATTAGCGGGGAAGGTAGGCACCCAGCAGCCGCTGGGTGAAGGATTTCGTCCTTTCCCGCAGGTCATAGTTCCCCTTGGCCGTGCACCAGTGGTAGACCAGGCCCCGGATGGCGATCATCAGATAGGAGGCAATCTCCTCGGCGCTGTCACCGTGGCCCACCAGCTCACCCTGGTCCAGGCCCTGCTGGAGGACACCGATCAGCACCCCCACCATGCCGCCCTCGGAAGGGCGGTTGAACCAGGGGTTGTCGGGGTTGTACAGCAGCCGGGTCATTTTCATGTCGGTGAGTTCGCTGCTGTAACGGGCGTAGTGGTCGAAGAAGCAGAGGATGCGCTCCCGGGCGGTGGCTTGGGTCAGTTGGGGGGCCACCGTCTCGTTGAAGTAGTGGTCGGCCACCTGGTAGGTCTCGTAAAAGACCTCCATTTTTGTGGCGTAGTAGTTGTAAAAGGTCCCGATAGACACATTGGCCTTGGCCACGATGTCCCGGATGGTGATGTCGTCGAAGTCCTTCTCGCCCAGCAGCTCCACGGCGGCGTTGAAGAGGTTGACCTTGGTCTGCTCCGCCTGGAGCTGACGCTTGCTTTTTCCTTCCAATTCCATGACAAAATGCTCCATTTCCTAATCGGTAAATGGCATTATACAGGAAAAAGCATCCTATGACAAGAGCGGCGATAAGGGAATTCAGCATTAGCGTACAATTATTTTTGAAAAACTATGCACCTTGAATAAAAGTGAACGGATTCACTATTTGCTATTGACGTTTCTGACAATGGTATGTTACACTTACGACGAACAAGTTCGGTGAACACATTCATCCAAATGAACATGGAGGGAATGGATATGGCAAAATTCATTACAGCGCGGGAGGCCGCGGCCCTGATCCCGGACGGGGCCACGGTGGGCCTGGCGGGGATGGGCCTGTCCGGCTGGGCGGAGGAGATCGCCTGCGCCGTCCGGGACAGCTACCGGGAGACCGGCCACCCTAAGGGCCTGAACCTGAAGCAGGGCAGTGCCCTGGGCGACTGGGGCTACGGCAATGCCTTCGTGGGCTGGAACCGCTCCAAGCGGGAGGGGGGACCGGACACGGACCACGGCGCCCGGGGCGCCACCCGGTTCGGCGAGGCTGGGCCCGGCCTGGTCAGTAAGTGGACCAGTGCCCACGTGGGCAGCGCCTTCACCCTGTGCGACCAGGCCCGGAACAATGAACTGGAGAGCTATTGCCTGCCCCAGGGCGTCATCATCAACCTGTGGCGGGAGATTGGCGCGGGCCGCCCCGGCCTGCTGACCAAGGTGGGCCTGGGGACCTTCGTGGACCCCCGCGTCGAGGGCGGGCGGATGAACGCCTGCGCCAAGGACGAGGTGGTCAAGCTGGTGGAGTTCCAGGGGGAGGAATATCTCTTTTACCCCAGCTTCCCCGTAGACGTTTGCCTCCTCCGGGGCACTATCGCCGACGAGAACGGCAACATCTCCTTCGCCAGGGAGAGCGTCATCAATGAGGGTTTCGCCGTGGCCAACGCCACCAAGAATTCCGGCGGCATCGTCATCGTCCAGGTGGAATACCTGGCCAAGAAGGAGACCCTGCCCGCCAAGGACATCAAGATTCCCGGCAAGCTGGTGGACTACGTGGTGGTGGCCCGGGACCCCAAGTCCTGCTGGCAGGCCGAGGGCGACTACTGGGAACCCGCCTTCTCCGGCGAGATTCGCAAGCCCCTCACCAGCATCGAGGCCCTGCCCCTGGATGAGCGGAAGGTCATCTGCCGCCGCTGCGCCATGGAGCTGAAAAAGGGCGACCTCATCAACCTGGGGGTGGGTATGCCCGCCGACATCGCCAAGGTGGTCAACGAGGAGGGCCTCATCGACCAGGTGACCATGTCCACCGAAAGCGGCATGGTAGGCGGCGTGCCCTCGGCCCTGCCCAGCTTCGGCAGCGCCTATAACCCGGAGGCCATCATTACCCCCAACGAGATGTTCGACCTCATCAGCGGCGGCGGCCTGAGCATGACCTGCCTGGGCATCGGCGAGGTGGACAAGGACGGCAACAACAACGTCAGCCGGATGGGCTCCCGGCTCACCGGCCCCGGCGGCTTCATCGACATCAGCAGCAACACCCCCAAGGTCATCTTTGCCGGCACCCTGGTAGGCAAGGCCAAGGTGAAGGTGGGCGGCGGAAAGCTGGAGGTCCTGGAGGAGGGCACCATCCGCAAGTTTGTGGACCAGGTGGGCCAGATCACCTTCTCCGGCCAGTACGCGCCGGACGACCAGGAGGTGCTGTACATCACGGAGCGGGCGGTGTTCCAGCTCATCGACCACAAGCTGACCCTGATTGAAATCGCCCCCGGACTGGACCTGGAAAAGGACGTGCTGGGCCAGATGGGCTTCCGGCCCGCCATCGCCCCGGAACTCAAGATCATGGACCCGGCCATCTTCCACGAGACCTGGGGCGGCCTGGGTGCTTACCTGGGGGAGTAACCCGCCATATATAAAAGGAGGAAGAATGTATGAATCCGTTTTTTAATGAAGACCATGAATCCATCCGCGAGATGGCCCGCGACTTTGCCAACAAGACCCTGGCGCCCATCGCCGCTGAAATCGACAAGACCGAGCATTTCCCCGAGGACGTGGCCAAGCAGATGGCCGACCTGGGCTTTCTGGGCCTGAAGATTCCTGAGGAGTACGGCGGGCTGGGCCTGGACATGCGCAGCTACGTCTGCGTCATGGAGGAGATCGCCAAGAAGTGCGCCACCGCCACCCTCTTCATCTCCTCCGCCAACTCCCTGTCCACCGCCCCCATCGTCATCTCCGGCACGGAGGAGCAGAAGGAGAAGTACCTGCCCCCCGTGGTGGCGGGGGAGAGCTACATCGCCTTCGGCCTCACCGAGCCCAACGCCGGCAGCGACGCCGCCAGCCTGACCACCAAGGCGGTGGAGGACGGCGACAGCTACATCCTCAATGGCCGCAAGTGCTTCATCACCTTTGCGCCTCTGGCCAGCCACACCATCGTCTACGCCAAGACCAACCCCGAGAAGGGGGCCAAGGGCATCACATGCTTCATGGTGGACATGTCCCTGCCCGGCGTCTCCTGCGGCAAGCACGAGGAAAAGATGGGCCAGCGGGGCGTACCGGTCAGCGACGTGGTGCTGGAGGACGTGCGGGTCCCCAAGGACTGCATCATCGGTGAGATGGACCTGGGCTTCATCAACGCCATGAAGACCCTCTCGGTGGGCCGCATCGGCGTGGCCTCCATGGCCCTGGGCATGGCCCAGGAGGCCATCGACCTGGCGGTGGAGCACACCAAGAACCGGGTCCAGTTCGGTAAGCCCCTGTGCAAGCATCAGGCCATCGCCTTCATGCTGGCGGAGATGGAGACCAAGCTGAACGCCGCCCGTGGCCTGGTCTACAACGCCGCCTGGCTCATGGACAACAAGCAACCCGCCGACAAGGCGGCCTCCATGGCCAAGTTCTATGCCACCGAGGCCGCCATCGACATCATCAACAAGGCGCTCCAGCTCCACGGAGGGTATGGTTACAGCCGGGAGTACGAGATCGAGCGGCTCTACCGGGACATCCGGGTCTGCTCTATCTACGAGGGCTCCTCCCAGGTTCAGCAGATCGTGATCTCCGGCCAGATGCTGAAGTAAGCGGCCAATTTTTCGGGTGATGTGTCCGCCCACGGAAAGGAAGCGCGCATATGAAAAAAAGTACGCCGGCCCAGTGGGGCCTCCGAGTCCTGTTCTATGTGCTGGGCTTGTTTTTCCTGGCCATGGGCGTGGCCTTTTCGGTCAACTCCAACCTGGGCGTGTCGCCGGTGAACTCCCTGCCCTACGTGGCCAGCCAGGTCCTGGGGACCGCCATGAGCACCTGTGTGATCGTCATCTTCTGCGGCTATATCCTGTTCCAGGTGCTCATTCTGCGGCGGGAGTTCCGGCCCATCAATCTGCTGCAAATCGTGTTTTCCACCATCTTCGGCTACTTCGTGGATTTCGCCAAGTGGCTGGTGGGGGACTTCGCCCTGCCTACCTACGCCGGGCAGCTGGCTATGCTGTGCATCAGCATTCTCTTTATCGCCGTGGGGGTGGTCCTCTATATTGAGGTGGATCTGGTCCCCATGCCCATGGAAGGACTGTCCCTGGCCGTGGCGAAAAAGCTGAACGTGCCCTTCCATAACATGAAGATCATCGTGGACTGCGTGGTGGTGGCCGCCGGCATCGCCATCTCCTTCCTCTGCCTCCACTCCCTGGTGGGGATTCGAGAGGGGACGGTGATTACCGCCATCGTCACCGGCAAGGTCATGGCCCTGGTCAAAAAACCGCTCTCGCCCCTGCTGCAGCGGCTCTGCTTCGGTTCCTCCGGCACCGAGACGGAGCAGGAGCTGGAGTTGGAAGCCCTAGAAGGCATGGACGAGTCTAAGTAGTATACGACAGAGAAAACAGCGCCGCTTGCGACGCTGTTTTCTCGCGTTGCAGGTGGATGAAGGAGGCGCGATATGGAATTGGCAGAGTATCTGGCCCAGGTGGACCAGGCCTATGAGAGCCTCTCCGGCCCCGGGCTGGAGGCCCGGCTCCAGAGCCTGCGGTGGGCCTGCCGGTCAGAGTATGGCCTTAAAAGCGGGCCCTACGCCGCCATGCTCAATGAGCTAGGGGCCTTTTACAAGGGCCAGGGCAAGCTGGAAGATGCCGAAGGCTGCTTTCGGGAGGCCGTGGACCTGCTGGGAGAGGTCGTGGGACGGATGGACCAGGCCTACGCCACGGCGCGGAACAATCTGGCCGGCGTCCACCGCATGCAGGGCCGCCTCCGGGAGGCGGAACAGGAGTTCAGCGACTGTCTGAGCCTCTATGGGGTCACTGTGGGGAAGGACAGCCTGCTCTATGCCAGCGGACTGAACAACCTCAGCCTGGTCTGGCTGGACCGGGGGGACCTGGACCGGGCAGCCCAGCTCCAGGAGCAGGCGGCGGAAATCCTGCGCACCCTGCCGCAGTGCCGGGACGAGCTGGCCGTGTCCCTGTGCAACCTGGGCGTCCTCCTCCAGCGCCTGGGGCGGCTGGGTCAGGCGGAGGAAAAGCTGACCGCCGCCCTAGAGATGTTCCGCGGAGAATTGGGGACGGATACCCCCCACTACCACGCCACTCTCAACGCCATGGGGGCGGTCTGCTATACCGCCGAACGCTACCGGGAGGCGGAGGAGTACTTCCGGGCCGCCGCCGAGGCTGCCGAGAACCTCTACGGTTCCGACCACTGGGAGGCCCGGGCCGCCTGGGAACACGTAGAACTGGCCCGCCGGTCGGTAGGAGAATCGCTGTGAAGGGATTAGACCTGTCACGTACCTACTTTGAAGAGGTAGGGCTTCCGGCCCTGGAATCGGCCTGCCCTGGACTCCACGGCCGAATTGCCGCCGGTCTGGTGGGGGAGGGCTCCGAGTGCCTGGGCTATGACGATGCCCTTTCCCGGGACCACGACTGGGGCCCCGGCTTCTGCCTGTGGCTGACGGGGGAGGACATGGAGCGCTTTGGCATCCGGGCCAGGGAAGCCTATGACGCACTGCCCAGAGAATACTTGGGGTTTTCCCGGCTGCGGGAGGACCCTATGAGCGCGGGCCGGGTGGGCGTCTTTTCGGTGGAGGGCTTCTACCGCCGTTTCCTGGAGAGGACCACGCCGCCGGAGACGGCGGTGGACTGGCTGGTCCTGCCGGAACAGGCCCTCAGTGTGTGCACCAACGGCGCGGTATTTCGGGACGACGTGGGGGCTTTCACCGCCTTTCGGGAGGCACTGCTGTCCTATTACCCGGAGGATGTCCGGCGGAAGCGGTTGGCCGCCCGGTGCGCCCTGGCGGCCCAGGCGGGGCAGTACAATTTCCCCCGGTGCCTCCAACGGGGGGACCGGGTGGCCGCCCTCCGCGCCCTGGCCGAGTTTATCGACCACTCCCAGGCGGCCCTGTTCCTGCTGAACCGCCGCTACCGCCCCTATTATAAGTGGGCGCACCGGGCCCTGCTGGACCTGCCCCTGGGCGGCCGGGCGGCGGCGTCCCTCTTCCAGGCCTTGACTGAAGGGGCGCTGGAGTGGCGGACCTGCCAAGTAGAAGCCATCAGCGCCCTGGTCATCCGCCTTTTGGGAGAGCAGGGGCTGTCCCAAGAGGACAGCGACTTTCTGCTGCCCCACGCCCGGGCGGTCCAGGCCGGGATTTGTGCCCCGGAGGTCCAGGAGCTTCCGCTGATGTCATGCCTGTAAAGGAGATTGATTTAACATGGATATGGAACTGATACAGCGTCTCGTGCAGACGGAGTGGGAGCTGTTCCAGGCCACCCGGAACGAAGGGGGACGGGCCCCCTGTCAGGACGACTACGAGACCTTCCGGGTCATGCGGACGGGGCAGGCCATGGGGTGGTCGGAGGATATGACGGCCTCCTGGCTCCAGGACCTGGTGGACGCCAAGGCCCAAGGCCGCAACCCGGTGATGGAGAAATACGCCAGAATGATGGCCTTTACCGCCCCGGAGGAGTACCGGGCCATGGAACCGCTGCTGCCTCCTCTCGAGGCAGATGTCATGGCCCTGGCCCGCCGCCTCACCGACCAGACCGTGGCCTGGGCGGAGGAGGCGGAACAGCAGTACCCCTACGTGCTGGCCAGCGGGCGGCCGATTCACGCCAGTGCGGACACGCCGACCGTCACCTCTCTGGAGACCTATTGCTACGGGGAACTGCTGACCTGCAGCTATCGGACCCTGTCCCTCTTTGAGGCATACTACGGAGAAAAGGACCGAAAGGGAGAAAACCTTTACATTGAGATACAGACCTACACCGCCAAACTCCTGGGCTATGCCTCCCTGGCGGAGGCGGAGCGGACGCTCTACGCCAATACCCGCTCCTGCTGCCACCAGGACCCGCTGTCATAAGCCGGAAAGGGGCCGCCCACAGAGATATGTGGGCGGCCCCTTATGGCTTGTCCGCTGCTTTTCTAAAAAGGTTGTATATGTGAGGTCGCACCATCGGCTGCCATATCCTCCGTGAGGTCGGCGATAACGTCGCCCTTGACGCCGATGGTGGCGGCGGTCCAGGGGGTGCCGGAAGCGAATTGGGGATAGACGCCCACGCCGTGGTCCACAAAGTAGGTGTCGAAGCCGGCCAGCCGGGCGTCCTTGTCGGTGACATCCCGGGTGAGCTGATGGACGATGGTAGCCACCATCTCCAGGTGGCCAAGCTCCTCCACGCCGATGTCCGTCAGCAGCCCCTTGAGCTCGTCATAGGGCATGGCGTAGCGCTGGCTGAGGTAGCGCAGGGAAGCGGCCAGCTCGCCGTCCGGTCCACCATACTGACTGATGATGAAGGTGGCCAGCTTGGGGTTGGGGGTCTTGATTTTGATGGGGTACTGGAGCTTTTTCTCGTATGCGAACATCTTATTTCGCCTCTCTTTCCGGGTAGTTCCAGGGCCAGGGACTCTTGAGCCAGGTGTAGGTCTTATCCCGGGCCGCGTCCTCCCGCATGACGGGGCCATTGGCCGCGGCGAAGTCGGCGCGGGCGGCCTGCTCCAGGGCGGTGTACTGCCGGAACAGCTCAAAAGCTTCGCCGTCGGAGGGGTGGGTGTCCAGGTAGAGGGCCAGCTCCTGGGTGACGAACTCCAGGGCCTGGAGCTCGGTCATGGCGGTCTGGGGCAAGGCGGCGGCCGTGGGCTTCGCCCGGAAGGGGAGATTCAGGCCGGGGTAGAGGGTGCCGTTGCTGAGGGCATCCATCTGGGAGTAGCGCTTGGAGCCGGTCTGCTGGAAGGGGACATAGGGGATCGCCAGAGGGGCGCACTCGGGCAGGGTGCCGCAGGCGTCGCCGCAGACGGCGGGATTAGTTCCATTTTCAGGGTACAAATCGCTTTTCCTCCTTTGCTGATTTGGGAGGGGCGGAATGCCTCTCCGTTCTATCTTATGCGACAGCTTCCGAAAGGAAACCCACTTTCCAATTTGCGTTTGGTATGCTATAATTGACCCCGCAAGTGAAGGAAAGAGGAGAGAAGAGTGTGAGGCGCGAAAATGACCTGGGCAGGGACGACATCAAGGGGCTGGTGCTCCGGGTGGCTCTGCCGTCCATGCTGGCCCAATTTGTCAGCGTGTTTTATAGCATTGTGGACCGGATGTATATTGGCAATATCCCGGTCATCGGCGATACGGCTCTGGCCGGCGTGGGCATCTGCGGCCCCATCGTCACTTTGATCGGCGCGTTCGCCGTGCTGATCGGCGTGGGCGGCTCGCCGCTTATGAGCATCAAGCTGGGGGAGGGCAACCGGGAGGCGGCGGAGCGCATCGTGGCCAACTGCTTCCTGCTGCTGGCTGTGCTCTCCGTGGCCCTGATGGGGGTGGCCTATCTGCTGAAGGGCCAGATTTTGATGTGGTTCGGCGCCAGTGAAGTGACATTCCCTTACGCCAATGAGTACCTCACCTATTACCTGTTGGGCACCGTCTTTGCCCTCATGTCCACAGGCCTCAACCAGTTCATCGTCTGTCAGGGCTTCGCCAACGCGGGGATGCGTTCCGTACTGCTGGGCGCGGTGCTGAACATCATCCTGGACCCGGTCTTTATTTTCGCGCTGGACATGGGCGTCAGGGGGGCGGCCATTGCCACGGTCCTGTCTCAGATGGCCTCCTGTGCCTACGTGCTGCTGTTCCTCTTCGGGCAGAGGCCGCCGGTGCGCATCACCTTCGGCGGGTACAGCCTGCGGGTGATACGGTCGGTGCTGACGGTGGGCCTGACCTCCTTCCTCATCATTGGAATCGACAGCGTGATGATCATCGCCATGAACGCCATTCTTCAACGGTACGGCGGGGCGGAGCAGGGGGACCTTCTAATCACCGCATGTACCATCATGCAGAGCTTCATGCTCATGGTCACCATGCCGCTGGGCGGCATCACAGGGGGGACCCAGAGCATTTTGGGCTTCAACTACGGCGCCCGCCGCCCGGACCGGGTCCTCCAGGCCCAGAAGTACATCTTTTTGATTTGCGTGATTTTCACCTCTATCATGTTCCTGGCCGCCCAGCTGATTCCCCAGCTCTTCGTCATGATTTTCAGCCGGGAGCCGGAGGTGGTGGCCCTGGCCTCCATGGCCATCCGCACCTACACCATGGGCATCATTCCTCTTGGTATCCAGTATGGTATCGTGGACGGCTTCACCGGCATGGGCGTTATCCAGGCGTCCCTGCCCCTGTCCTTCTGGCGAAAGACCCTCTATTTTGTCAGCCTGTTCCTGCTGCCGGCCGCCTTTGGGGCGCAGGCGGTCTTTTTCAGCGGCCCCATCTCCGACTTTGGCGGGACCGCGGTTTCCGTTCTGGTCTACTTCCTGATTATCAAAAAGGTTTTGGGAAAGCGGATGGCCACGGCGGAGGAAATCCCGTCCGCCTGACGCATATCCCCCTGGACAGCCTCATAGAGTGCTGGGAGGGGGTGTCCGCGATATGAAAAGACGATTCTTGATGCAAGCCTGCTCCTGGTGCATGGTGGGGGCAATCACGCTGGGGACAGCCTATTATCTGTTCCTCTGGCGCGGTCCGGCGGTCCAGACCATGACCCGCCCGGCGCGGTTCGGCTCCGCGACCGTGGTCATCGACGCCGGGCACGGCGGAGAGGACGGGGGCGCGGTCTCGCCCGCCGGGAATGCGGAGAGTAGTGTCAACCTGGCCGTCGCCCAGCGTCTGGACGCCGTCCTGGGCCTCTATGGGGCGGACGTGGTCATGCTGCGGACGGAGGACGTGTCCCTGCACGATTCCTCCGCCCAGACCATGCGGGAGCGGAAGGTCTCCGACATCCACAACCGGGTGGCCCTGGTGGAGGCCGTGCCAAACGCCACGCTCATCAGCATCCACCAGAACTCTTTCCCCAGCGGCCCCCAGTACCACGGCGCCCAGGTGTTCTATGCCAACGGGGACTTGAGTATGACCTTCGCCCAGCACACCCAGGAGATTTTGCGGCAGTCGCTGGACCCGGAAAACAGCCGTCAGGCAAAGCTGATCCCGGACACGGTCTATCTGATGAACCACATCACCTGCCGCGCCATCCTGGTGGAGTGCGGCTTCCTCACCAATCCGGAGGAGGATGCGCTGCTCCAGACCGGCGGCTACCAGACGAAGATCGCCGCCGCCCTGGCGGGGGCCTACCTGGGCTACACGGAAGACACGAATTTGGAAGGGGACCTTCCCAATGAAGGCTAAAACTGTTTTTTACTGCACCGACTGCGGTACCGAGACCCCGAAGTGGGTGGGGAAGTGCCCCGGCTGCGGAAGCTGGAACACCATGGTGGAGCAGCCCGCCGAACCGAAGAAAAAGGGGAGCGGCGCCGCGAAGACCAGCGGGGTCCGGGGCGTGGCTATGAACCGCCCCCGGCCCTTGGCCGAGGTGGAGACCACCGACGAGCTGCGCTTCGACACCGGGCTCAACGAGCTGGACCGGGTGCTGGGCGGGGGAGCGGTGCAGGGCTCACTGGTGCTGGTGGGCGGCGCGCCCGGAATCGGGAAGTCCACGCTGATGCTGCAGATTTGCGACAATCTGTGCCGGTTTGCCAAGGTGTTATATGTATCCGGCGAGGAATCCGAGCGGCAGATCAAGCTCCGGGCGGAGCGGCTCAAGGTCCGCAGCGAGAATCTGTATTTGCTGGCGGAGACCAACCTGGAGGACATTCTGGAGGCGGTCACCGAGCTGAAGCCGGACGTGCTCATCGTGGACTCCATCCAGACCATGTATAACGGGGAACTGACCACCTCGCCGGGCAGCGTGGGTCAGGTCAAGGACTGCACCATGGCCCTCATGCAGCTGGCGAAAGGGCAGGGGGTCACGGTTTTCGTCATCGGCCACGTGAACAAGGAGGGCTCCATCGCCGGCCCCAAGGTGCTGGAGCATATGGTGGACTGCGTCCTCTATTTTGAGGGTGAGCCCCACATGTCCTACCGCATCCTCCGGGCGGCGAAAAACCGCTTCGGAGCCACCAACGAGATTGGCGTGTTCGAAATGGGGGACGACGGCCTCAACGAGGTGCCCAACCCCTCGGAGACCCTCCTGGCGGGACGCCCCATGGACACGCCGGGCACCTGTGTCACCTGCGTAATGGAGGGAAACCGGCCCGTTTTGGCGGAAATCCAGGCCCTTTTGGCCCCCACAAATTACGGAAATGCTCGCCGGACCAGCAACGGCTTCGATTATAACCGGGCCATGCTGCTCCTGGCGGTACTGGAAAAGCGGGGCGGGCTGCTGGTCAGCTCCTGCGACGCCTATCTCAACGTCATTGGCGGCCTGTCGTTGGACGAGCCCGCCGCCGACCTGGCGGCCATTATCGCCCTGGCTTCCAGTTTCAGGGACAAGCCCGTGCCCGGCAATCTGGCCGCGGTAGGGGAGGTGGGCCTCACCGGGGAGCTGCGGTCGGTCAGTGCCCTGAGCCAGCGGCTGTCCGAGGTCCAGCGCCTGGGCTTTACCCAGTGCCTGATTCCGGCCCGCAACAGCGGAAAGCTGACGGAGCCGGAGGGCTTACAGCTCATCCGCGTCCGAACCATCCGGGAAGCGCTCACGGCCGTGCTGTGACGCTATCGGCGCTTTTGGAATGAAATTCACGCATGGGTCCTGGTCGCAGGGCGCACCCGTGGAACCGGCGCGGACCAGGGCGCAGTAGCCGTCCTGTTGATAGACGCAGTCGCTGGTGCAGGCAATGAGGCTCAACAAAACCACCTCCAAAGCAGTTGTGGTTAGTTTGGCCGTCCAGCAGCGGAATATGAATCTTTGGGGAAGGAGGTGTTGAGGGAGACCACTAAGTAAACAAAATAAAAATTTTGTTTACTATGGAGGAGGGGGGAACCCCTGAAATCCGTATTCAGGGGTCTCTCGGCATATGGACTACCGCACAGAAGCGCCTCCCATCATCCGGGACTTTCTGGTCTACCATGAGACCATCCAGGGCCACTCCCGGAAAACGGTGGATGAATACTTCTTGGACCTGCGCAATTTCTTCCGCTATGTCAAAATCGAAAAAGGCATCGTGCCCCGCAGCACCGAACTGGACGACGTCTCCATCGACGACGTGGATTTGGCGCTGGCGGCGTCTGTTACGCTGACGGATGTCTATTCCTACATGAGCTATCTCAGCCGGGACCGCGCCCAGCGGCCCAACAGCAAGTCCACGGACTACGGCCTGGGCGCCGCCGCCCGGGCCCGCAAGGTCGCCACCATCCGCTCCTTTTACAAGTACCTGACCAACAAGGCGAAGCTCATCAAGGAAAATCCCATGCAGGACCTGGATTCGCCCCGGCTGAAGAAAACCCTGCCCCGGTATCTGGACTTGGACGCCAGCATCGACCTGCTGGAGTCTGTGGATGGGCCGTACAAGGAGCGGGATTACTGCATTTTGACCATCTTTTTGAACTGCGGGCTCCGTATTTCCGAGCTGATTGGCCTGAACCTAACAGATGTTCGAGAAGATTCCGTTCGGGTCCTGGGCAAGGGCAATAAGGAGCGCATTGTCTACCTGAACGACGCCTGCAAGCAGGCCATCGCGGACTATCTGACAGTCCGGGGCGGCGAGGGCATCATCGACAAGAACGCGCTGTTCATCAGCCGCCGTCGGACCCGCATCTCCAAGGCCGCCGTGGAAAAGCTGGTCAAAAAGCACCTGTCCGCCGCCGGTCTGGACAGCACGCAGTATTCCCCCCACAAGCTTCGGCACACCGCCGCTACCCTCATGCTGCAAAACGGCGTGGACGTGCGGACCCTCCAGGAGCTGCTGGGCCACGAACACCTGAATACCACGCAGATATACACCCATGTGGACAACGACGATTTGAAGATCGCGGCCAGAGCAAACCCCTTGGGAAAGGTCAAAAAAACAACAAAAAGGCGCCCGAAAGACGAGTGAATCCGTCCTCGGGCGTCTTTTTTATACGTCGGGCGGATAGGCCCCCAGGATGTGGATGAAGCGTATCTCCTGAAAGAAATAGGTACTCAGGGGCCGCCAGTCGGCGTCGTAGGAGTGGGCGGCGATGAGGGTGTTTTCCAGGGTGGGCGGGTCGCCCATGGCCACGATGATGGGGGTGTGGCCAAACACCTCCCGGTTGAAGCGAAACTGAACGAAATCCCCCGGTTCGCAGTGGTCCAGGGTCGTTTCGACTCCAAATGGTCCGGGATTGACCTCTTTCCGGGTCATAAAGTTGAAAAAATAGGGCACCCCCGTCCAGGAGGGAGATTTTCGGTTGGCGTCGATGTAGT
Source organism: uncultured Eubacteriales bacterium (assembly GCA_900540545.1). GTDB lineage: Bacteria > Bacillota > Clostridia > Oscillospirales > Oscillospiraceae > Intestinimonas. The sequence continues at coordinate 35,018 of UQGJ01000005.1, forward strand.
ACCAGCCAAAATCCGGCGTGTAGTTCATCACGCCGGTGCCGGCGTAGAGACATTGGGAGGCAAAATTAGTGCAGTCGCCGCCCAGCTCCTCGAAATCAAAGTAGGCCGGGTTGCGGCTGTACGCCCACTGGTGGGCGTAGCGGACGGCGGCCTTGCGGTTATATGGGATGATGGCGGGCTGAGACAAGACGGCCCCTCCCCTCTTTGTACTGCGCCATTCTATGCCCCGGCCGCCGGACTTGTGTTTTCCGCCGCCGGACGCTACAATGGAGGGGAAAGGAATGAGGACATGGTACGGACCGTGATTTTCGATTTGGACGGGACCCTGCTGGATACGCTGGAGGACCTGGCCGACAGCGCCAATTTTGCCCTGGCCCAGGGCGGCTTTCCGGCCAGGACCCTGGAGGAGATACGGGGCTTTGTGGGCAACGGCGTGGGCCTTCTGATCCACCGGGCCCTCCCGGCGGGGACGCCGCCGGAGCGGGAGGCGTCCTGTCTGGCGGCCTTCAAAGCCCATTACCTGGAGAACATGCGGAACAAGACCGCGCCCTATCCCGGCGTCCTTGATTTGCTGGACCGGCTGAATACTAATGGCTGTAAAGTGGCGGTGGTATCCAACAAATTTGACGGCGCGGTGAAGGAGCTGTGCGCCCGCTACTTCGGGGACCGGCTCCCGGTGGCCCTGGGGGAGCGGCCGGGCCTGGACAAAAAGCCCGCATCGGATTTGGTGCGGGCTTGTCTGGAAGCGCTGGACAGTTCAACGGAGGAGGCGGTCTACGTGGGGGATTCCGAGGTGGACATCCTGACGGCCCGGAATGCCGGTCTCCCCTGCTATTCCGTGACCTGGGGCTTCCGGGGCCGGGAATTCCTGCTGGAGCATGGGGCGGAGCGGTTAGTGGACACTCCGAAGGAGCTGGTCGATCTCCTCCTGGGGCAGACTCCGGGATAGGATGGTGCGGAGCCGCCCGGCGGGGTCCGGGACCGCCACGGGCGAAACGCCGCTCCCCTGCTCCCAGGCTTCCGCCGTGCCGTAGCGGAAGGTGGACCAGTTGGGGTTGAGCCAGGTGCCGTTGGCCAGGGCGGTGGCGTAGCGTTCGGCCAGCAGAAAGTCCAGGGCCTTGACGAAGTCGGTCTGGCCCAGAAGGGAACGCTGCCGCAGCTCTCCGCTCTCCAGACCGGGGGCCTGTTCCAGCAGCGCGTAGAGGAGGGCGGCGGCCTCCGGCATGGGCCGACGGGGTAGGCAGGCTTTCAGCAGTCCGTAGACCTCCCGGGAGAGATAGACCGTCCGATTTCGGTAGCACTTGGAGTAAAACAGCGCCTTTCGGTCGATCAGCTCCACCGCGTCGGCCCAGGTGCAGCCGATGTCGTCCAGGCTTGGCAGGTAGGGATTCACGTTGCAGCCCAGGATGCCCACGGCGTCCAGGTAGGTGTTCAGGGCTTCCGCGCTCATCGGAGGGACCTCCTTCTTGTTTCAAAAAAGGGGAGGGCAATGTTGATTGCCCTCCCCTTTCTTATTGCTTGTATCAGGCTTGGTTTTACGCCTTGCCGTCGCAGCCCAGCACGTCCACGAGCTTGTGCTTGACCAGCTCCTTGATGTTGGCCCGGGCGGGCTTGAGGTACTCGCGGGGGTCGAACTTGTCGGGGTGCTCGGCAAAGAACTGGCGGATGGTGCCGGTCATGGCCAGGCGCAGATCGGAGTCGATGTTGATCTTGCACACGGACAGGCTGGCGGCGTGGCGCAGCTGGTCCTCGGGCACGCCGATGGCGCCGGGCATGTTACCGCCGTTCTCATTGATCATGGTCACGTACTCCTGGGGCACGGAGGAGGAACCGTGGAGGACGATGGGGAAGCCGGGCAGGCGCTTGGAGACCTCCTCCAGCACGTCGAAGCGGAGCTGGGGCTTGGTGCCGGGCTTGAACTTGTAGGCGCCGTGGCTGGTGCCGATGGCGATGGCCAAAGAGTCGCAGCCGGTCTTGGAGACGAATTCCTCCACCTCGTCAGGGTGGGTGTAGGAGGAGTCCTCGGCGGAGACCTTCACGTCGTCCTCCACGCCGGCCAGGGTACCCAGCTCGGCCTCGACGACCACGCCGTGGTCGTGGGCGTACTGGACCACCTGCTTGGTGATCTCGATGTTCTCGGCGAAGGGCTTGGAGCTGGCGTCGATCATCACGGAGGTGAAGCCGCCGTCAATGCAGCTCTTGCAGGTCTCAAAGTCAGGGCCGTGGTCCAGATGCAGGACGATGGGGATGTTGGGGCACTCGATCACGGCGGCCTCCACCAGCTTCACCAGATAGGTGTGGTTGGCGTAAGCGCGGGCGCCCTTGGAGACCTGGAGGATCAGGGGGGCGTTGAGGTCGCGGGCGGCCTCGGTGATGCCCTGCACGATCTCCATGTTGTTGACGTTGAACGCACCGATAGCGTAACCGCCGTCGTAAGCCTTCTTGAACATTTCAGTGGATGTGACCAGAGGCATAACGGATCAGCTCCTTTTCATTTTGTACCCCAATTTTAACAGCAATAGTTGATAAATGCAAGAGGGTATGCTATTATATTTGGGCAATCAGAACTTTCATTTGAAAGTATTTCGAGGGTTACAAGCGAATTTTTATATTTTGGAGGATGAAAGATATGAGCGAACTTCGCGGAACATGTATCATCGGGCAGTCCGGCGGCCCCACTTCCGTCATCAACGCCAGCGCCCAGGGGGCCATCCAGGCGGCCCTGAAGGCCGGGTGCATCACCCGCGTCCTGGGCGCGGCCAACGGCATCGTGGGCATTCTGAACGACCGCCTGTACGACATGGGCCAGGAGGACCCCCAGGAGCTGGACTTGCTGCAGAACACCCCCTCCTCCGCCCTGGGCTCCTGCCGCTACAAGCTGGCCGACCCTGACGTAGACGACACCGACTACAAGCGCATCCTGGAGATTTTCAAGAAGTATGACGTGCGCTACTTCTTCTACAACGGCGGCAACGACTCCATGGACACCTGCAACAAGATCTCCAAGTTCATGCAGAAGTCCGGCTACGAGTGCCGCGTGATGGGCATCCCCAAGACCATCGACAACGACCTCAACGGCACCGACCACTGCCCCGGCTTCGCCAGCGCCGCCAAGTATATCGCCACCTCCTGCATGGAGGTCTGGCAGGACGCCCACGTCTACGACACCGGCATGGTGACCGTGGTGGAGATCATGGGCCGCCACGCCGGCTGGCTGGCCGGCGCCGCCGGACTGGCTACCTGGGCCGGGTTCGGCCCCGACCTCATCTATCTGCCCGAGGTGGACTTCGACATGGACCAGTTCGTGGCGTCCGTGGAGGCCATCTACAACAAGACCGGCAAGTGCATGGTGGCGGTCAGCGAGGGCATCCACTATGCCGACGGCCGCTTCGTCTCCGAGGCCGAGGCCTCCGCCACCGACGGCTTCGGCCACGCCCAGCTGGGCGGCCTGGCGGTCAAGCTGGCCGACATCATCAAGAACAAGACCGGCGCCAAGGTCCGGGGCATCGAGCTCTCCCTGCTCCAGCGCTGCGGCGCCCATCTGGCCTCCTACAACGACGTGGAGGAGGCCAAGATGGCCGGCCGTGTGGCTGTGGAGTCCGCCGTGGCCGGGTCCACCGACAAGATGGTGGCCTTCGACTGCAGCCGGGAGGGCGGTAAGTACGAGTGCAAAACCGTGCTCCAGCCCCTGGACATCGTGGCTAACATCGAGAAGAAGGTCCCCCGGGAGTGGATCAACAAGACCGGCGACGGCGTGGAGCAGCCCTTCATCGACTACGTGCTGCCCCTCATCCAGGGCGAGCCGGACCGTCCCAAGGAGTACTCCCTCCCCCGCTTTGCCAAGCTCAAGAAGGTCCTCACCGTGGATATGTGACCAAGACGATCAAAAACCGGGCCGTGAGATTTTCCTCTCACGGCCCGGTTTTTTTCTCTCAACCTCAATAAATGCGGTTATAAATGCGCCGCAATTCGTCCAAAACCTCCACGTGGGTGAAGTCTGGCTGATAGATGATGTTGATGTCCCGGGTCATCTTGGCGTTTTCGATGGGGACCACCACCAGCCGCCCGTCCCGCTCCTCCTCCCGGCAGGCGCTGTGGGCGATCACCGACACGCCCAGATTCATGGCCACCAGATTCTTGATCATGGAGATATTGTCCAGCTCCATCATCACGTTGAAGTTTCGGATGCTCTCCGACTGGGACATCAGCAGGTTTTCAAAGAGCATCCGGGTCCCCGCCGTGGGCGGCCGCAGAATGAGCTTTTCCTTTTTCAACTCGCTCAGCAGAATGGTGGGCCGCCGGGCAAACTTGTGCTGGGGCGAGACGATGAGGCAGAGGTAATCGGTGTCCAACAGGACCGACTGGAACTTGCTGTCGGGCAGGACACCCTCCACGATTGCCAGGTCCAGCTCGTACTGATTCAGCTTATTATAAATATTATTAATGCTGTCAGTTGTTATATTGATATGAGTAAGGGGATTCTCATTGCAGTAAAGGGCCAGGACCTGACTGACCAGATTCTCCCCCACGGTGTGGGTGGTGCCGATATTCAAGTGGGTGGCCTGGGTCTGATAGTCCTCGATGGCCTGCACGGCGGTATGATAAATCGCCATGATACGCCGGGAATACTTGATTAGGATTTCCCCCTCCGCCGTTGGTGTCAGCGCCTTTCGGCTCTTTTGAAAGATTTTGATGCCGAACTCCTCTTCCAACTGCCGGATATGATGGCTCACGGCCGGCTGGGTCAGGTTGAGGGCCTCGGCGGCCTTGGTATAGCTGCCCAACTGGACCACGGTCAACAGCGTCTTTACCCTGACGTCCACCATCTCCCGTTCCTCCCTCCTGCTATTATAAATAGAATATATGACCGGTAAAGATTTTATAATTTGATTTTATCATATGCCGACCATATAATCAAGTGAACAAAAAAAGAGAGGGATTCTGTTCCCGGAAAGGGAGTGCGCACTGTGCTCAACCTAGGTATCATCCAAAACGAGGCCGCCCAGGTCATCCTGACCCTGGCGGTCATGCTGCTGGCCGGCTTCCTGATGACCCGCATCACCAAGAAGCTGAAGCTGCCCAACGTGACGGGCTACATTCTAGCGGGGATTTTGATTGGCCCCTACCTGCTGGATGTGGTCCCCCACGGGCTGATCCCCAAAATGGACTTTGTGACCGATATGGCCCTGGCCTTCATCGCCTTCGGCGTGGGCCGGTACTTCAAGCTGTCCAAGCTGCGGGCCACCGGGTGGGGCATCATCGTTCTGACCCTCTTCGAGGCCCTGGCCGCCTCGGCGGTGGTGACCCTCGCCATGCAGCTGTTCGGCCTGCCCCTCCCCTTCTGCCTGCTGTTGGGGGCCATCGCCTCGGCCACGGCCCCGGCGTCCACCATCATGACCATCCGCCAGTACCACGCCAAGGGCAATTTCGTGAACACCATCCTCCAGGTGGTGGCCCTGGACGACGCGGTGGCCCTGGTGGCGTTCAGCGTGTGCAGCGCGGCGGCCACGGCGCTGGAGGGCAGCGGCCTGACGGCCTCGGAGCTGCTCCTCCCCCTGCTCTGGAACCTGCTGGCCCTGTTGGTGGGCGGCGGCTGCGGCTGGGTTCTTCACAAGCTCATCGACGGCAACCGCTCCGACGACCACCGGCTCATCCTGGCCGTGGCAGTCCTGCTTTCCATCACCGGGTTCTGTACCGCCCTCAACGTCTCCCCCCTGCTCTCCTGCATGGCGGTGGGCACCGTCTACATCAACGTGGGCGGGGATAAACAGATGTTCGACCGCATCAGCTCGGCCACGCCCCCGGTGCTGCTGCTGTTCTTCATGCTCTCCGGCATCCGTCTGGAGCTGCCCATGCTGGCCACCGCGGGGGTCATTGGACTGGCCTATTTCTTCGCCCGCATCGCCGGCAAATACGCCGGGGCCTGGGCGGGGGCCAAGGCCATCGGCGCCCCGGAGGAGACCCGGAAGTACCTGGGCCTGGCCCTCATCCCCCAGGCGGGGGTCTCCATCGGCCTGGCCGCCCTGGGCCAGCGCATCCTGCCCCCTGAAATGGGGCCTCTCCTCTCCACCATCATCCTGTCCTCCGGCGTCCTCTATGAGATGGTGGGGCCCGCCTGCGCCAAGCTGTCCCTGACCCTCTCCGGCACCCTGGACGGAGACCACCACCACAACACCCATTCCCCGGGAAAGAAGCCCCTTCCCCACCCCCACGACAACGCCGCGTGAGACCTCGAAAAAAGCCAGCCGCCCCATTCTCTTGGGGCGGCTGGCTTTTCGTTATGCTCCCGTGAGCTCAAAAGCGTAGATTCGGTATAGAGTGTTGGCCCATGAGTTCCCGTAGAGGGCCCGGAACAGGAACCGGGTCCAGCCCGACAGCTTTTCCCACCACTCTTTGCCGGTGAAATAGCGGGTCTCCCGGTGGCGGATGCCGGGGCTCACCGCCTCCATTCGTGCCGGGTCGTCCAGCCCCCAGCGGATGACCGCCCCCATCTTGTTGACGGGATTCTTCCGCTTGGACCAGCGGACGGCGGACACGGAATAGGCGTCGAATATGTAGTCGGTATGCTGGAAGTTCCGCTGAAATCGCCGGAACAGCGCCTGGTTTTCCTCGTCGGTGAGGTACATGGTCAGCCCCTCCGCGATGACCAGCACGGGGCCGTCCGTCCAGTCCAGCTCCTCCAGCCAGCCCGGGTCGGTGAGGTCGGCGGACAGCATACGGTAGCCGGGTCCTTCGGTATAAAATTGCCTGCGGACCTGGATGACGTCCGGCAGATCCACATCCACCCACAGCTTGGGCCGCGCCCCTACCCGCTCCACGCGGGCGTCCAGGCCGCAGCCCAGATGAAGGACGAGACCGTCCGGGTGGGCGGCGATAAAGTCTCGGGCATAGCGGTCCAGGATGGCGGCCCGGATGCCCATATAGATGTCCAAAAAGCGGGACTGCTTACCGTCCTTCTGGAAATCGTAGTCCACCTGGGCCACGATTTCGGCGGCCTTCGGGTCGTGGAGGATGGCCCCGTACCGCTCCACCCGCGCCTTGCCCAGCAGGGGGATGAAGAGGGCCTGGGAGGCCCCGGACAGCTCTGCCATAGGCGCTCAGTCCACGCCGGTGAGGGCCCGCATGACCGCGTAGGTCTGCTCGTTGAGCCCCTTTTTCATCTTCAGCCCCTCGGAGATGTCGAAGTCCACGTAGGTCTCCCCCTGGACGCAGACCACACGGTTGGTCTTGCCCTCGGCCAGCAGGCGGACGGCCTCGTAGCCCATGTAGGTGGCGGTGACGCGGTCCCGGGCCGTGGGGGCGCCGCCCCGTTGGACGTGGCCCAGCACGGTGACGCGGGTGTCCAGGGCCGTCATTTCCTTGATTTTGGCCGCCACGTCATAGGCGCTGCCCACGCCCTCGGCCACGATGATCATGAAGTGGGTCCGGCCGCTGAGGCGGGCGCGGCGGATGGGCTCCACCACGTCCTTTTCAAAGTCCATCTCCCGCTCCGGGATGAGTACGCAGGTGGCGCCGCAGGCCACGCCCACGTAGAGGGCCAGATGGCCCGCGTGGCGGCCCATGACCTCTACCACGGAGCAGCGCTCGTGGGACTGCATGGTATCGCTGAGCTTGTCGATGGAGTCCAGAGCCGTGTTGCAGGCCGTATCGAAGCCGATGGTATAGGTGGTGCAGGCGATGTCGTTGTCGATGGTGCAGGGCACGCCCACCACGGAGATGCCGTGCTTGGACAGCTCCAGCAGGCCCCGGAAGGTGCCGTCGCCGCCCAGACCCACCACGCCGTCCAGGCCCAGTAGCTTGCATGTGTTCACCGCCTTCTGCTGGCCGGCCTCCCCCCGGAACTCCTCGCTGCGGGCGGAATAGAGGGCGGTGCCGCCCCGGCGGAGCAGGCCGCTGACGCTGTCGAAGGTCAGGGGGGCCACGTCGCCGTTCACCAGACCGTTGAAGCCCCGGCGGATGCCCACGCACTCGATGCCCCGGTGCATACAGGTCCGGACCACCGCCCGGACCGCGGCGTTCATGCCGGGGGCGTCGCCGCCGCTGGTAAAGACGCCGATTCGCTTGACTGCATTTTCCATGACACAAGGTCCTCCTTATTTACACGTTCAGTTCCGCGTCCTTTGCGGACAGCGCCTGGGGATACCGCTCAAAAACCGGCCGGACGCAGGCGTCCAGGAATTCCGTCACCTGCTCCGGGCAGCGCCCGATGTAGTCCGACGGCTCCAGATGGGCGGTCAACTCCGCCCGGGTCATGCCGAACAGGGGGTCTGCGGCCATCAGGTCGATGAGGTTGTTGGTAAGGCCAAGCTCCTTTACATTCCACCCGGCCTCTTGGGAGAGGACCCGGATGCGCTCGTGAAGCTGCTGGCGGTCCCCGCCCCGCTTCACCGCATCCATCATGATGTTCTCCGTAGCCATGAAGGGCAGTTCCTCCAGGATGTGGCGCTGGATGACCTTCTCGTGGACCACCAGGCCGGAGGCCACGTTCCCGTAGATATTCAGGATGGCGTTGACGGCCAAAAAGGCTTCGGGGATGGATATGCGCTTGTTGGCCGAATCGTCCAGGGTCCGCTCAAACCACTGGGTGGCCGCGGTGACGGCGGGATTCAGGGCATCCGTCATCACATACCGGGCCAAAGAGCAGATGCGCTCGCAGCGCATGGGGTTTCGCTTGTAGGGCATGGCCGAGGAGCCGATTTGATTGGCCTCGAAGGGCTCCTCCACCTCCTTGAGGTGGCACAGCAGCCGCAGGTCGGTGGCGAATTTGCTGGCGGACTGGGCGATGCCGGACAGGGTGGCAAGCACGTTGGCGTCCACCTTGCGGGAATAGGTCTGGCCGGATACAGGCACAACATCTATAAAGCCCATTTCCTTTGCAATCTTTTCCTCCAGCGCCCGGACCTTTTCGTGGTCCCCGTCGAACAGCTCCAGGAAGCTGGCCTGGGTGCCGGTGGTGCCCTTGGAGCCCAGCAGCTTCAGGGAGGAGATGCGGAACTCCACCTCCTCCAGGTCCATGAGCAGCTCGTTCATCCACAGGGTGGCCCGCTTCCCCACCGTCACCAGTTGGGCGGGCTGAAAATGTGTGAAACCAAGGGTTGGCAGGGCTTTATACTTGTCAGCAAATCCGGCCAGGGTGTGGAGGACCCGGACCAACTGGTCCCGGATCATCACCAGGCCCTCCCGCATGAGGATGATATCGGTGTTGTCCCCCACATAGCAGCTGGTGGCCCCCAGGTGGATGATGGGCATGGCCGTGGGGCAGGCGTCGCCGTAGGTGTGGACATGGGCCATCACGTCGTGGCGGAGGGTCCGCTCATAGGCTGCGGCCTTGTCGTAGTCGATGTCGTCGATATGGGCCTCCAGCTCGGCCACCTGTTCCGCCGTCACCGGCAGACCCAGCTCCATCTCCGCCCGGGCCAGGGCCACCCACAGCCGCCGCCAGGTGGAGAACTTCTTATCCGGGGAAAAGAGGTACAGCATCTCCGCGCTGGCGTAACGGGAAGACAGCGGACTTTCATAGATGTTCGTGTTGCTCATGGCCCACCTCGTTTTCTGAAAACTTACTCCAAGGATAGCACAAAAAGGGAGCGGACGCAAGTCCGCTCCCTTTCGTTAGAAGATTATTTCAGGAATTTTTCCAGCCGGTCCAGCCCCGACTTGATGTTCTCCATGGAGGTGGCGTAGGACCAGCGGACGAAGGTGGGGGCCCCGAAGCCGGTGCCCGGCACGGTGGCTACCAGCCCCTCCTTCAAAAAGGCGCTGGAGAAGTCGTCGGCTCCCCGGATGGTGACGCCGTGGAGGGTCTTGCCCAGCAGACGGTCCAGGTTCATCATCACGTAGAAGGCCCCCTCCGGCTTGAGGCAGCTGACGCTGGGGATGGCGTTCATCCGCTCCACCAGGTAGTCCCGCCGCGCCTCAAAGGCCCGGCGCATGACCTCCACGGTCTCCTGGGGGCCGGACAGGGCCTCCACGGCGGCCTTCTGGGCCACGGAACAGGGGGCGGCGGTGGAGTGGCTCAGGTAGTTGGACATGAGTTTGGCGATATGCTCCGGCGCGGCGGCGAAGCCGATGCGCCAGCCGGTCATGGCGTAGGACTTGGAGACGCCGTTGACCACGATGGTGCGCTCCTTCACGTCCTCCCCTAGGGCGGCGAAGCTGGTGAAGGTCCGCCCGTCGTAGACCAGGCGGTAGTATATCTCGTCGGCAATGACATAGAGGTCCTGGGACGCGCATACGTCGGCCAGGGCCCGCAGCTCTTCCCTGTTGTAGACCATGCCGGTGGGGTTGTTGGGGTTGTTGAGCAGGATGGCCTTGGTCCGGCCGGTGATAGCGGCCTCCAGCTGGGCGGGGGTGAGTTTGAAGCCCCCCGCCTCGGTGGTCTCCACTACCACGGGGGTCCCCCCCACCATTTTGACCATCTCGCAGTAGGTCACCCAGTAGGGCGCGGGGACGATGACCTCGTCGCCAGGGTTCACCAGGGCGTGAAGGGCGGCATAGAGGGCGTGCTTGGCCCCGCTGGCTGCCACAATATTGGCCGGGGCGTAGTCCAGGCCGCAGTCGGCTTTCAGCCGCTGGCAGGCGGCCTCCCGCAGCGCGGGGATGCCGGGGGTGGGGGTATATTTGGTGAAATTGTCCCGGATGGCGGCGATACCGGCCTCCTTGATATTGTCTGGGGTGGCAAAATCGGGTTCACCGGCGCCGAAGCCGATGACGTCCACCCCGTCGGCCTTCATCTGCTTGAACATGGCGTCGATGGCCAGGGTGGTGGAGGCCTGGACGGCCTGGGCCACGCGAGACAGTTCTTTCATCGAAAAACTTCCTCCCACAAGAAACTCAACGTGAGATATTATATGCCGCGCCCCGCGGAAATGCAAGAAGAAAGTCCCCGCCGCTTTAGCGGCGGGGACTGGCATACTCAAGTACGGGGGCTGAAGTGGTCCAGGCCCTTGGCGATGGCGCCGCCCGCCACACAACTGGCGATGGCCTCGATAATGCCGTTGACGCCCACAAAGGCCATGACAAAGGCCAGGATACCGGCGGTGCCCATCTGGCCGGCCAGGTTCTGGATGAACTCCGTGTGGTAGAAAAAGGCCACCAGAGAGGCCATGAAGAGCACGGTGTTCAGAATCGCGCCCAGCAGGCAGGTGACGGGATAGCCCACCCACTTGGTCTTGTCGAATTTGCTCAGGGCCAGGAAAATGAGGCCGGACAGCCAGCCCATGAGGATGCGGGGCACAAAGCAGGTGATGAAGGTCCCCACGGGATTGATGCCCATCAGGGCCGTGCCGAAGGCCTCCAGGCCGAAGCACTGAAAGAAGCTGGTGGCCCCGAAGACCAGCCCCAGGATCGCCCCCGCCGTGGGACCCAGGATGACGGCCCCCACCACCACGGGGATCTGGATGAGCGTGACGCTGAGGCCCAGGGTCTTGAAGTAGCCCAGTGGCGTGAAGGCCATCAAAAGGATGATGCCGATGAGGACCGCCAGCCGGACCAGATACCTGGTGTTGAACTTGGTGTTTGCGCTTGCCATATTGAATTACCTCCTGCTACCGCTCCCCGTTTGGGGATGCAGCGCAAATTTATTTACCCTCCGCCGGAGCGGTCGAGTACAACGGAAAGTCACGCCCGCCTGGGCTTGAGTTCGGTGTTCTTCTGATAAATCAGATAGAGCCCGTCCAGCAGCAGGTCGGCGTCGTAGCGGATGTCCCGCGCGCAGTGCTTCAGGATTTCCGGGGCGGTGCCCCCGGTGGCGACCACCGTGGCCGCCGGTTTGGCCTGGGCCTCCAGCCGGCCGATCATGCCGTCCAGCATACAGGCGTTGCCGTAGACCACCCCAGCCCGCATGGCGTCCACGGTGTTGTGGCCGAAGATGGAGGCGGGCGGCTCGATGGAGATGTGGGGCAGCTCGGCGGCGCGCTCGGACAGGGCGTCCACCGCCACCCGGATGCCGGGCATGATGACGCAGCCCTCGTAGGTGTTGCCCAGCAGATAGGACATGGTCACGGCAGTCCCCATGTCGATGACGATGACCGGCGAGGGGTACTTGGTGATAGCCGCCACGGAGCAGGCCACGATGTCGGCCCCCATCTGGGTGTGGATGTCCGACTTGATGTTGAGCCCGGTCTTGACCCCCGGCCCCATGAGCAGGGGCTTCTTCCCGGTGAGGAACTCCACCGCGCCGCACATATCGGCGGTGACCGAGGGCACCACACTGGCGATGATGGCCCCGGTGACGGCGTCCAGCGCGGCCCCGTAGAGGCCGAACACGCTCCGCAGGCTGATGGCGCACTGGTCCCGGGTGGCGCCGCGGCTGGTGGCCAGCCCGGAGCGGAACACCAGCGTTCCATCCGGCCCATAAAGCCCGATGTTGGTGGTGGAATTGCCGATGTCGATGGTCAGTACCAAATCTGCCGCGCCCCTTTCCTACGGACTACCAGGACATTTTAGCAGAAAGGGCACATCATTGCAAGGCCAACTGAACCGCCCGCGTGCCATGGATGACGGTGGTGTCGAACAGGGGGACATCCGTGTCCCTCTGCCCCACCAGCAGTCCGATTTCCGTACAGCCCAAAATGACGCCCTGAGCGCCCTGGGCCGACAGAGCATCGATGATGCGCAGGAACTCCCGCCGGGAGGCGTCGGAGATGGTCCCCAGGCAGAGCTCTTCAAAAATGACCCGGTTCACCAGCTCCACGTCCTCCCCCGCCGGGATAAGGACCTCCACGCCCCGGCGGACCAGCCGCTCCTTGTAAAAGTCCTGGAGCATAGTGTACTTGGTGCCCAGCAGGCCCACCCTGGTGATGCCGCGGCGGTCCAATTCGTCCGCCGTGGCATCGGCGATGTGGAGTAGGGGGACCCGGACCCGGCTCTGCACCTGCTCAAAGACCTTGTGCATGGTGTTGGTGCAGATCAAAATGAGGTCCGCTCCGGCCCGTTCCAGAGCCGCCGCCGCGTCCCCCAAAATCTCACCGCTCTTCTCCCACTCCCCCGCCGCCTGGCAGGCCTCGATTTCATCGAAGTCCACGCTGTACAGGACGCATTTGGCCGAGTGGAGCCCGCCAAGGGCTTCCTTGACGGCGCGGTTGACCAGTTGGTAGTAGGTCACGGTGCTCTCCCAGCTCATGCCGCCGATGAGTCCGATGGTTTTCATATCAAGCCATTCCCTTCTTTTTTGAGGAAGAAAACGGATTGCCACACCAGCCTGCGGGCTGATTCGCAATGACGTGTGCAAAAGAGCACTCCGTCATTGCGAGGCAGTGCGCACACTGCCGTGGCAATCCGTCATCTCCTTAAATTTTTTCCGCAATCTTATCGCCCATGGCTTTGGTGCCGATGGGGGACACCCCCGGCTCGGCGATGTCCGGGGTCCGCCAGCCCTCGGCCAGCACGGCGTCCACCGCCGCCTCGATGGCGGCGGCCTCCTCGGGGCGCTGGAAGGAGTAGCGGAACATCATGGCCACGGACAGGATGGTGGCGATGGGGTTGGCCTTGTCCTGGCCCGCGATGTCGGGGGCGGAGCCGTGGATGGGCTCGTAGAGGCCGGGGGCGGCGTCCCCGATGGAGGCCGACGGCAGTAGGCCGATGGAGCCGGTGACCATACTGGCCTCGTCGGAGAGGATGTCGCCGAACATGTTCTCGGTGACCACCACGTCGAACTGTCCGGGGTCCCGGACGATCTGCATGGCGCAGTTGTCCACCAGCACGTCCTCGTAGGACACGTCGGAGTACTCGGCGGCCAGCCTGTGCATGACGGACCGCCACAGCCGGGAGGTCTCCAGCACGTTGGCCTTGTCCACGCTGGACACCTTCTTCCGGCGCAGCCGCGCCAGCTCGAAGGCCCGGCGGCCGATGCGCTCGATCTCCTGCTCGGAATAGGCCATCAGGTCGGTGCACTCCACGCCCCGGTCGGGGGTGTCGTAGCGGTCCCGCTTACCGAAGTAGATGCCGCCGGTCAGCTCCCGGACCATCATCAGGTCGATGCCCTTCTCCGCCGTCTCCTTCTTCAGGGGGCAGGCGTCGGCCAGAGCGGGGCGCAGGGCGGCGGGGCGCAGGTTGGCGTAGAGGCCCAGGTCCTTGCGGATGGCCAGCAGGGCCGTCTCCGGCCGCTGGTCGGCCCCCAAGGAGGACCACTTGGGACCGCCCACCGCGCCCAACAGCACGGCGTCGCAGGCCTTGCAGGTCTCGGCGGTGCCGTCGGGGTAGCTCTTCCCCACCGCGTCGGTGGCGCAGCCACCCAGCAGCACGTCCACGAACTCGTAGGTGTGGCCGAATTTCCGGCCAACGGCCTCCAGGACCTTGACGGCCTCCCCCACCACTTCGGGGCCGATGCCGTCGCCCTTGATGAGCGCGATTTTATAGTTCATCCTTCTTCCACCCTCTCTGAATCACTTTGTATGATGCTGTCGGTTGAGACAGTATAGGCTTCGTCCATCAGCAAATACCGGCACCCATACCGCTTGCACAAGTCAAGATTTCGCCTGTTTTCGGACAACAGGATTTCCTGGGTACAATAGCTGTCGTCCACGCGGCGCTCGATGGCGCAGGCGAACGCCTTGATGTCCTCATAGTGCCGCCGGATATACGCCTCGCTGAAAATAAGACATAGATACTTGATTTGCGCCAGCTCCGCCGGACTGAACCCCTCCGCCCAGTCAAAAGGAATGTAGCAGCCCTCCACAATGAGATTCTGGCGGTTTTCCAGGGCCGTCCGCACCATCTCCCGGACGATGGGCCACAGGTATTCGGTCAGACTGGCATTACTGCTCTCCGGCGTGAGCGGACATTGGCCGCTCCGAATCAGGCCCATCTTCAAGTGGTCGATGGACAGATACGGGTACTGGCACCGCTCTAAAAGCCGCTGGGCCAGCAGGGTCTTCCCCGTATGGGAGCCGCCCGCGATCAGATAGACCATCGCGGGTTTATTTCGCCACGCCCCGGGCCTTCAGGGACTTGAGCAGTCCCCCGCTCTGGATGATGCCGTCGATGAAGGCCGGGAAGGGCGCGGCCTGGAAGGTCCGGCCCTGGGTCTCGTCGGTGACCACTCCGGTGGAGAAGTCCACCGTCACCGTATCCCCTGCCTGGATGGCCGCCGCCGCCTCGGGGCACTCCAGAATGGGGAAGCCGATGTTGATGGAGTTGCGGTAGAAGATGCGGGCGAAGGAGGCGGCAATGACGCACTTCACGCCGCAGGCCTTTAGGGACAGGGGCGCGTGCTCCCGGGAGGAGCCGCAGCCGAAGTTGTTGCCCGCCACCACGATGTCGCCGGGCTGGACGGAACCGGCAAAACCGGCGTCGATGTCCTCCATGCAGTGGGAGGCCAGGGACTTTTCATCCGGGGCGTTGAGATACCGGGCGGGGATGATAACGTCGGTGTCCACGTTGTCACCGTATTTGTAAATCTTCATAGTCTCATTCCTTTCTATTGCGCCGCTCCATCAGGGACCCATCGCAGATGGGACGCGCCTCATGGCGCGTACAAGTCCCGAAGGGGCTTGCCGCAGGGCGAATTCATTTCGCCCGAGGATGTAAAATCATTTGGGGTCCCCGGACGATATTTATATCGTCTGGGGGTCCGTGATAAACCCGGTGATGGCGGAAGCCGCCGCCACGGCGGGGCTTGCCAGGATGATTTCCGAATCCACGGGGCCCATGCGGCCCACGAAGTTCCGGTTGGTGGTGGACACGGCCCGCTCCCCGTTGGAGAGGACCCCCATGTGCCCGCCCAGGCAGGGCCCGCAGGTGGGGGTGGACACGGCGCAGCCAGCCTCGATGAAGGTCTGGACCAGCCCCTGGGCCATGGCGTCCAGATAGATCTGCTGGGTGGCGGGGATGACGATGCAGCGCACCCCGTCCGCCACCTTTTTGCCCTTCAAAATGCCGGCGGCCTCCTGGAGGTCCTTCAATCGCCCGTTGGTGCAGGAGCCGATGACCACCTGCTGGATGGACATCCCCGCCGCCTCGTCCACCGTTTTGGTGTTGGAGGGCAGATGGGGCAGGGCCACTGTGGGCCGGAGGGCGCTGAGGTCGATGACCACCTCCCGGTCGTATACCGCGTCGGCGTCGGGCGCCACGGCCTCGAAGCTCCGGGACACCCGGCCCTGGAGGTAATCCAGGGTCCGCTGGTCCACCGGGAAGATGCCGTTCTTGGCCCCAGCCTCGATGGCCATGTTGGAGATGGTGAAGCGGTCGTCCATGGTGAGGTCGGCCACCCCCTCCCCGGCAAACTCCAGGGACTGGTAGAGGGCGCCGTCCACGCCGATGAGACCGATGAGGTGGAGAATGACATCCTTGCCGCTGACGTATTTGGGCAGCTTGCCCTTCAGCGTCACCTTGATGGCGGAGGGCACCTTGAACCAGGCAAGGCCGGTAGCCATACCGGCGGCCATGTCGGTGGAGCCCACGCCGGTGGAGAAGGCCCCCAGGGCGCCGTAAGTACAGGTGTGGGAGTCGGCCCCGATGATGACCTCGCCGGGGGCGGTGAGGCCCTTCTCCGGCAAAAGGGCGTGTTCGATGCCCATCTGGCCCACGTCGTAGAAGTGGGTGATGTCAAAGCGCTGGGCAAAGGCCCGGGCCTGGGCACAGAGCTGGGCGGACTTGATGTCCTTGCAGGGGGTGGAGTGGTCCAGCACGATGGCGATCTTGTCCTTGTCAAAAACCTGGGTCAGCCCCGCCTTGTCGAACTCCGTGATGGCCACGGGGGTGGTGATGTCGTTGCCCAGAACCAGGTCCAGCCTGGCCTCGATGAGCTGTCCGGCCTCCACCGCGGGCAGGCCCGCATGCTTCGCCAGGATTTTTTGGGTCATGGTCATACCCATTTTGGGTCCCTCCTTGTTTCTTTGTTAGGTCCAGTATGACAGGCTTCTTGCCAAAAGAATGTAAAGTATGTTACAATCTAGCTGTATTTTCTGTGGCACTGGCTGCATTCGGCATCGTGGAGGGAGATGACCCCGCCGCATTCCGGGCAGGTATACGTCTCCCGTTGAAGCGCCATCAGCGCAGCGATTCCCCGCTCTTTTGCAGTCAGGCTGCTTTGGACCAGGCTGACCCCATTTCTGGCGGTATAGCTTTTCTCCAAACTGCGGATGGACTTGCAGGGGAACTCCGGGCATTGAAAGCAGTAGGACAGCCCCCTGTCCCTGACGCAGTCCTTGATATGGCACTTCCGGCAGTGTTCCGGCTTCCCGGCGTCACCCGCAAGGCAGCCTGGACAGGGGGTCTTGTGGTAACAGTGCTTATAACACACCATGCAGTTCATTCCGCAGGGCGCGAGCATAGCAGGGTCGATCGTTTCGGGCATCTTCATAATAGAGGGCCTTCCCATGAAAGGTGATGGTTACGGATGATGTCAGCGTTGTGGTCCCCTCTGGCCGAGGGGCGACGGGCCAGGGACTATGCCCCCGGACAGATGATTTACTTACAGGGCACCCACGCCGACACGTTCTACTATCTGCTGGAGGGCACGGCCCGCAGCTACATCAGCTCGGAGTCCGGCGGCGAGCGGGTGCTGACCACACACCGGGCCGGGGACCTGATGGGCGAGGCGTCCTTCTTCGACGGCTGCCCCCGGGTCTCGTCGGCGGTGGCGGTAACTGCGTGTAGAGCCGTCTCGGTGGACCGGGACCGGCTGAACGCCGTCTTTCAGGCCCACCCAGACCTGGCCCTGCCCATGCTCCAATACCTGGCCCGGACGGTGCGGCTGCTCTCGGGCCACGTGGACGACATGTCCTTCCTGAGGGCCGACCAGCGCCTCGCCCGGTATCTGCTGGCCCAGGCGGACGGAAAGGGCGTCGTCCGGGCCACACACGAGGAGATGGGCGCGGCCGTGGGGGTGAGCCGGGTAACGGTGAGCCGGGTGCTGGGGGAGTTTTCGGCCTTGGGGTGGCTGAAAACGGGGTACGGAACCATTCAGCTCCTGGACAAGTCTGCGATGCAAAACTTTTCCGCAAAGGAATGACAAAAGACCCAAAGCCCCGGCACGCAGTCCGGGGCGGTTCCGCGGTAGAGACCCACAAAAGGAAGATAGGCCAAAGGATTGCGACACACGGGGGGCTTGGCCCCCAACATGAGCCACGGGTCCAGGGCCGCAGCCCTGGGCGTTTCTTCCTCGGTTCTTTGCGCGCAAAGAACCGGGCCGCCGGAGGCCGTCGCCTCCATCACACGGTCTCCTGTAATTCCATCCGTTTTACCGTCTCCAAATCCAGCTCCGCCCGCAATGCCTGGAGGATGGGGTCGCCCTGAAAGAGCGTCTTGCCGTAGTCCAGGTTGAAATCGTAGTCAAAATCGTCAGGATTTTTGCCCTGGTTGTGCTGGAGAATGGTCTCCGCCTTGTCCAGCGCCTTCACCAGCCGGGCCTCCGGGGTGGCGGCGTCCTCATATTCCCGCCAGAGGTCCAGGACGCCCCTCCCCTGTTCTGGCGTCAGCAGGGCGCACATGCGCTCCATGGCAGCCTCCTCGCTCCGGGCCTTGTCCAGCGGGTCCGGCAGGTCGGAGGCGCACCGGTCGCCCTCGTACCGCTCTCCCAGGTCGTGAACCAGGCAGAGGGACAGGACTTTGGCCCGGTCCAGCTCCGGGTAGAAGTCCAGCAGGAGCAGGGCCAGCAGAGCCAGCCGCCAGGAGTGCTCGGCGGTGCTCTCCCGCCGCCCCATGGCCGTCCAGGCGGTGCGGGTGACGGATTTCAGCCCTTCGGCCTCACGGATGAAACGGAGGCAGGCGTCCAACTCCCTCATGCCGCCCGCCCCTTTCGCAGCCAGCAGGCCCAGAACAGACCGCCCACCGCTCCCCCGCCCAGGATATTGCCCAGGGTGACGGGGAGCAGGTTGCGGAGCAGGAAGTTCCCCCAGGTCAGGTTTGACAGGTCCAGTCCCGCTTCCGCCGCCAGGACGGCGTACTGGGGCACGGTCCGGGCGAACAGCCCGGCGGGGACGTAAAAGAGGTTGGCGATGCTGTGCTCAAAGCCGCAGATGACGAAGAAGGCCACCGGGAGATAGGCCCCGATGACCCGCCCCGGCAGGTCCTTGGCCGACAGGGCCAGCAGGACCCCCAGAGTCACAAGTATGTTGCACAGAATGCCCAGCACCACGGCGCGGCCAAAGGTGAGACCGCACTTCCCCGCCGCCACCTTCATGGTGAACACGGCCAGCCCGCCGGCGGAGTAGTCCATCTGGCCGGAGAAGGCACAGCCCGCCGCCGTCAGCAGGGCCCCAACAGCGTTGCCCAGGTAGACCAGCCCCCAGTTGCGCAGCAGCCCGCCCACTGTGGCCTGCCAGTCCAGAACGGAGATGGTGATGAGGGTGTTGCCGGTAAAGAGTTCAGCGCCGGTCAAGACCACCATAGCCAGACCGAAGGGAAAGAGCAGCCCGGAGACCAACCGGCACAGGCCCACATTGGCGATGGTGTGTCCGGCGGTGTTGGTCACAGCCCCGCCCATGGCGATGAGGAACCCGGCCAGCACCCCCAGCAGCAGGAGCCGCCACGCGGGCATCCGGGTCTTGGCCGCCCCGGCCTGAGCGTAATTTGCCGTCACCTCGGCAGGAGTCAAGAGATTCAAAGCGCCACCTCCCAATTCATATCCTTTAGGATACTCGAATCGATGGTATTTTGCAAGATTGACAGAGGGGCTTTCAGGGGCTATACTAAATTTATCTCAGGAAGAAGGGGGCGGTCCTTATGACAAAGAATATGATTCGCGCCGTAACGATGGCTCCCGGCATGGCCCGCTGAAGCGGGCGGCGATGGTACCGTGATCGTCCGGGAGAGGTCACCTCACCCGGGCATTTTTATGCCCAAACGTGAAAAAGGAGCATATAAGCATGGTAGCATTGAAAGAAATCACCCTTGAAAACTTCGACGCGGTCATCGCCTTGAAGGTTAGAGAGGACCAGCGGGAGCTGGTGGCGTCAAACGTGGAATCCATTGCTCAGGCGTATGTACAGCCGGGATGTACCCCCCTGGCCGTCTACGCGGAGGATACCCTGGTAGGCTTCGTCATGTATTGTATTGATCCAGATGATGGCGAATGGTGGCTCTACCGCTTTATGGTAGATGCGCGTCACCAAGGAAACGGCTATGGCCGTGCGGCGTTGTCCCAGGTGCTGGAGCGGATCCGGGCGGACAAGACGCGGCATCGGATCTTCTTGGGGGTAGAGTCCTCCGGGGTGGCATCTCAGGCATTGTACCGCTCTCTGGGGTTCCAATTTGATGGACGGGTGTACGGCAAGGAACAGATCATGGTCCTGGAGTGGTAACAACAACGGCCCCCACCGCGCTGACCGCGCGGTGGGGGCCGTTGTTGTTATAGGTCCAGAGAGCGGATGACCTCCCGCAGGGTGCCGGCGGAGCGGAGCAGCTTTTCCTGCTCCTCCGGGGCCAGAGGGATGTCCAGGGAGGTCTCCACCCCCTCCCGGCCCACCACGGCGGGGAAGCTCAAATAGAGGTCGTCCAGGCCGTAGAGGCCGTGGACCAGATTGGACACGGGCAGCACGGAGTGCTCGTTGCGGACGATGCAGGTGGCGATGCGGGAGACGGCCATGGCTACGCCGTAGTAGGTGGCCCCCTTCCGGCTGATGATCTCATAGGCGCTGTCCCGCACCTCCTGATAGAGCCGGTTGTCGGCGGCCGCGTGGTCGAAGTGGCCCCGCAGCTCGCAGAAGTGGTCCAGGGGCACGCCGGAGACGTTGGCCCCGCTCCAGACCGCCAGCTCGCTGTCCCCGTGCTCCCCCACGATGACGGCGTGGACGCTGCGGCTGTCCACGTCCAGATGTTCCCCCAGCAGGTACTTCAGCCGGGCCGTGTCCAACACCGTGCCCGACCCCAGCACCCGGTGGCTGGGGAAGCCGGAGAGCTTCCAGGCCGCATAGGACAGGATGTCCACCGGGTTGGAGACCACCAGAAGGATGGCCTCCCGGTTGTAGCGGACGATTTGGGGGATGATGGATTTGAAGATGTTCACGTTTTTGTGGACCAGGTCCAGCCGGGTCTCCCCCGGCTTTTGCCCCGCCCCGGCGGTGATGATAATGATGGCGCAGTCCGCCAGGTCCTCATAGCCCACCGCCCGGATGGTCATGGGCTTGGAAAAGGGCAAACCGTGGCTCAGGTCCATGGCCTCCCCCTCCGCCCTGGCCTCGTCGGCGTCGATGAGGATGAGCTCGGAGAACATCCCGCTCTGCATCAGCGTGAAGGCGCTGCTGGAGCCCACGAAGCCGCAGCCGATGATGGCCGCCTTTTGAATGTCTACCATAGGAAACTCCCTCCTGTTGGGTCATTACATGTATCATGCCCGGTTTTGCAAAGTTTACATATGCTAACTTGCTTGTGGGACCATATTACACCAGTTTACTATGAATTGCAACTTCTTTTTGACACGGCAACACCCCCGGCGGAAGCTTCCGCCGGGGGTGTTCGTTATAGGATGATACAGATCAGTCCGCCGGAGCCCTCGTTGATGATGCGCTGGAGGGTCTCCTGGAGCTTGGCGCGGGCGTCGTCGGGCATCCGCTTGAGCTTGCCGTTCAGGTCCTCGCTAACCAGCTCGTGGAAGGACTTGCCGAAAATATTGGACTGCCAGATGGCCTTGGTGTCCCCCTCGAACTCCTGAAGCAGGTAGTGTACCATCTCCTCAGACTGCTTCTCGTTGCCCACGATGGGCGAGACCTCGGTCTCGATGTCGGCCCGTATCATGTGGATGGAGGGCGCGCTGGCCTTCAGGCGGACGCCGTAACGTCCCCCCTGCTTGACGATTTCCGGCTCCTCCAGGTGGAGTTCGTCGGTGGTGGGGACCACGATGCCGTAGCCGGTCTCCTTGACCTCCTGGAGGGCCACCGCCACCTTGTCGTACTCGCATTTGACCCCGGCCAGCTCGGTCAGCAGGTCCATCAGGTCCCCGTCGTCCCGGATGGTGAAGCCCGACTGGGTGGAGAGGGTCTCGTAGAACAGGCTCCTGGGCAGGTCCAGGTCGGCGCAGGCCAGGCCGGTGCCCAGCTGGATGCCGGTGATGCGGGCGCCGCTGACCCCCTCCGACTGGCCCAGGGCGTCCACGGCCCGCTCCACGTCCCGGATGCGCCGGAGGCCGGCGGAGTGCTCCCGGATGGCGGCGTAGAGGCCGCTCTTGATGGGGTGGTCGTAGGCCAGGGCGTCCACCCAGGGGGGCAGGGACAGGTCCAGCTCCCGGAGGGGGAACTCGTAGAGGACGCCCTTGATGATGTCGGTGACATCCCCCTCCCCCAGCTCCAGGCAGTTGACCGCCATACAGGTCACGTCGTACCGGGCGGCGATGTCGGCCCGGATGGCCCTGGCACGGTCGGAGTTGGGGTTGGCGGAGTTCAGGAGGACCAGGAAGGGCTTGCCCAGCTCCTGGAGCTCGGAGATGACCCGCTCCTCCGCCTCCAGGTAGTCCTCCCGGGCGATGTCGGTGATGGTGCCGTCGGTGGTGATGACGATGCCGATGGTGGAGTGCTCGGCGATCACCTTCCGCGTGCCGATCTCCGCCGCCTCGGTCATGGGTATCTCGTGGTCGAACCAGGGGGTGGTGACCATCCGGGGCATGTCGTCCTCGAACTGCCCCGCCGCGCCGGGGACCATGTACCCCACGCAGTCGATGAGCCGCACCGACATGCTGGCGCCCCCATCCATGGCGATGTCCACGGCCTCCTCCGGCACGAACTTGGGCTCGGCGGTCATCACCGTCCGGCCGGAGCCGCTCTGGGGCAGTTCGTCCCTGGCCCGCTCCTTGCGGTAGACGTTGTCGATGTTGGGGATGACCAGGGTCTCCATGAACCGCTTGATGAAGGTGGATTTGCCCGTGCGGACGGGGCCCACCACGCCCACATAGATGTCCCCTTCGGTCCGAAGGGCAATATCCTCATAAATCTGCCGATTTTCCACTCGAATTCCTCCTTTTTACCGCTTCTTGGGGATGAGAAGAAGCTGGCCCATGGGCAGCAACTCTTCGGACAGGGCGTTGGCCTGGACGATGTCGTCCGTGGTGGTGCCGTAGGCCTTGGCGATGTCCCACAGCCGTTCCCCCTCCCCCACCATGCGCAGGACGATGGAGGGCTGGTGGGCGGTGTCCCGCAGGGCGGTCTCGTCCAGGCGGAGGTCGGTGATGCCGGAGGTCTGCCGGGGCATCAGGGCCAGATAGCGGAAATCGACAGGGTATCGGACTTCGATGCCGCCCCCGGCGGGGGTGGCGAAGCGCTCCCCGCCGCAGATGCAGCGGCAGGCGCAGACGCAGCCCTCCGGCAGCTCCACCGGGCAGGCCGCGGGCAGGGGCCGGGTGACGGTACACAGGCTGTCGTCCTCGGCCCGGTAGACCACGGTGACCGTGGTCTCGGCGGTAAAGCTGACCTGGGCCCCCTCCCGGTTCTGGCTGACGGCGCCCACGTTGACGTAGACGTCGCAGACCTCACGGGCCGGGGTGACGGTCTCCAGTACCTCCCGGACCGTGACCCGCCGCTCGGCCCGCTCCGTCAGGCGGTAGAAGGTGTAGGGCCTGCGGTCGTTCTCCAGGTCATAGAGGGTGCTGTATGCGTCGGAGAGGACCGTGACCTGGCGCTCCTCCCGGACCACGGCCTGGGCGGTCATGGCCAGGGAGACGGCCACCGTGTGCCCCTCCTCGCCGCCATCCAGGGTGCAGTCGCAGCCGGTCAGGAGGACGTCCAGCGCGCAGTCGGCCTCCTCCTCCACGCCGCTGACCTCCATGATCTGGGAAAAGGGCAGCTCAAAGCTGGCGGGACAAATTCCCCCGCCCGGCTCCCGGTACAGCAATTGCAGGGAGGCCTCCCCCTTGAAAATGAGCTTGTTGCCGATGATTTTGGACTCGGTGCAGGTCAGGTCCACCCTGGTTTTCAGCAGCTCCTCGGCCTTGGGCTTGCTGCCGGACAGGGTGAGGTCGTCGGAAAACGTAAAGGGCTTCTCCTCCACAGCGGTGACCATATAGGTGCTCTGGGTCTCCGGCAATTGCTGGATGCCGGCCTCCGCCTCGCACGCCACCCCGCCGCAGACCGACAGGCAGTCCGGCGCAAAGACCCGCAGCTCCACAGCCAGCCCCACCCGGGTCAGGACCTTGCGGGGGTTGAGGCTCCGGGCGTCGGCAAACTGGACGCGGGGAATGGCCGCCACGCGGCAGGCTCCGGTGATGTCGCTCCCGTCGGACGCCGCGGTGAAGGGGAGGCTCACCGTCATCCGGCGCACCCCCTCCGCCCCGTCGGGCACATAGAGGATGGCGCACCGGACGGTGCCGCTCACCTCCGCCCGCCCCTCCGTGGCCTCCTTGTTTTTCAGGCACACCATGGCCTCCGCATCGACGATACGCAGGATGTCCGGGCAGGCGTCCGGGACAATGCTCTCCAAGGTCTCCTCCTGAAAGAGCGTGGTGTCCAGAACGGTATTGTAACAGCTCAGGTGGTTGGTCTTCAATTCCAGCTCCATAGCGTTCCTCTCCTTGTACTAATCTACAAGGAGCATATGTACAAGGTTGTGGGACTATGCCATTTTTTACCGCAGGCCAAACAGGGTCTTGAGTATGCCGCACAGGCACTTGGGAGAGCGGACAACGACGATCTTCAACAAAAACGCCTCCTTCCGACGTGGACTGGTAATGCTATACCAGTATACGCGGAAGGAGGCGTTGGGTGCGCCATCTAGGAGCGGTGTTCCCACTCCTTGATTTCTTTGGCCTGTTCATAGAGGCGGACGTAGCTCTCGTGGCGGCTGGACACGATTTTTCCCTCCGCCAGAGCCTCAAGGACTGCACAGCCTTTTTCCTTTACATGGGAGCAGCCTACGAACTGGCACCGGTCCAGATAGGGCCGGAACTCCCGGAAGGAGCGCTCCAGGTCCTCCTTGCGCACCAGTTCCATACGCTCGGTGTCGAAGGAGGAAAAGCCGGGGGTATCGGCCACGATGGCCCCGCTGTGCAGCCGGTAGAGCTCCACGTGCCGGGTGGTGTGCCGCCCCCGGCCCAGCTTGTCGCTGACCTCTCCCACCTGGAGGTGGAAGTCCGGCTCCAGGGCGTTGAGGATGCTGGACTTCCCCACGCCGGAGTTACCTGTAAAGGCAGATACCTTCCCGCTGATTGCCGCAGCCAGCTGTTCCAGCCCCTCCCCCGTCTCGGCGCTGACCCGCAGGGTGGGGAACCCGGCCTTGACGTA
This sequence comes from uncultured Eubacteriales bacterium, assembly GCA_900540545.1. Lineage (GTDB taxonomy): Bacteria > Bacillota > Clostridia > Oscillospirales > Oscillospiraceae > Intestinimonas. The sequence goes on from UQGJ01000005.1 coordinate 60,163, forward strand.
GGTATCATAGAGACTGTCGGCGGAGTCCAAATCGCATTTGTTGATGACGATGAGACTCTCGCAGCCCTCCTTGCCGTCGGCGATGGCGGCCACCCGGTCGATGAGAAACGGGTCCGTCACCGGAATGACCCCGGAGGCAATGATGACCAGCTGGTCGATGTTGGCCACAGCGGGCCGCTGGAACTCGTTCTTGCGGGGCAGGATGCCGTCCAGCGCGCCGGTGCCGTCATCCATCCGGGTGATGCTCACCCGGTCCCCCACCAGGGGGGTCACGTGTTGGTGGCGGAGCTTGCCTCTGGCCCGGCAGGTCACGGTCTCCCCGCCGCAGTCCACGTAGTAAAAGCCGCTGAGAGCCTTCAAAATGATGCCGCTGTCCTGCTGTGTCATGAGGAGAAGTCCACTTCCTGGCTGTAAGAGAACACGTCGTCAAAGTAGACGCTGACGGTCTGCTTCCCGCTGCCGGAGATGGTGGGGCTGATGACGGGGAAGATACTGGCCTGTACGGTGCTCTCATAGCCGTTGACGTCGCCCACCATGATGCGGACCCGGATGGTGTCCCGGCCATCCTGGGGGATAGAGACGGTGAAGCTCTTGGATACGGTGGGGTTCCCCACCGGCGTGCTGGGGATGGGGGTCACGTCGGGGGTCGGGCTGGGGGAGGTTTCCGGGTCCTGGGAGGGGGACACGTCCGGGGACGGCGAGACATCCGGGTCCTCCTCCTCGGGGCCCTTGCTGATCTGGAGGGCCACCGTAGAGCCGGAATTGACCTCCTGGCCGGCGGGAATGCTCTGGAATACCACGGTGTCCTTGGGTTTGTCACTGTCTACGGGGGTAACGCTGCCCAGGTTCAACTCCAGTTCATCCAACATCTTCTTGGCATCATCCAGGGTCTGTCCCTCCAGGGAGAGCATGGTGACCGGCTTGACCTCTGGGCCCTGGCTGACATAGATGGTCACGGTCTGGCCCACGGTCACTGTCACCTCGGGCAGCGGATCGGTGCGAATGACGTAGTTGGCGGTGATGTCGTCGGAGGTCTCCAGCACCGGGAAGTCCACATTCAGCCCCAACTGCTTGAGCTCCGCCATGGCCTGTCGGTACTCCTTGTTCGTCACATCCGGCATGGGTATGGTCTCGGTCCCCACGCTGAGGCGGACGGTGATGACGGGCCGGTCGCCCTTGGCGGTCTTGCCGCCCTCGGGGCTCTGCTCCACAATGACGCCGGGGGTCTGGTCGGCGCTGACCACCGGCTCCCCCTCTTTGATTTCAAATACGTCCGTCACCTGGGCGTCAGCCATGACCTCTTCCATGGTCCGGCCAAGCAGACTGGGGACGGTATGGTCGTTGGAGGGCGCCGCGAAGATGTCGCTGAAGAAGGTCATCCAGAGAAAGACCCCGATGCCCACCACAAAAATCAGGATGGCGGCGATGGCGATGGGGACGGAAAGGCCGCTGTCCTGCTTTTTCCGCCGCTTTCGTGGCATATTGCGCCCCTCCTCTTCCTCGTCCTCCTCCAGCTCCTCCCGCACCGGGCGGCGGCGCTCCTGGGCCGGGGACCCAGTCCGTACCGGCCGCCGGCCGGTGTCGATGACCTGGGTGGGCTCGTCGCTGCCGCCCTCCGGCGTGAAGAGGTCGGCGGGGGTGTAGTCAAAGTTGATGCTGGGATTCTTGCGGAACTCCTCCAGGTCGGAGAGCATGGCGTCGGCGCTCTCGTAGCGCTGTTCCACGTTGGGGGCCATGGCCTTCATGGTGATGGCCTCCAGGGCCTCCGGGATGTCGGGGTTCAGCTCCCGGGGGGCCAGGGGGATGGAGTTGATGTGCTGGATAGCCACGGACACCGGCGTGTCCCCCTCGAAGGGGAGCTGGCCGGTGAGCATCTCATAGAGGACCACGCCGGCGGAATAGAGGTCGCTGCGGCAGTCGATGCGGCTGCCACGGGCCTGTTCCGGCGAGATATAGTGGACGGAGCCCAGGGCCTCCTGGGTCAGGGTGTTCTGGGCGGCGGAGGCCAGACGGGCGATGCCGAAGTCGGTGACCTTCACGCTGCCGTCCCGCAGAACCATGATGTTCTGGGGCTTGATGTCCCGGTGGATGATGCCCCGGCTGTGGGCGTGGGACAGGGCCTTCATGATTTGGGTGATGAAGTGGAGCGCCTCCCGCCAGTTGAGGGGAACGCCCTTCTTCTGCATATACTGCTTGAGCGTGATGCCGTCGATGAGCTCCATGACGATGTACTCCAGCTCGGAGGACTTGCTCACGTCGTAGACAGCCATGATATTGGGGTGGGACAGCATGGCCACGGCCTGGGACTCGTCGTGGAACCGGCGGCGGAATTCCGCGTCCTGGGCCAAGTCGTCCCGCAAGATTTTGATGGCCACCAGGCGGTTGAGCCGGTGACAGCGGGCCTTGTAGACCACCGCCATGCCGCCGGTGCCGATGACCTCCAATATCTCGTATCGGTTGTCCAGCATTTTACCTATGTATCGATCCATAGCAAGGGTTCCTCCTTGGTCACATCTGCATGAGGACAACGGTGACGTTGTCCGGCGCGCCGCGGGACAGAGCGATGTCCAGCAGGCGGCGGCAGCAGTTCTCGTGGGCGCCGCCGTGGATGACCTCATAGAGGATCTCCTGGTCCGTGACCACGTTGATCAATCCGTCCGAACAGAGCAAAAGGGTGTCTCCCGGCGCCACCTTCTGGCGGTAGAGGTCGGCCCTCACTTTTTCTTCCGCCCCCAGGGCCCGGGTGATGAGGTTCTTCTGGGGGTGCTGGCGGGCCTGCTCCGGGGTGATGTCCCCCCGGGCCACCAGGTCCTCCACCACGGAGTGGTCCCGGGTGATGCGGCTGATGCCGTCCTCCCGCACCAGATAGGCCCGACTGTCTCCGATGTTCAGGAGATAGGCCGTCTCCCCGATGACCAGGGCGGCCACCATGGTGGTGCCCATCCCCCGGCAGTCCGGGTCGATGCCCGCCCGGTACCAGACGGCCTGGTTGGCCTGCTCGGCGGCGAAGTGAAGCAGGGCCTCCGGCTCCCCCCGCCACTGGTCTTGGGTCTGGCCGTGGGCGGTGTCCCGGAAGGTCTCCACCGCCAGGCGGCTGGCCACGTTCCCGGCCCTGGCCCCCCCCATACCGTCGCAGACGAGGCCCAGACCCATATCCGGCTCCACCTGCTCGATATAGTAGGAATCCTGATTCTGTTGTCGGACCGCACCCACGTCGGTGATGCCCCATATGTTCATAAGGACCCTTCCTTTCGCCCCAAAGGGGCACGGGAGAAATATGTCAGGCGTTGCTGTCCTGCATGGCCTTCCGGCGGAGTTGGCCGCAGGAGGCGTCGATGTCCCCGCCCAGCTTCCGGCGGACGGTGGCGGTGATTCCATGGCCCTCCAGACGCCGCTGGAATTCGACCACCCGGCGGCTGGGCTTCAGGGGGCTCTCCTTCACCTCGTTGAGGGGGATGAGGTTCACGTGGCCCGGCGTCCCCTTCAGGTGCTTCGCCAGCAGGTCGGCCTGCCAGTCGGCGTCGTTCACCCCGTCGATCATGGCGTACTCGTAGGAGATGCGCCGCCCCGTCACCTCGAAATAGCGGCGGCAGGCATCGAACAGCCGCTCCACCCCCACGGCCCTGTTGACCGGCATGATCTTGGAGCGGGTCTCGTCGTCCGGCGCGTGGAGGGAGACGGACAGTGTCAATTGTAACCTATGTTGCGCCAGTTTGTCAATTTTGTCTGTCAGGCCGCAGGTGGACAGGGAGATATGGCGCATACCGATGTTCAGCCCGTCGGGGTGATTTACCAGCTCCAGGAAGCGCAGAACGGTGTCAAAGTTGTCCAGCGGCTCCCCGATGCCCATGAGGACGATGTTGGAGATGGGGACCCCGGAATCCAGCTGGGTGAACAGCACCTGGTCCAGCATCTCGGCGGGGGTCAGGTCCCGCACCTTGCCCCCCAGGGTGGAGGCGCAGAAGGCGCAGCCCATCCGGCAGCCCACCTGGGAGGAGATACAGACAGTATTCCCATGATGATAGCGCATCAAAACCGTTTCGATGCAATTTTCGTCTCCCAGCCGCCAGAGGTACTTGATGGTGCCGTCCTGAGCCGAGACCTGCTTGCGCTCCACGGCGGGCCGGGTGAGGAAGCAGGTCTGGGAGAGCTTCTCCCGCAGGGGCTTGGACAGGTTGGTCATGTCGTCGAAGGATGTGACGCCCCTGTGAAGCCAGACAAAGACCTGTTTGGCCCGGAAGGCGGGCTCCCCCAGGTCTTTGAAATAGGCGGTCATCTCCAGCAGAGTCATGGATTTGAGGTCGGTCATAGGGCCCTCCGTAACTTGGCGATATAAAAACCGTCGGTATCGTGGATGTGGGGCCACAGGGTCAGGCGGCCGCCCTCCACCCGCCCGATGGGTTCGGGCAGGACAAACGATTCCAGAGCGTAATCGGTGTGATGGGCCAGAAATCCATCGACAACGGCCCCGTTTTCCCGCTCCAGCAGGGTGCAGGTGCTGTAAAGCAGTGCGCCGCCGGGGCGCACATAGTCCGCAACGTTATCAAGGATGGCGGACTGGACGGCGGGCAGGCCCTCCAGAGGCTTGGGGTCCTTGTAGCGGATGTCCGGCTTCTTGCGGATGATGCCCAGCCCGGAGCAGGGCACGTCGGCCATGACCAGGTCAAAGGCCCCCACCATGTCCTCCCGGCGGACCTTCCCGTCCAGGACGGCGGAGCGGATGGCGGTCAGCCCCAGACGCTGGGCGCCGGCGTCGATGAGCTTTTTCTTGTGGGGGTGGATGTCGCAGGAGACCACCTCTCCCCTGCCGCCCATGGCGATGGCGGCGGCAAAGGACTTGCCGCCTGGGGCGGCGCAGGCATCCAGCACCCGCATCCCCGGCTCCGGGGCGGCGGCCAGCACCGCCAGCTTGGCGGCGGCGTCCTGGATGTAGACAAGCCCGTCCCGGAAGGCGGTCAGGCGCTCCAAATCGCCACCGCCGGTGAGGGTGATGCAGTCGGGCAGCCAGGGGTGGGGCGCGGCCTTGGCCCCTTCGGCCAGAAGGGATTCCAGGGCCTGGGCCGCGGTAGCCCTGGTGGTGTTCACCTGGGCTACCGTGGGCGGCTCACCGTTGTCGGCGGCCAGGAGCCGCTCCGTCTCCGCGGGGCCCAATTGCGACAAAAAGGCCTCCACCAGCCACAGGGGGTGGCTGTACCTAATGGAGAAGTAGGCGGCGGCGTCCGATGTTTCGATGGTGGGCAGGTGGTCCAGGCTCCGGGCCACGGCTCGGAGTATCCCATTGACCAAGGCGGGGCTTCTTGGGTTTTTGCTGCACTTTTTCGCCAAATTCACCGACTCATTCACCGCGGCGCTGGTGGGGATTTTGGTGAGAAATGCCATCTGGTAGACGGCGAGGCGGAGGGCGTTGAGGACCTTGTTCTCCATGCGCTCCAAGGGGACAGTCGAGAACTTTTGAAGGTAATAATCGCATAAAATGCGGTTTTGGAGTACGCCAAAGCACAGTTTTGTGGCCAACGCGGCGTCCCGGCTGTCCAGTGCGGCGGCATGGATATGCTTGTTCAGGGCGAGGTCGGACCAGGCCCCCTGCTTTTCGCAGGCGGAGAGGGTCAAAAGCGCGACTTCACGGGGGTTTCCGGCCATATTACTCACCCTTTCATACTAGATTTGGATGGGGTGCCCGCGGAGGAAATCGGCGGCTTTCATGGGCTTTTTGCCGTCGGGCTGGAGGGCTTGAATGCACAAAAGCGTCCCATTTTCACAGGCCATAACGATGCCCTCCGGGCCTGTTCTGACCACCGAACCGGGCGTTTTTGACGTGTTTTCCCCCAAAATGGGGGCAGTTGAAACCACTTTACACCGCACCCCGGCAAATTCCGCCGTGGCGGCGGGCCAGGGCAGCAGCCCCCGGACCTGATCGTGGAGCTGCTGGGCGGTCTTGTGCCAGTCCATGGGGGACAGCTCCCGGCCCAGCATGGGGGCGTAGGTGGCCCTGGCGTGGTCCTGGGGCGTGCGGGCGGCGGTCCCCGTTTCAATCTCGAAGACGGCCTTCACCAGCGCGTCGGCGCCCAGCTCGGCCAGACGGACAAAGAGTTCCGGGGCGGTCTCGTCGGGGCCAATGGGGGTGGCGGCCTGGGCGATGATGTCCCCGGCGTCCAGCTCGGAGGCCATGTGCATGATGGTCACGCCGGTCTCAGCCTCCCCGTTGAGGATGGCCCAGTTGATGGGGGCCGCCCCCCGGTACTTGGGCAGCAGGGACGAGTGGACGTTGATGCAGCCGTGCTTGGGGTAGGCCAGGATGTCGTCGGGCAGGATGCGGCCGTAGGCCGCCACCACGATGAGCTCCGGGTCCAGGTCCCGGACGTGGCCCATGGCCTCCCCGTCCCGCATCTTCAGGGGCTGGAAAACCGGGATGCTTTCCGCAAGGGCAAACTCCTTGACAGGGCTTGCCTGGAGCTTCATCCCCCGGTTTTTTGGCTTGTCGGGCTGGGTGAATACCCCGCAGAGCGTGTGCCCCGCCGCCACCAGGGCGCAGAGGGAGGGCACGGCGAAATCGGGGGTGCCCATAAAAAGAATCCTCACTTGCGCTTCGCCTCCTGGGCCTCCAGCAGGTCGTCCAGCTCCTCCTGGGTGTAGAGGTGGTCGGTGAGCTCGGTGAAGAGGTGGCCGTCCAGGTGGTCGATCTCGTGGCAGAAGCAGCGGGCCACCATGGCGCTGCCCTCGGCCTCGAAGGTCTCGCCGTGGCGGTCCTGGGCCCGGACCTTCACGTGCATGGGCCGCTCCACCATGCCCCACATGCCGGGGACGCTGAGGCAGCCCTCAAAACCGTCCTGGATGTCCTCCGAGCGCTGGATGATCTCGGGGTTCACCAGCTCCAGCATCTCGTCGTTCTCGTCCACCACGATGACGCAGCGGCGCAGGATGCCCACCTGGGGGGCGGCCAGACCGGCCCCGCCGGCGTGGTCCAGGGTCTCCTTCAAATCGTCCAGCAGGTCGGCCAGCCGGCCATCGAAGTTGGTGACGGGGCGGGAGGGCTTGCGCAGAACGGGGTCCTTATCGGTCAGGATGGTGCGAAGTGCCATGGTTGTATTCCTCCTTGTGTTTTCAATGGGGGCGTTCCCCTCATCCGGCCCTTCGGGCCACCTTCCCCCAGGGAAGGCTGATTAGTCATAGGGATTCACGTCGGCAAAGACGGAGACGCCGCGGTTTTCCTTATCGGCCCCCGCCGCACAAAGCAGATGGGCCAGCAGGGCGCGAATCTCTTTGGTATTCCGGCTGCGCAGGGTGAGCCGGTAGCGGTAGCGGTTGTTGACCTTGGCCACCGCCGCCGGGGCGGGGCCGAGGAGTTCCGGGGCCAGGGCGGCGTAGTCCGGCCGGGACAGCCAGGATTCCAGGCCGTGGCGCAGGCGCATACAGGTCCGCAGGACCGCCGCCTCGTCCAGGCCGGAGGCGGTAAGGACGAAGAGGTCCCGGAAGGGCGGCGCGCCGGTCCGGCGGCGCATGCCGATCTCCTCCTCGAAAAAGCTGTCATAGTCCTGGGCGGCGGCATAGCGAATGACCTCGTTGTCGGGGGTGTAGGTCTGAATGACGGCCCGCCCCGCCTTCTCCCCCCGCCCGGCCCGGCCCACCACCTGGGTCAGGAGGGAAAAGGTCCGCTCCGGGGCCCGGAAGGAGTCCACGTAGAGGGCCAGGTCGGCGGCGATGACCCCCACCAGGGTCACGTTCTCAAAGTCCAGGCCCTTGGCCACCATCTGGGTCCCTACCAGGATGGGGACCTTCTTCTTCTGAAACCGGGAGAGCAGGGCCTCGTGGGACTGGGTGGCGGTGACGGTGTCTGTGTCCATGCGGAGGACTTCCACGCCGGGAAAAAGGGCCTCCAGCTCCTCCTGGACCCGCTGGGTGCCGGTGCCGATGAAGTTCAGTTCCCCGCCGCAGGACGGGCAGGCCTCCGGCAGGCGCTCGGAGTGGCCGCAGTAGTGGCACATCAGGCGGCCGTTGGCCGAGTGGTAGGTAAGGTGGACCGAGCAGCGGGGGCAGGTGGGCACCTCGCCGCACTCCCCGCAGGAGACCATGCGGCTGGCCCCCCGGCGGTTGAGGAAGAGGATGCTCTGCTCCCCCCGCTCCAGGTTGGCCTCCAGCTCCCGGCGGAGCAGGGCGCTGATGGAGGTATTGTTCCCATTCCGCAGCTCGTCCTTCATGTCGGCGATGTAGACGCCGGGCAGGGCGCGCTCGTTGTAGCGGCGGGAGAGGGTGAACTTATGATAGACCCCGGTCTCAGCCAGGTGCATGGTCTCCACGGACGGGGTGGCAGAGCCCAGCACCAGCAGGCCCCCGCACCGGGCGCAGCGGTATTTCGCCACATCCCGGGCGTGATACCGGGGGGTATTTTCCGATTTGTAGGTGGTCTCCTGCTCCTCGTCCAGAATGAGCAGACCCAGGTTTTGCAGGGGGGCGAACACCGCGGACCGGGTACCCAGGACCACCCTGGCCTTTCCGGCGCGGACCCGCTTCCACTCGTCGTACCGCTCCCCCGCCCGTAGGGAGCTGTGGAGGACGGCGATGGCCTCCCCGAAGTGGGAGGTGAAGAGGTGCAGGAGCTGGGGGGTGAGGGCGATCTCCGGCACCAGGACCAGGGCGGTCTGCCCCCGGTCCAGGCAGGACTGGATCAGGCGGAGGTACACCGAGGTTTTGCCGCTGCCCGTGACCCCGTAGAGCAGAGCCACGGCCGGGTCCGGGGACCGGGCCAGGCCGTCCAGGGCGTCAAAGGCCGCCTGCTGCTGGGAATTCAGCGTGGGCATGGGGGCGGGCTCCACCGGCTCCACCTTGACCCGGCGGAGGACCTCCCGCTTTTCCAGGGTGAGAATGCCGCTTTTCGCCAGGGAGCGCAGGGTGGCGGAGGATGCGCCGGTGAAATAGCAAATCTCCTTGGAGGACGCGCTACCCACGCCGCAGAGCAGTTCCACCACGGCATAGCGCAGGGGGCCGGTCTTGCGCTTGGGGGCCACCAGGGCCAGGGCCTCCTCGGCGGGCATGGCCAGGGCGGCCACCTGCTCGGTCTTGTCCCCCACGCCCCGGCTGGCGCTGGTCTCCAGGGTCAGGATACCGCCCTCGGTGAGGAGCTTGAGGGCCGGGTTGGGGTCCTTGTCGCCGAAGGCGGTGCGGATTTGGCCCAGCTCGGCGCTGCCGCCGTTGGCCCACACCACGTCCAGCAGGCGCTTGGCGTGGTCCGACCGGCCCGCCGCTTCGTAGGAGGCGGCCCGGTCCACGCCGGGGGCGATGCGGTAGCTGTCCTGGAGGGAGAACCACAGCCCGGCGGGCAGCATGGCCCTGGCCGCGTCGTAGACGGTGCAGAAGAACCGCTCCCGCATCCAGAGGGCCAGCTTGACCCCCTCGGCGTCCAGCACGGGGGCGTCGTCCAGGGCGGAGAGGATGGCCTTCAGCCGCTTCCCCACCGCCGGTCCCTCTGTGACGGCCAGGACCAGCCCCTCGGACCGGCGGTTGCCCGCCCCGAAGGGGACCATGACCCGGACGCCGGGGGCCACCCGGTCCGCCAGGGGGGCGGGAATCAGGTAGTCGTAAGGCTTGTCGATGGCGTAGGTGGCGTTTGCCAGAGCCACCCGCGCCACAGAGACCTCAGCCATACCCAATCCCTCCTTCGTCCACAAAAGGCAAGCGCCGGACGAAACAGCCGGCACTTGCCCTTTCAGGGTCTCTGTGTTACTGCGCGGGGACCGTCAGGTCCACCTTGCCGTCGGCGATCTCCTGGATGGCCAGGGACACCGGCTTGTCGTTGAGGGGGTAGCCCTGCTCGTCGGCGTCGGCGGCGATCTGGCGGGCCCGGTGGGCCACCACGTTCACCAACTGATAGCGGCTGGGCACCTGCTGCAAAAGGTCCTTCATGGCGGGATAGAGCATCATAGAGAACAACTCCTTTTGAATTGAGAATGGACAATTCCGCCTGCGGGCGGGGACGGGGGTCAGACCCCCTCTACCAGGTGGAGGCGGTTTTTGGTGCGGCAGTCCTCGGCCAGGAGGATGGAGATGATCTCCCCCGCCGCCTCGGACACGGTGTCGTTGACCACCAGGTAGTCGTAGTTGGGGATCTGCTTATATTCTTCCCTGGCCTTCTGGAGGCGGCCGGCAATGACCTCTTCCCCGTCGGTATTCCGCTTGTGGAGGCGGCGGGAGAGCTCCTCGAAGGAGGGGGGAATAATGAAAATCAGGACCGCGTCGGGGCACTTGGCCCGAACCGTGGCCGCGCCCTGGACCTCGATGTCCAGCAGCACGTCGATACCGGCGGAGCGCTTATCCTCAATGACCTTGAGGGAGGTGCCGTAGTAGTTGCCCACGTACTCCGCGTGTTCCAGCAGCTCGCCGTTGGCGATCATGCGCTCGAACTCGTCCCGGCCCACGAAGTTGTAGTTGACGCCGTCGGCCTCGCCTACCCGGGGCTGCCGGGTGGTGAAGGAGACGGAGAAGTACATGTCCCGCTGGCCCAAAAGTTCGGAAATCACGGTACTCTTGCCCACGCCGGAGGGGCCGGAGAGGACGATAAGCTGGCCCTTGGCCTTCTTTTTCAGCGCCATCAGTCCTCCACCTCCTCTGCCGCGGCGGTCTCCTTGCCGGCCAACCGCCCCGCCACGGTGTCGGGCGGGAGGGCGGAGAGGACGATATGGTCGCTGTCCATGACCAGAACGGCCTTGGTCTTGCGGCCGTAGGTGGCGTCAATGAGGACGCCCCGCTCCCGGGCCTCCTGTATCATCCGTTTGATAGGGGCCGACTCCGGGCTGACCACGGCCACCAGCCGGTCGGCCGAGACCAGATTGCCAAAGCCGATATTGATTAGCTTCATCTCTTTTGCGCCTCCGCCTTACTCCAGGTTCTGTATCTGCTCCCGAATCTTTTCGATTTCCGCCTTGATGTCGATGACGTGGCGGGAGGTCTCGATGTCGTTGCACTTGGAGCCGATGGTATTGGCCTCCCGGTTGAACTCCTGGATGAGGAAGTCCAGCTTCCGGCCCACGGGGCCGTCCTGGTCCAGGAGGGTGCGGAGCTGGGAGAGGTGGCTGCGCAGGCGGACGGTCTCCTCGTCCACGGCCACCTTGTCGGCGAAAAGGGCGGCCTCGGTGAGGATGCGGGACTCGTCCAGCTGGGTGTTCTGGAGGACTTCCTTCATTTTAGCCTCCAAACGGGCCCGGTATTCTGCCACTGTCTTGGGGGTCTGCTCCTCCACCAGGGCGGTGAGGGACTCGATGGTCCCGGCCCGGTCGAGGACATCGGCCTTGAGCTTGGCCCCCTCCCGCTCCCGCATGGTGTTGAAGTCGGCGATGGCCTGGTCCAGCACGGCGCAGATGTCGGCGGCCACGGCCTCCACGTCCTCCTTGGCCTTCTCCACCAGGAACACGTCGGGGAACCGGGACAGCAGGCCCAGGTTGGGCTCGTCGGCGAGGCCGTAGGTCTCCTTCATGGTCAGGAGGGCGGCGTGGTAGGCGTCGGCCACCGGGCGGTTCAAGGTGACGGTGACCTGCTCGGCGGCGGAGGAATCAATGGTGACGAAGACGTCCACCTTCCCCCGGGAGAGGCCGGATTGAACCCGGGACTTGATGGCGTCCTCGGCGAATACGTACATGCGGGGCATTTTGACGGTGCAGTCCAGATAGCGGTTATTGACCGAGCGCAGCTCCACCGTGATGGAGCGCCCGTTCAGGACCGCCTCTCCCCTGCCGTAGCCAGTCATACTGCGGACCAAGGACGGTCCCCCCTTTCCTCATTTGAATCGTTAGGCGCGCCCCTTGCGCAGGGGCTTATCGATACGGGCGATATAGAAGCCGATGAGCTTGGTGAAGCCGAAGTCGTAGACCAGAAAGACCGCGTTTCCGCCCAGGTAGAGCAGCCACGTGGCCCAATCCCCCACCGGGAGGGCGGCCAGGAACACCGCCCGCAGGGCGAACCAGAAGAGGCTGAACGCGGCGTTGAAAAAGGCCAGTTTGAGCACCAGCTCCAGCGGCAGCCTGCGCAGGCGCTCCACGGCGTATTTTACCAGCGGATAAACGCCGAAAAAGAGCAGATACAACAGGGCGTTGCCCTTGTCGGGCAGGAGAATGAGGGCCAGCAAGCCGGTTCCGGCGTAGCAGAGGGCCCCGGCGGCGGGACCGGCGGAGACCACGGCGGCGGCGGGGAGCAACCCCGCCACGGCCACCACACCCATGCGGCCCGTGGGGACCATGCAGGACACGTAGAGGAATACCAGAGACAGGGCGGCCAGCACGGCGGTGAGGGCCACCAGCCGGGCGCTGAGGGGGTTCTTTTTCATGGCCCTAGCGCCCGCAGCCGCCGCAGAGGCACTGCATGCAGAGCATGGTGGTGCAGCAGTCGCAGGAGGAGGCCATGCCCGCGTCGTAGCCGGAGGGGCGGTAGGCCTGGCCGCCCTGGGCCATCATCTGGTAGGCCTGGCGGTACTCCGGGTTGGCGGGCTCCATGTTGACGGCGATCTGGAACTGCTGCATGGCCTCGTCCAGCCAGCCCTTGCGGTAGGCGATGGAGCCCATGAGAAAGTGCCACTCGGCATTCTGCTGGGGGGCGGACTGAAGCAGCTGCTCCGCCTGGGCCAGATTGCCCAGGTTGATGGACTGGCGGACCTGGGCGTAGATGGGGCTGGAGGAGCCGCGGCTCTGCTGCTGGTACTGGTAGCTCCCCTGCTGCTGATAGGCGCCCTGGTAGGCCGACGAGCCGCCGCCGGCGCGCATCTTGTTGATGGCGTCGTAGGCCTCGTTGACCTCCTTCATCTTCTCCTCGGCCAGGTCGGCCAGGGGGTTGTTCTGGTAGTTGTCCGGATGGTATTTCCGGGCCAGCTCCCGGTAGGCCCGCTTGACCTCTTCATCGCTGGCGTTGGGGCTGATGCCCAGGACGCTATACGGATCGTTCATGTCTCGTTCTCCTACTTGCTTTTTTCATCTGCCGCCACACGCCGGAAAAGACGGCCTCCTCCACACCTGGGAGGCCCAGACAGAGGATATTCAGGATGATGCCGTTCCAGTGGCCGAAATCGGTGAGGTTGGCCGCGGACACCGCCAGATTCAGGGAGTGCTTCAGAGTTAGCCGCAGGTCCTCCCGGTGGCCCGCCGGGCCGTCGGGGTAGCGGGTCAGCAGAGGGTTGTAGCCGCCGGAGGCCCGGTCCTCGGCCAGGTCGTCCCAGGCGTCCACCAGATAGATCCAGCGGCCCACGTGGTAGAGAAGCTGGCCCAGGGTGCGGTCCCGCTCCGGCCGGTCCGTGGCGGGGGCGGCGGCCTGGAGGAGGCGGGCGAAGGTGTCCGCCGTGCGGTCCAGGGAGGGCGAACCAGCCTGTTCCAGGGCGCGCAGTTCCTTCAAACTGTCGGCGACGGAGCGGTCGAAGGCCCCGCAGCGGCGGGCCGCCCTGCGGTAGGCCGGGCGAAGGCACAGGGACAGGAACCGGGCGGGCAGGCCCCGCCAGAAGGTGGCGTCCTGGACGTTGTCCCGAAGCTTCCAATAGGTCAGGACCACGCTCTCGTCGGCGGCCACATCGTAGTGGGTGCCGGAGCGGCAGACCGTCTTGCCCCGGAGGGGACAGGCGATACAGCGCTTTTTGCCCAGGTCGGGCTCGTCCCCCTCCGGGGCGAGGAGCATGGCAAGGAAGGCGAAATCGTAGTTCAGGATGAACCGGGAGAGGAAGCCGCAGCGGCGGCCCAGCGCGTGGCAGAGACCGCAGTAGGCGGCCTGATAGGACTCCAGCTCCCGGACCTTGAGTTCTCCCCGCAGGGGGAGCACGTAGCCGAACATCAGCGGCCCTGAACGGAGACGATTTTGAACTGCAGGGTCTTGGTCCGCTTTAGGTACCGGTCCAGCATCAAAATCAGGACCAGACTGAGGGCGAAGCAGGCCGCGCCCACCAAGATGCACAGCCCGGTGGTGAGGCCGAAGCTCTGAGCCACGGCGTACCCGGCGATGAGAAAGATCATGGGGACCAGGTAGACGAAGGCCATCACGCCCAAAAGCTGGGCGTTGGCCGTTTCCACGGTGACCACCTCACCCTCCCGTGCGCCCAGGGGGTTGTCCGCCCAGGCGGTGACGGTGGGCATGGCGGCGGTGGAACAGCCGCCGCACTTGCCGCAGTCGTGGCTGCAGGCCCCCTGGCGGACCACGGCCACCTGGGCCACGCCGGAGGATAGAACTTGCTTGACTTGTGCTGTCTGTGTCATTTGGTATCTCCTATGCGCTATTCGATGTTGACGACCACGATATAGTCGTTCTTGCCGGTGATGACGCCGCAGGACTCGTCGCCGTCCAGATAGAGCTTGGCCTGGAAGGGGAACTGGGCCTTGCGGAGGGATTCATCCTTCAGGTCCACCACGGCCCGAAGCTGATAGCCGTCGATGTCGGCCAGGGTGTCGGAAGGTCCGCGGACCTTGACCTGAAGGGACTGGGTCACCACCGACGCGGTGTAGGGGTCCGGGACGTTGATGACGTCGATGTTCTGCGTCTCCAAAACCTTGGTCTCCAGACCGCTGATCTTCACGGTGACGGTGGCCTGGCTGATGCCGCTGTCGTTGGTGAGGCCGGGGTCCAGGGCGATGGGAATCTGGTAGGTCTGGCTCTCGGCGAAGGAGGCCAGGTCAATGACGGTCCCAAGCTTGATGGACATGGACTCCAGGGGGTCCACGTCGGCCTCGTCGCCGGAGACCTGGATGGAGGCCGGCTCGATGGTGTAGGTCACGTAGCGGTCGAAATTCTCCTTTGTGATGCCGCCGCCGTAGGCGAACTCCACGTCCAGGGGCACGTCCAGGGTCTTGACGATGGGCAGGATGACATTGACGGTGTCCACGTTGGACACGATGTCGGCGCTTACCACCTTCTGCCCCTCGGCGGTGACGTAGTCGAAGCTCAAATCGCCGCTGAAGGTCTTGGTGAGGCCCTGACCGTCGATGTTGACCCTGGCGTATTGGATTTGGCTGACCAGCGACTCCGGCCCCTGTATCTGGATGGTGGAGGGGGTGATCTCGGCGGTGTTGCTGCGGTAGCCCTCCGGCACGGAGCCGGTAAAGGCGGTGCGGACCTCCAGCGTCTTTTCCAGCATGGTGGACACCGACACGGTGAGGGTCAAGGCGTTCTTGTTCTCTACGGCCACAGACCCGGCGGCCAGAGTGTTCTTGATATTGACCTTGACGGGCAGCTCGTAGCTGCCCGCCTCGTTGACGGAGGAGACGTCGATGGTGGCGGTCACGTTCTCCGACACGCTGGACGTGATGTTAGCCAGGGCGGTCCGGCTGCCGGTGAGGCGGAGGTTGACGGTCAGCTTGACGCCGGGGTCGATCATCAGCCCCTTGCTGCTGAGCACGTCCTCCCCCAGCACCGTGACGGGGAGGTTCCGCACCGGAGCGATGCCCTCGTCGTTGACGATGGTGGTCACGTACACCCACAGGCCCAAGGCGATGAGGATGGACAGGATGATATTGAAGGCTCTACTTTCTGTAAACTTCTTCCCCATCGGCTTCGTCACCTTTTTTCGTCTTGAATAGCGTGCCCAGCTTGAAGGGCTTCGGCGGCTCCGGCTCCGGCATCAGCTCGTTGCGCAGCAACCGCTCCAGAGTTTCGGGGGCCAGATGGCGCTTAAGCATGCCGCCCACGGCCACGGAGATGGAGCCGGTCTCCTCGGAGACGATGGCCACCACCGCGTCGGAGTTCTCGCTCATGCCGATGCCAGCCCGGTGGCGCATGCCCAGGTCCCGGGACAGGTTGGTGTTCCCCGACAGGGGCAGGACGCACCCGGCCCCCACGATATGTCCGTTCCGGACGATGACCGCCCCGTCGTGGAGGGGGGCCTTGTTCCAGAAGAGGTTTTTCAGCAGTTCGGCGGCCACGGTGGAGTCCAGCATGGTGCCGGTCTTGATGATGTCGTCCAGGGCCACCTTCCGCTCAAAGACCATCAGCGCCCCCACCTTGTCCTTGGACAGCGAGGTGTAGGCCGCCACGGTCTCGGTGATGGCGGTCTCCAGGTCCGGCGGCGCCTCCTCCCGGTTGAACATGTCGCCCAAGCTGCTGCTGCCCAGCTGCTCCAGGAAGCGGCGTATCTCCGGCTGGAAGATGATGATGAGGGCCAGAACGCCCCACTCCACCGCCTTGCCCAGGACAAAGTTCATGACCCGCAGCTTGAGGAACGTAAACAGGCCCAGGGCCACCAGCAGCAGGACGATGGCCTTGGCCACCTGCGCCCCCCGGCTCCGGCGCACCAACAGGAGGACCCGGTAGACGATATAGGCGCAGATGGCGATGTCCAGTATATCGTTGAACGAGATCATCCTGATGTAACCAATCAGGAACGCAAGGAATTCACCCATGTCCCAGACTCCTACCTGTTAGAGTGCGCGGCCGGGCGACATATGCCGCCGGTCCCTTATCTGATTTATTATACTTTATCGCCCGGGAAATGGCAAGGCATAGGGATATGAATTTTCCCTTAATTTTATAGATTCCGGCAGAAAAAAAGAGCGCGAGGGCGCGCGGCGGAGAACCGCGCACCCTCTAAAAATGCCGATACTTATCCGGCGGCTTGCCACCGGATAAGTCCTCGCTTCGCTCGCCCCATCGGCCGCAGCCGTTGGGGGGCATTCGATCCCACGCGAGGCGGGCTGCCGCCCCCTCGCGCTTCCCCGCCCCGCCGGGAGCATCAGCCACCTTTTGACACGCTAGCGCGAGGGCGCGTGGTGAAGAACCACGCGCCCTCGCAACGAAAATATCTGATTAGCCGCGCCGGACCAGACGGGCCACAGCCTCGGCAAAGGGGGCCACCTCCTGGCGGCTGTTGAAGGCGGAAAAGCTGGCCCGGACCGTGCCGGAGTCAAAGGTCCCGGCGGAGTGGTGGGCCAGCGGGGCGCAGTGGAGACCGGCCCGGACCGCGATGCCCGCGTCGCCCAGCCGCTCCCCCACCTCCTCGCAGTCCACGCCCCGGACCTGGAAGGACAGGACCCCTGCCTGACAGAACAGCCGGGGGGCGGCGTAGACGGTGACGCCGGGGATGGCGTCCAGGGCCTCGGCGCACTGGGCGGTGAGGAACCGCTCGTGGTTCAGGATGGTCTCGGGGGTCCGGCTCTGGACGAACTTGATGCCCTCCAGCAGACCGGCGACGCCGGCGACGTTGTGGGTCCCCGCCTCCAGTCGGTCGGGCAGGAAGTCCGGCATCTCCTGAAGGGCGGAGACCGACCCGGTGCCGCCCTGGAGGATGGGGGTGGTCTCGTGGCCGCACAGCAGGATGCCCGTGCCCTGGGGGCCATAGAGCCCCTTGTGGCCGGGCATGGCGATGAAGGCGGCCTTTAATTCGTCCATATGGACGGTCAGGGCGCCGGCGGACTGGGAGGCGTCCAGGATAAAGGGGACCCCACGGCGGGCGCAGAGGGCGGAAATCTCCTGCACCGGAAGCACATATCCGAACACGTTGGACACGTGGTTGCATATCACGCAGGAGACCTCGCCCGTCAACTGGCGGTCGAAGTCGGCCAGCATACCGGCGGGGTCGAAGAGCCGGGAGGCGGCCACCTTGACGGTGACGCCGGGGATGGCGTTCAGGGGCCGGGTGACGGCGTTGTGCTCGTAGCCGGAAATCAGAACGGTATCCCCCGGATGGACGATGGATTTGATGGCGATATTCAGCCCGTGGGTGGCGTTCATGGTGAAGACCACGTCGTCAGGCTCCTCCACGTGGAACAGGTCGGCGGCGGCCTCCCGGCAGGCGAATACCGTGTCCGCCGCCAGCATGGCGCTGGCGTGGCTTCCCCGGCCGGGGCTGGCCATGTGGTTGATGGCGTGGGCCGAGGCCCGGGCCACGGCGGCCGGCTTTTGCAGGGTGGTGGCGGCGCTGTCCAGGTAGATCATAGCCCCACCTCGCGGTACGTGCCGTCCGCCTCCGTGATATAGACCTTTTTAGGCTTCAGCTCGGCACGGTTGAGGAGGACAAGCGCGTCAGCCAGGCGGCGTTCGGACACCTTTACCGCGTGGCTGCACCCCTCACCGGCGATGCTTTTGGGAGAGCGGAGAATACGGGCAGTGATGCCCGCGCGCTCCAAAACGGCAGCCGTCCGCTGGGCATAGGTCAGCGACCGGCAGACGATCAGATAATAAACCATTGGCATGACACTCCTCTCTGGAACAGTGTATGCCGCCGGGCGGGGATTGGGAACGGAGGGGGTAATTGAGAATGGAGAATTGAGAATAAAGGACGGGGGCCGCGCGGAAATCGCGCAGCCCCCGTCCTTCATTCCTTATTCTGCATGTTCCAGCAGGACCACCGCGTGGGCGGCCATGCCTTCTCCCCTGCCGGTGAAGCCCAAGCCCTCCTCGGTGGTGGCCTTTACGTTGACCTGGTCCGTGGGGACCCACAGGTGGAGGGCCAGGTTCCGGCGCATCTGAGGGATGTAAGGGGCCAGCTTGGGCTGCTGGGCCAGGAGGGTGGCGTCCAGATTGCCCAGCCGCCAGCCGTTTCGCCCCAGCAGGTCCATGACGTGGTCCAGCAGCAGCAGGCTGGACGCGCCGGCGTAGGCCGGGTCGGTGTCCGGGAAATGCTTGCCGATGTCCCCCAGCCCGGCGGCCCCAAGGAGGGCGTCCATGACGGCGTGGGTGAGGACGTCGGCGTCGGAGTGGCCCAGCAGGCCCCGGTCGAAGGGGACCTCCACCCCGCCCAGGATCAGCTTCCGTCCCGCGGTGAGGCGGTGGACGTCGTAGCCGTGGCCGATTCTCATACGAACTCCCCCCTTCCGTTCAGAATCCCCAGGCCCAGGTCCAGGTCCGCCGGGGTGGTGAGCTTGATGTTCTCCCGCTCCCCCTGGGTGAGGCAGACCGTCATGCCCAGCCGCTCCACGGCGGCGCAGTCGTCGGTGAGGGCGGCCCCGTCCTCCAGGGCCTTGGTGAGGGCGGCTTTGATGAGGGACGCCTCAAAGACCTGGGGGGTCTGGACGGCGAAGAGGGTGTCCCGGTCTAGGGTGGCCTCCACCACGCCGCCGCTGGCCCGCTTCACCGTGTCGGTGACGGGGACGGCCGGGGCGGCGGCGGCGCACTGGGCGGCCTTGAGGATGACCTCCTCCAGCACCGCCTGGGTGACGAAGGGGCGGGCGCCGTCGTGGATAGCGATGAGCTCGGCCTCCGGGTCGGTCTCCCGGATGCCGTTGAGGACGGATTGGGTGCGGGTGGCCCCGCCCACCACGATATGGGTGACCTTGTCCAGCTCGAAGTCCTTGCAGAGCTGGCTCACCGGGACGATCATGTCCTCCCGGGTGACCACCACGATTTCCTGGATATAGGGACAGTCGGTGAGGGCCCGCAGGGTGCGGACCAGCACTGGGTAGTCCCCCAGGTTCATCAATATCTTGTCCATGCCCTCCATCCGGGTGGCGGACCCGGCGGCGGGCACCACGGCGGAACACCGGGGGCCGGAGGGCTTCTTCTTGCGTCCGAACAGCGGCATTGGCGGTCTCTCCTTCACAAAAAAGGAGCCTGGCGGCTCCTTTTTGGGTTGTTCTTATAGTCTATTAGGCCAGGGCGGTATTGATACGCGCCTCCACATCCTCGTAGCTGATATTCTGGGACAGGACCAGCTCGGAAATCAAAATCTGCTTGGCGGAGTGGAGCATCTTCCGCTCCCCGGTGGACAGGCCCCGGTCCCCGTCTCGAATCATCAGACCCTTGACCACCCGGGCCACCTCCAGCAGGTCGCCGCTCTTGATGCGCAGCATGTTCTCCCGGTAGCGGCGGTTCCAGTTCTGGGTCATATCCACCTCAATGTCGCCCATGGCGTCCAACAGGCGGTCCGATTCGGCCTTGCCCACCACGGGCCGGACGCCGATCTCGTCGCTGCTCTCCGTGGGTATCATGACCAGCATGCCCCCCACCGGCAGCTTGAGGATATAGTAATCCCGGACTACACCGTTTACCTTTTGCGTGACGATACTGTCCACCACGCCGGCACCGTGCATCGGATGCACGATCTTATCTCCTACCTGAAACATGATATCCACCTCCCAGCAGAACAAAAAGGGTATTGACAAATCTAACGAACGAGTCTATTATAATACATTTGATCTTGCATTGCAAGGCAAGGCCGGGTAAAATGATGCACAAAAATATGTAAAAAACCCCTGCTTCCATGGCGGAAGCAGGGGTTTTCATATGCTTTTTACGCCTCGTCGGCGCCGGGGGCCACTTCGGTGCCCTCAGAGTCGGAGGTGGCCACGATGGCGGGAGCGCTGTCGTCGGCGGCCATGTCGTCCTCGTAGGCGGCCTGGGCGTCCTCCAGCAGGGCGCGGATGGACAGGGAGACCTTCTTGTGGTCCATGTCGATGTCGGTGATCTTCACGTCCACCATCTGGCCCTCGCTCAGCACGTCGCCGGGCTTGTCAATGCGGTGGTCGGCGATCTGGGAGATATGGATCAGGCCGTCCACGCCGGGGACGATCTCGGCGAAGGCGCCGAAGGTCATCAGCTTGACCACCTTCACGTTGGCGGTGTCGCCCACGCCGTACTTGCCGGTGAACACGGCCCAGGGGTCCTGGCCGCGGTCCTTCATGCCCAGGGAGATCTTCTTCTTCTCGGGGTCAAAGGAGATGACGTACACGTCCACCTCGTCGCCCACCTTCACCACCTCGGAGGGGTGCTTGATGCGGGACCAGGACAGCTCCGAGATGTGGACCATGCCGTCCACGCCGCCGATGTCCACGAAGGCGCCGTAAGAGGTGAGGGACTTCACGGTGCCGTGGTACTTCTTGCCCTCTTCAATGCCCTCCCACACGGCGGCGGACTTCTCGGCGCGCTCGGCCTGCTCCACGGCGCGGATGGAACCCACCACGCGGCGGCGGGCGCGGTTGACCTCGGTGATCTTCATGCGGACCTTCTTCTTCAGAAGCTCGCTCATGGCGGCCTCACGGGGCAGGCCGGTCTGGGAGGCGGGGATGAACACGCGCACGCCCTTGACGGAAGCCACGACGCCGCCCTTGTTCTCCTCGGTGATGACGCCCTCGACGACGGTGCCGTCCTCCTGGGCCTGGGCCACGTCGTCCCAGCTCTTCACGGTGTCCAGGCGCTTCTTGGACAGGGTGACCACGCCCTCCGCGTCGTTGACGCGCATGACGAAGGTCTCGATCTCGTCGCCGACCTTGACCAGGTCCTCCACCTTCACAGTGGGGTCGTCGGTCAGCTCGGAAATGGCCAGGTAACCGGCATGTTTGGTGCCCAGGTCCACGTAGATCTCCGTCGGCGTGATCTCGGTGACGATGCCGGTGACCTTCTCCCCACTATTTAAAGTTTTGATCGATTTCTCCAGCAGTTCAGCGAAGGATTCCTCGATCTCCATGATTTCGTCGCTCATTTTGTCATAGACCTCCTTTATAATCCACCCGGGCGTGGAAGCGCCCGCGGTGATTCCGACACAGGCCAGACCGCGGAACGGGGCCGGGTCCAGCTCGTCCGCCCCCTCGATGGCGACCACCGTGGGGCAGAGCCCGCGACACAATTCCGCCAGCCGCTTCGTGTTGGAGCTCTTCCGGTCACCGACGACGATCATGGCGTCACAGCGGCGCGCCAGTTCCTGGGCCTCCGACTGTCTGATATGTGTAGCGCTACATATTGTATCAAAAATTTCAGCGTTTGTACACTCTTTTTTTGCTTTTTCTATACACGGGTCCCAAATTTTTCTGGTGGAGGTGGTCTGGCAGACCAGGGTGAGGGGCTGCTCCCGGGTCTCCGGGTGCTCCGCCAGCCACCCCTCCAGGGCCTCCGGCCCGTCCAGCACAACAGGATTGGGGCACCAGCCCGCGATGGCCCGGACCTCCGGGTGGTCGGGCGCGCCGATGATGACGCTCTGCCGCCCGGCCTCCCCGGCCCGGCGGACCAGCTCGTGGATGCGGGTGACGTTAGGACAAGCGGCGTCCACGATGCGGCAGCCCCTGGCCGCCAGCGTCTGGTGGACGGCCTTGGCCTCCCCGTGGGAGCGGAGGATGACGGCGGCCCCCGCCGGGACCTCCTCTGCGGTTTGGACGCACCGCACGCCTTTTTGTTCCAGCAGTTTGGTGACGTGGTCGTTGTGGATGACGGGACCCAGCATGAAGCAGGGCCCCTCCCCCGCCGCCTGGAGGGCCAGCTCCACCGCCCGCTTGACGCCGTAACAGAACCCGGCGGACTTGGCAAGCTCCACTCTCATTGGGCCAGGGCCCCCAGGGCGCGGATGCGCTCCATCAGGTCGGCGGTGATGGCGTCGTACTCCTCCGCCGTGCCCTTCCGCCCGGCCACCTGGGGGGTGTATGGCTCGCCGATGACCACGGTGGTCCGGCGGAACCAGCGCTTTTTCTCCGGCACGTAGACGGGCAGGATGGGGACGCCGCAGCGGACGGCCAGCATGGCCGCGCCGTTCTTGGCGTCGGACGCCTCCCCCTCGTGGACCCGTGTGCCCTCCGGGAAGAGAAGGACCTTCTCCCCCTCTTTTAAGTACTTCATGGCCTGCTTGATGGCCCCCACGTCGCTCTTGCCCCGCTCTACGCCGAAGACCCCCACGTGCTTGAGGACCCAGCCGATGACCGGGACCCGGAGCAGTTCAGCCTTGGCCATAGGCCGCAGTTGGTGCTTGCGCCGGAAGGCGTAGCAGAGGAACAGAGGGTCGGACATGGCGGTGTGGTTGCCGCAAACCAGCACGCCCCCGTCGGGGATGTGCTCCCGGCCAATGGCCTTGCAGGGGTGGACAAGGTTGAAGAAAATGCCCACGATGATGTAAAAAACGGTATAGAACGCTCTCATGGCTCCAGCTTCCTCCTGACGGCGGAAAGAATGGCCTCCAGGCTCTGGTCCAGGTCCAGCGCGGTGGTGTCCACCAGCACGGCGTCCTGGGCCTGCCGGAGAGGGGCGGCCGCCCGGGTGGTGTCGCGCTCGTCCCGGGCGATGATGT
Organism: uncultured Eubacteriales bacterium; assembly: GCA_900540545.1. GTDB lineage: Bacteria > Bacillota > Clostridia > Oscillospirales > Oscillospiraceae > Intestinimonas. Next base: position 83,093 of record UQGJ01000005.1, read on the forward strand.
CGGCCAGGACGGTGGCGTAGTCCACCGGGGTGCCCCTGGCCGCCAGCTCGGCGCAGCGGCGCCGGGCCCGGGCCTCGGGGGAGGCGGTGAGGAAAATCTTCACGTCTGCCCCGGGCAGGACCACGGTGCCGATGTCCCGGCCGTCCATGACCACGTTGTGGGTCCGGGCCAGGTCCCGCTGCATCTCCAGCAGGAAGGCGCGGACCTGGGGCAGGGCGGAAATGGCGGAGGCGTATTGGGAGACCTCCGGCATTCGGATGGCCTCGGTCACGTCCTCATTTCCCAGGAACATGTGCTGAAGGCCGTCGGGGCCGTAGTCCCAGCGGAGGGAGACTCTGTCCAGCAGCGGTGCCACGGCATTCCAGTCTCCGGGGGCCGCGCCGCAGCGGACGGCAAAGAGGCCCAGGGTGCGGTAGATGGCCCCGGTGTCCACATATAAAAAGCCCAGCGCCTCGGCGCACCGCTTGGCCAGGGTGCTCTTCCCTGCGCCGGAGGGGCCGTCGATGGCAATGCTTCTAAACTCCATACTACTGAATCCTCCTGGTAAAATGTCATGGGCCGGGGGCGTGTCCCCTACGATTCCGCCGCCCCGGCGCCTGCCGCGTGGCCGGTGGACCAGGCGATTTGGAGGTTGAAGCCGCCGGTGTAGGCGTCCACGTCCAGCAGCTCCCCCGCAAGGAAAAGCCCTTGCACCAGCTTGGAGGCCATGGTCTTGGGGTCCACCTCGGACACCTTGACCCCGCCGCTGGTGACGATGGCCTCCTCCACCGGGCGGGGGCCGCTGATTTCAAACCGCAGGCCCTTGAGCAGCTCCAAAAGCCGGCGGCGCTGTCCCTTGGTGATGGAGTTGGCCGGGGTGTCCGACGGGATGCCGGAGCGCTCCACCAGGATGGGGATGAGCAGGCGGGGCACCAGCTTATCCAGCACGTTGTGGAAGGCCCGGTTGGCGTTGTCGGTGAACTCCCGAATCAGCCGTTGGTCCAGGGTCTGCTCGTCCAGGGCGGGCTTCAGGTCCAGAAAGACCGTGTAGTGGTCCCCCTCGAAATCCCGCATGTGGGCGCTGGCGCTCAACACCAGGGGGCCGGAGAGGCCGAAATGGGTGAACAGGAGTTCCCCTTGCTCCTGAAACACGGCCTTCCCCTTCCGGTTTTTCACCTTGAGGGACACGTTTTTCAGGGACAGCCCCTGCATCCGGGGGCACTCGTCCCCCTCCGTCACTAAAGGGATGAGGGAGGGCTTGGAGGGCAGGATGGTGTGGCCCAGCTCGGCGGCCATGGCGTAGCCGTCCCCGGTGGAGCCGGTGAGGGGGTAGGACGCCCCGCCGGTGCAGAGGATGACGGCGTCGCAGTCGTAGGACCCGTGTTCGGCCTTGACGCCCACCACCTGGCCGCCCTTGACCAGAATGTGCTCGGCCCGGTCCTCCACGATGGCGACCCGCGCCCTCCGCAGGGCCATAAAGAGGGCGTCAATGACGTCGGCGGCCTTGTCGGAGACGGGAAAGACCCGGTTGCCCCGCTCCGTTTTCAGGGGGACGCCCAGGGCGGTGAAATACTCCTTCACCGCCGACGGCGGGAACCGGGTGACGGCGCTGGTGAGAAAACGACTGTTATGCGGCACGTTCCGAAGGACCTCGTCCGCAGGACAGTCGTTGGTCAGGTTGCAGCGGCCCTTGCCCGTGATATAGAGCTTGCGCCCCACCTTCTGGTTGCGCTCCAGCAGGGTCACGGAGGTATCCGGCCCAGCGGCGGACAAGGCCGCCATCATACCGGCGGCCCCGCCGCCAATGACAATGATTCGCTTCAAATAGATAACTCCTTTTGGCTCCGAGTCGGATTTGGACCAACCTTTTCTGATGTTGAAAAGGTGTAATAAGCGGAGAACACAAACATCATGCCCTGAAGCGAGTAAATCACGGCCCGTTCGGTCAGGCCCAATATGTTCCAGTGGTTTGCCATTCCGATGGGGTTCAGAGCGCCGGTCGCAGTAATGATAATAGCCATGACCAGAGTAAACGCACCAAGTTTCCGCGTGTTTCCCTGCCGCAGGAACCCAACCGCCAGAATATATCCGGCGGCAATGGTTGTGAATATGACGGCCACCGTGACGACAACGTGCATCGCGTTGCCAAAGGTCATCTGCTCTTTGTCGCCGGAGAGTGGGAACAGGGCGTACCCAAACATGGAAATCAGGTTCATGACCAGAAGCAGAATCCAGCCCAACCGTACAAGCGCATGGCCGTTCCGAGCCGCCTTCACAAGCATACCGGCGACAAACAGAAGCGTAGCCACGCCATAGACAGCGGTAAAAATCATCAGAAGGGACCGATTGGGCGCGCCCACAGCGGTCAGGGAGCTGATGTCCGTCGTAATCGGGTCATACGCCGGCCACAGGACCCGGCCCAGGATGGTATGCAGCAGGTAAAACACAACTCCCACCATCCCCAGGGGCGCGGTCAGCCGTTCAATACGGTCCATATGTCTCTCCAATCCGCGTTATTCCACCTGCTCGTAGACGCCGTACTCGGACCAGACCTGCTCCAGGTCGGAGAAGATCTGCTCCACATCCTCGTTTCGCCTGCGGCCCACGGCCACGATGAGGGCGTTGACCAGACTCAACGGGGCCACCAGGGAGTCCACGAAGGAGGCCATATCGCTCTTGGCCAGCAGGGTCACGGTGGCGGCCTCCGCCAAGGGCGACGCCTGGCTGTCGGTGAGGGCGATGACGTTGGCCCCCCGGTCCCGGGCGAAGCGCATGGCCTTCACGGTGCGGCTGGAATACCGGGGGAAGCTGATGCCGATGACCACGTCCGACGGCCCCACCCGCAGGAGCTGCTCGAAAATCTCGCTGGCCGACGTGGTGTGGACCAGGACGATGTTGTCAAAAATGAGATTGAAATAGAAGCCTAAAAAATCCGCCAGCGCGGCGGCAGAGCGGACGCCCAGTATGTAGATCTTCTTGGCCGCCAGAATGGCGTCCACCGCCTCCCGGAAGCTCTGACGGTCGGTCTCCTCCATGGTCATGCGTATCTTTTCGATGTCCGACTGCATGACCATGCTCAGCACGTCCTGGTCGCCGATACGGTCGTTGGCCACCTCGATGCGCTGGATGGAGGTGAGCTTGTTGCGTATCATCTCCTGAAGGGCCTTCTGCATAGTGGGATAGCCGTCATAGCCCAGCTCGGCGGCGAAGCGGACCACCGTGGACTCGCTGACGTTCACCGTCTTGCCCAGCTTGCTGGCCGTCATAAAGGCGGCCTTGTCGTAGGAGTCCAGGATGAACCGCGCGATCAGCTTCTGTCCCTTGGAGAAGGTGGGCATACTGCTCTGGATCACGGATAGGATGTCTCGGGACATGGCGATACCCCCAAAGGTTTCTTCCCAGGTCAAAATGGGAGAATACTTTCACAGTCTCCCCTATCATACCGGGAACGCCGGGGAAAAGCAAGCTGTTTTTGCAGGAATGCCGTTCAAACTTGCAAATTTTGCCTCAGCGGAGGCGGCCGACCTCCTCCTCCGTCAGGAACCGCCACTGGCCGGACGGAAGGCCCCCCAGAGTCAGCGCCCCCTCCCGGACCCGGCGGAGCAGGCGCACCCGCAGGCCCGCCAGCTCGCACATGCGGCGGACCTGCCGGTTCCGCCCCTCGTGGATGACAATGGAGAGGGTGTCCGGCCCCAGCCGCTCTACCCTGGCCGGGCGGAGGGCCACCCCGTCCAGGGACAGGGACCCCCGCAGGATGGGCAGGGCGGCGTCCACGTCGCCGGAGACCCGGACGTGGTACTCCTTCTCCACCTCGTGGCTGGGGTGGAGAAGGCGGTGGGTCAGGGCCCCGTCGTTGGTCATCAACAGCAGGCCCTCGGAGTTCAAATCTAGCCGGCCCACGGGCCAGACCCGCGCCCCGCAGCCCACCACCAGCTCCGCCACGGTCCTTCTCCCCTGCTCGTCGGAGAGTGTGGTGACGTAGCCCACGGGCTTATTCAGCATCAGGTAGACCGGCTTGGGGCACGCCCCCACCGGCGCTCCGTCCAGGGCCACGGCGTCACGGTCAGGGTCGGCCTTGTCGCCCAGGTGGGCGGGCCGGCCGTTGACCGTGACCCGGCCGGCCTGGATATACTCCTCCGCGGTCCGCCGGGAGCAGACGCCGGCGGCGGAGAGCAATTTTTGCAGGCGTTCCTCCATAAAATAGATGATGCCCCTTCCGTCAGCGCCTTCGGCGCGGCCACCTCCCCCACAAGTAGGGGAGGCCGTCAACAGAAAATATGTACCGCGGGGATGCCGCGGTCAAGAAAAATGGTGTCCAGCAAAGGTGGGCAGGAAGGTCTCCGTGTCGCTCCGGCCCAGGAAAAAGTCCAGCACCCGGCGGACCAGGGGATTGGAACAGACGGTATCGTCGTGGGCGGAGTCGGCGTAGAGCAGATAGGTCTCCCCCACCAACTCCTTACCCACATAGAAGGACAGGCTGCCCGCGATCTCCCCCGCCGCCACCGGCGCGGCAACCCGGTCGGGCAGCATCACCTCTGCCCGGACGGTCTCCCCCTCCTTGGCGGGGTAAAATACGTCCCCGGCGGTGCGGACCCGGACGAAGCGGACCAGACTGCCGTCCACAGGGAGGGTGCGGAAGTCCCGGCCTGCGGTGACCAGGACCTGGCGGGGATAGGTCTCGAAGCCGTAGTCAAAAAGGGCGGCGTGGTCCTTCCAGTCGTCGGGGTCGTTGAGGGTGACGCAGAGCAGGAGCTGCCCGTCCCGCCGGGCACAGGACACCAGAGTCCGGCCCGCCATCTGGGTATAGCCCGTCTTCATGCCCTCACAGCCCTCGTACAGGGTCAGCAGCTTGTTGTGGTTGGTGAAGGTCCGGGTGCCCAGGGTGATGGATTTGGTGCCCACGATTTTGGAGACCGTATCGTTGTCCATGCAGGCTTTCGCCAGCAGGGCCATGTCGTAGGCGGTGGAGTAGTGGGCGTCATCGTTGAGGCCGTTGGGGTTGGCGAAGTGGCTGTCTGCCATGCCCAGGCTTTCGGCCCGCTGGTTCATCCAGTCCACGAAGGTCTCCACGTCCCCGGCGCAGTGCCGGGCCACGGCCAGGGCCGCGTCGTTGCCGGAGTGGAGCAGCAGGCCGTAGAGCAGGGCCTCCAGGGTGACGGTCTCCCCCACCTTCAGGTACATGGAGGAACCCTCGGTGAGGGTGTCCTCCCGAGTGATGGTCACCGGCTCGGCCAAATCGTCCATGGCCTCCGCCGCCACCAGGGCGGTCATCAGCTTGGTGGTGCTGGCGATGAGCCGCCGGGTGTGGGCGTCCTTTTCGTAGAGGATGCGCCCGCTGTCCGCGTCCACTAGGATGGCGGAGGCGGCAGAGAGGTCCGGGGCGGCGAGGACCCCCAGGGGCTGGCACAGCAGAAAAACGGCCAGAAGGGCCGTAAAAAGTCGTTTCACAAGGCGTCACCTCAAACACAGAGATGACACTAGTATGGGACTTAGAAGACGTCTTTATCCCCGTTTTTATTTTTGTCCAGGTAGCCGGTGACCTTGTCAAACATCTCGGGCACCAGCTCCACCACCCGGTCCACGGTGTTGCCCGGCGGGGGCGCCACGGGCAGGAGCTTGACGCTGTCGCCCTTGACGATGAGGAAGGCCACGGGGGCGATCTTGACCCCAGCGGCGCTGCCGCCGCCGAAGCCGTTTTCGTCGTCGGGCTTCTGGGTCTTGGTGGCGTAGTCCGCGCCGCCGGAGCCGAAGCCGAAGGACAGCTTGGACACGGGAATGAGGGTGATGCCGTCGTCGGTGCGGATAGGGGTGCCGATGATGGTATTGACGTCCACCATCTCCCGAATCTTCTGCATGGTGGTGGACATGAGGTCGCCGATGGGATGATTCTTTTCCATGGTCATACCGCCTCTTTCTGTTTCGATTGGGTCTGTTTTTTGTGATTCATCAAAATCTTCAGGGCCCGGAAGCCCAGGGTCAGCGTCAACGCGGCGCCCTGCCCGATGGTCATGGAGACCGCCGCGGTGAGGGCCACGGCGGGGCTGGTCCGGTCGAAATCCAGCGCGGTGCGGATTTTACGCTCTTTTACATTGAAATTATGCTCCAGAAGGGGGACCGCCATACCCAGGATGGCGTTGGCGCCGCCGTAGGCCATGGCGGCGTCCGCCGGGTCGGGGCAGGCCACGGTGAGGTCCAGGTCCAGCCGGTCGATGCGGATTTTTCGCTTGAATCTGCCCGCCGCGTCGGCCACCAGGGGCAGGAACTGCTTGAGCAGGTCCAGAGAGCCGCCCTCCTTTTTGGCCGGTTCCGTATACGGCTTGGGCGGGGCCGGGGGCTTCTCGGTTTGCTTTTTCGGCTTCTTTTTGCGGGGCTTCAGGGGGAACAGCGTGAAGCGGAAGGCCCCCAGGCGCAGCCGCACCACCAACCCAGCCGCGGAGTAATCCACGATGCCGCCCACCCGGACCAGGGACAGCAGCAAAAGGAGGACCAGGATCACGCCGGTGACGATCAGCGCCCTCATGGTCTCACTCCCCCGCCGGGGCCGGTTCCACGGCCTCCGGGACGGCCTCTGGGGCCTCCTCCCTGCCGGCGTTTTCCGCCGCCGCCAGCTCTTCCGCGGCGGCCAAAAGTTCCTCGTCGGTGAGGGGCGGCTCCCCCTCCTGCTCCTGGCTGGCCCGAAGCTTTTCGATGGCCGACTGCATCTCCAGCGTGATTTGCCCGTCCTCGGCGGTGGCACTGGGCAACTCGGGCAGCTCCTCCAGGCTGGACAGGCCGAAGGACCGCAGGAAGGTGGGGGTGGTGCGGTACAGGATGGGGCGGCCCGGCACAGCCAGACGGCCGCACTCCTCGATCAATTCCCGGTCCATGAGCAGACCCACGGTATAGGAGCTGTCCACGCCCCGGACCTGGTCCACGTAGGCCCGGGTGGTGGGCTGGTAGTAGGCGATGATGGCCAGGACCTCCAGGGCCGGCGGGGAGAGCTTGGCGGGCTTGCGGCTTTCAAAGGTCTTGCGGATGAGGTCGGCGTACTCCGGCGCGGAGCAGAGCTGATAGCTGGTGTCCATCTTCACCAGCCGGATGCCCCGGCGCTCGTAGCTGTAATAGTCCATCAGCTTTTTCGCCACGGAGTCCGCCGTCTCCCGGTCGATTTCCAGGGACATGCAGATGCGCTCCACGCCCACCGGCTCGCCGGCGGCGAAGAGGATGCCCTCCATGGCGGATTCGATTTCTTTCAGGTCCATTGGGTGTCCCGTCCTTTGCGGGCGGCCGCGGGCCGCCCTTCCGATTTGCCTTTGGGGATCAATATGCGTCGGTGGAGAACTCCAGGCTGTCGTCTCCCCCGCCGGTACAGGTCACGGTGCAGTCGGTGTCGGTACCCGCCAAACGGATGCGCTTGGCCTTGCACAGCTCCAGCACGGCGATGAAGGTGGCCACCACCTCGGAGCGGCTGCGGTTGCCGGAAAACAGGGCGCGGAACCGGGTGACGCCGAATTTCAGCAGGCGGTTGATGAGCTCGCTGGCCTTGTCGGCCACCGGGTAGGGCTCCCGGCCAACGATGCCCTCGAAGGCGGCCAGGGCCGGGGGCATCTGGTTGCCCATCCGCTCCCGGACGGCCACCATGGCCTTGCGGAGGTCGTCCTTCTGGTGGACGTAGCGGTAGGTCTTGTTGACGGGCAGGTGCTCCGGGACCTTGGGGATATAGTCCCGGCCCAGGTTGTAGCGGTCGGCGAACTCCGGGACCACGGCCTTGATTTTCATGTAGTTCTCATGGCGCTGGTGGGCCTCCAAAGAGGCGATGAGCTGTTCCATCTCGGAGAGGGCCTCCTCGTCGTGGATGGACAGGAGCATCCGGGACTTGATGAAGATGAGCTGGGCGGCCATGGCGGCGAATTCGCTGGCCACCTCCAGGTCTAGCTTCTTCCGCCGATCCATCCAGGCCAGGTACTGGTCCAGGATGACGGAGAGCTGGATGTCCTTGATCTCCATTTTGTTTTTCGCCAGCAGGGCCAGGATCAGGTCCAGAGGGCCGTTGAAGTCCTCCATGGCCTCCTCGGCCTTGGTCCGGACCACGCCGGGCAGATGATAGATGGGGGCGTCCAATGCTCCGCCTCCTTTCCGGTCAAATCAATTTGAGGACCCAGCCGGACCCGCTGAGCAGCAGGTCCATGACCCAGTTCCGGGCGATGGTCAGCGGCGTGCTGAACACGTCGAACAGGCCGAACAACAGCAGGCCCATCAAGATCAGCATACCGATGCGCTCGTATTTCCAGAGGGTATAGGTCACCTTGTCGGGCAGAAAGCCCTCCACCACCTTGGAGCCGTCCAGGGGCGGGAAGGGGATCAGGTTGAAGAGGCCCAGGCCGATATTCAGGACCAGCAGGGTCCCGAAGAATTGCAACAGGCCCACGGCCAGATTCCCGGTGACACGGCCGGTCATCGCCAGCCCGTAGACCAGGGTATAAAAGACGGCGCTGATATAGGCGAAGATAAAATTGGACACGGGACCCGCCAGGGCGGTGACGGCCATGCCGGTCTTGGGGTGCTTGAAATACCGGGCGTCCACCGGCACGGGTTTGGCCCAGCCGAAGCCGGCAATCAACATCATCACGGTCCCCATCAGGTCCAGGTGGCGCAGGGGGTTCAGGGACAGGCGGTGCTGTTCCTTGGCGGTGGGGTCCCCCAGGGCGTAGGCCGCCAGCCCGTGGCTGACCTCGTGGACGGTAAGGCAGAGCAAAACGGCCACCATGCGGATGACGGTCTCCAGCAGGCCCATCCAATCCATATTCTGCGTGAATTGAGAAAAATCAGTCAAGTGGGGGCCTCCTTATGCCAGAAGTTTGGCCCGGAGGGCCTCCAGCTCGGCGTTGGTGAGTCCGATGGCGCGGAGATAGTCGGGCACAGAGCCGTACCGCTCCGCCAGCAGGTCCATGCAGGTCTCCATGTATGCCCGCTTGGACAGCCCGGCGTAGGCGGGCATCTCCGCCCAGGAGGCTTTGAGCCGGGAGATCAGCTCCTCCAGATAGGTCTCGGATACCTGGTAGTCGGCCAAAATGTCGGCCCGGCCCACCCCGACCAGGGAGAGCAGCAGCATGGCGGTCATGCCGGTGCGGTCCTTGCCCGCCGTGCAGTGGAACAGGACCCCGCCGGGGGCCGCCGCAATCAGCCGCAGGACGGCGCAGATGCCTACCTTGCGCTCCAGGACCCCGAAATACCCCCGGCCCACGTCGGCTTCCAGATTGGGCAGCATATCGCCCCCGGCCAGGGACACGTGGTGATAGGTGAACTGGGGCAGGGCGGCCAACTGGTCCGGACGCTGCCGGACCTCCTCCCCGCTGCGCAGGTCGATGATGGTGGTCACATCCCGGTCCAGCAGCCACTGAAGGTCAGCTTCGGACAGCCCGGTGGGGGTGTCCCCCCGGAACAGCCGCTCCCAGGCGGTGACCCGGCCGTCCGCCGTGGGGTAGCCGCCCAGGTCCCGCAGATTCACCATATTACCAAGGGCCACACGCCGCAGCATGGAACCGCCTCCCAATTTCCGAATGATTTATTATAGCAAATCCGGCAGGAAAACACAAGCAGAGGCGGAGCGCTCCGCCTCTGCTTGTCTGTATGGACTCACACGATATGGTTCCGCAGGACGCCAATGCCCTCGATCTCCACCTCCACGGTGTCGCCGGGGCGCATGGGGCCGATGCCGGCGGGGGTGCCGGTGGTGACCACGTCTCCGGGGGCCAGAGTCATGCTGGCTGTGATAAATTCCACCATCTCGGGTATCTTGGTCATGAACAGGCTGGTGCGGGAGGACTGGACCGTATTCCCGTTGAGCCGGGTCTCTATTTTCAGGTCCGTGGGGTCCACCTCGTCGGTGAGGACGGGGCCCATGGGAGCGAAGCCGTCCATGCACTTGCCCCGGGTCCACTGGCCGTCCCCCTTCTGGATGTCCCGGGCGGTGACGTCGTTGAGGACGGTGAAGCCCAGGATGTAGCTCCAGGCGTCGGCGGCCTTCACGTCCTTGGCCTCCCGCTTCATCACGAAGGCCAGCTCCCCCTCGTAGTCCAGGCGCTGGACGAAGGCCGGGGCGTGGACCTCCCCCTCCGGGCGGTTGACGCAGTTGGGGGTCTTGATGAACAGGATGGGGGTCTCCGGGACCCCCTCCCCCATCTCCTCGGCGTGGTCCCGGTAGTTCTTGCCCAGGCAGACGATTTTTCCCGGCTCGCTGGGGGCCAGGAGGGTGCAGTCCGACAGGGCCCAGGTCTTGCCGTCGTAATACTCGGTGTCCCCGGCGTAGGGCGGGTATTTCAGAGTATGGACGGCATCCCCGTCCAACACGCCCCAGCGGGTCTTGCCCATATGTTCCACGCGCACGTATTTCATTTCAAGCCCTCCCCTACATGGTCGGCGATCTCGCCCAGCAGGCGCTCCCGCCCCTCCCCTTTCTCGGCGGAAAAGGGGATGATCTTTACGGCTTCGTCCAGTTCCAGGGTGTCCCGGATGCGCTGGAGGTTTGGCTCGATCTCGCTCTTTTTCAGCTTGTCCAGCTTGTTGGCGATGACCAGGAAGGGCTTTCCCGTGGCCTTGAACCACTCCCCCATGGTGCAGTCGTCCGCGGTGGGCTTGTGGCGGGCGTCCACGATCATGCAGCCCAGGGTCATGAGCTCCGGCTCGTCGAACCAGGTCTGGATGAGCCTGCCCCAGCGGGCCTTCTCCGCCTGGGAGACCTTGGCGTAGCCGTAGCCCGGCAGGTCCACCAGATAGAACTTGCCGTCGATTTTGAAGTAGTTGATATGGATGGTCTTTCCCGGAGAATTGCCCACCCGGGCGAAGTTCTTCCGGTTCAGGATGCGGTTGATAACAGAGGATTTTCCCACGTTGGACCGGCCGGAAAAGACGATTTGGGGCAGACCGTCCCGGGGGAAGTCCTCCCGTTTGGCCGCGGAGCGGATGAACTCCGCGTTTTGCAGGTTGATCATGGCCCTGCCTCCTTATTGTGTCAGATTCAGGCTGCGGTCCGCGCCCAGGCCGGGCAGGCCGCAGGGGTCCCAGTCCTGGGGGCCGGCCCCGGTCATACCGCACTCCAGGGCGGCGGCCAGGACCTGGTCCACGTGTTCCGCCGGAAGGAAGCGGAGGGCGGCGCGGACGCTCTGGTCGATTTCCTCCAAATCGGGCAGGTTGTCCGCCGGGAGGACCACGGTGGAGATGCCGTTGCGGAGGGCGGCCATGGTCTTTTCCTTCAGCCCGCCGATGGGCAGCACCCGGCCACGCAGGGTGATTTCCCCCGTCATGGCCACGTCCCGGCGCACCGGGGTCCCGGTGAGGGCCGAGACCATGGCGGTGGCGATGGAGACGCCGGCGGAGGGCCCGTCCTTGGGCACCGCCCCCTCCGGGAAGTGGACGTGGATGTCCTTGGTCTTGTAGAACTCGGCGTCCACCCCCAACTGCTGGGCCCGGCCACGGATATAGGTGAGGGCGGCCCGGGCGGACTCCTTCATCACGTCGCCCAGGTTGCCGGTGAGCTCGATTTTGCCCGTGCCGGGGACCACGTTGACCTCCACCTGGAGCAGTTCGCCCCCCACGGAGGTCCAGGCCAGCCCGTTGACCACGCCGATTTGGGGCGTCCGCTCCCGCTTTTCCGGGTGATACCGCCGCACCCCCAGGTAGGATTCCACGTCGTCTCCCGTCAAGGAGACACACTTGACCCCATCTGTGACGATGCGCATGGCGGCCTTGCGGCAGAGGGCGGCCAGCTGCCGCTCCAGGACTCGGACGCCGGACTCCCTGGTGTAGCCCGTGATGATTTCCCGCAGGGCGTCGTCGGTGAGCCGGAGCTGGGATTTTTTCAGGCCGTGCCGCTTCAATTCCTTGGGCAGCAGATACCGCTTGGCGATTTGGAGCTTTTCCTCGTCGGTATAGCTGGTCAGCTCAATGACCTCCATCCGGTCCAGCAGGGGCCGGGGGATGGTGTCGGTGGTATTGGCGGTGGTGATGAAGAGGACCTCGGAGAGGTCAAAGGGCAGCTCCACGAAGTGGTCCCGGAAGGTGGCATTCTGCTCCCCGTCCAGGACCTCCAGCAGGGCCGAGGAGGGGTCCCCGTGGATGTCAGAGGCCAGCTTGTCTATCTCGTCCAACAGCAGTAAAGGATTTTTAGTTCCCGCCTGCCGCACCGCGTCGATGATGCGGCCGGGCATGGCCCCTACGTAGGTCTTCCGGTGGCCCCGAATCTCGGCCTCGTCGTGGATGCCGCCCAGGGAGATGCGGGCCATCTTACGGCCAGTGGCCCGGGCCACGGAGGAAGCGATGGAGGTCTTGCCCACGCCAGGCGGGCCCACCAAGCAGATGATTTGCCCCTTCAAGTCCGGGGCCAGCTGCTTGACGGCCAGGAATTCCAGGATGCGCTCCTTCACCTTGTCCAGGCCGTAGTGGTCCTGGTCCAGTATCTTGCGGGCGGCGGCCACGTTGAGCCGCTCTCTGGTCTCCCTGGTCCAGGGCAGCTCCAGGCAGACGTCCAGGTAGTTGCGGATGACGGTGGCCTCGGCGGAGCCAAAGGGCTGCTTGGCCAGCCGGGCCACCTCCTTGGTCAGCTTCTCCTCCACGGCGGGGGGCAACTTGGCCTTCTGGATGCGCGCCCGGTAGTCGGCGGTCTCGCTGTCGCCGCCCTCCCCCTCCCCCAGCTCGTTCTGGAGGACCTTGAGCTGTTCCCGGAGGTAGTAGTCCCGCTGGTTGCCCGCCATCTGCTCCCGGACCTTGGAAGCCATATCCCGCTCCAGCTCCAAGATCTCCAGCTCCCGGCGCAGGGCCTGGACCAGCTTCTCCAGCCGCCGGACCGGGCGCAGCTCCTCCAACACGGCCTGCTTCTCCCCCGCCCGCATGGGGATGTTCTGGGCAATATAATCGGCGATGTAGCCGGGGTCCTCGCTGGACATGATCTGGATCAGCACGTCCCCGGTGAGGTTGGGGGACAGCTCAATGAACGCCTCGAACAGCTCATAGGTGCCCCGGATGAGGGCCTCGGTCTTGGGCGAGTTTTTCAGGTGGGCCGGCACCGCCAGGGTCTCCACCTGCCCCTCGAGAAAGGGCGTGGCCTGGTCCAGGGACACCAGGCGGCCCCGGGCGCTCCCCTCCACCATGACCCGCACGTTGTCGCCGGGCAGGCGCAGAATCTGCTTCACGTTGGAGATGGTGCCCACCGGGTAGAGGTCGGCCAGCCCCGGCTCCTCCACCGCCAGGTCCCGCTGGGAGACCAGGAAGATGGGGCGGCCGGAGGACATGGACTCGTCCAGGGCCTTGATGGAGCCCTCCCGGCCCACATCGAAGTGGAGCAGCATATTGGGGAAGATGGTCAGGCCCCGCAGGGCCAGGATGGGCATAGTCTCAGTGGGATTGATGGCTTTCATGGGGTTTCCTCCCTCGATGGAAAACAGGGCGGGGCGATACGCCCCGCCCTGCCGCGTCAGGTATTTACGGATTTAAGATACATCCCGCTGGTTCCGCAGACCGCCGTTTTCCGCCCGGAGGGCGGCGGCGCCCAGGCGGGGCCGGGCAGGGCGCTCCGGGTCCCGGGTCAGCTCCGGCTGGGCCCGGTCGGACACGCAGCCGGGGGTGATGACCACCCTGGCGATGTCGGGCTGGTCGGGCACGTCGAACATGACCTTCATCATCACGTCCTCCAGCACGGCCCGCAGGCCCCGGGCGCCGATGCCGCGCTCGATGGCCTTTTCCGCCGCGGCCTCCAGGGCCGCCGGCTGGAACTCCAGCTCCACGTTGTCGTACTCCAGCAGCTTTTCGTACTGCTTCACCAGGGCGTTTTTCGGCTCGGTGAGGATGCGCACCAGCTGTTCCTTGTTCAGGGCCTGGAGGGAGGTGATAACGGGCAGACGGCCCACCAGCTCGGGGATGATGCCGAATTTCAGCAGGTCGTGGGGCTGTATCTCCCGAAGGACGGCGGAGGTGTCCTTCTCCTTCTTGCTCTGTATCTCGGCGCCGAAGCCAATGGACTTCTTGTCCAGCCGCTGCTCGATGATTTTCTCGATGCCGTCGAAGGCGCCGCCGCAGATGAAGAGGATGTTCTTGGTGTCGATCTGGATGAACTCCTGGTGGGGGTGCTTCCGGCCGCCCTGGGGCGGCACGTTGGCCACGGTGCCCTCCAAGATTTTCAGCAGGGCCTGCTGGACGCCCTCGCCGGACACGTCCCGGGTGATGGAGGTGTTCTCGCTTTTCCGGGCGATCTTGTCGATCTCGTCCACGTAGATGATGCCCCGCTGGGCCAGCTCGATGTCGTAGTCGGCGGCCTGGACCAGACGCAGCAGGATGTTCTCCACGTCGTCGCCCACGTAGCCCGCCTCGGTGAGGGTGGTGGCGTCGGCGATGGCGAAGGGGACCTTCAGGATGCGGGCCAGGGTTTGGGCGAAGAGGGTCTTGCCGGAGCCGGTGGGGCCCATGAGCAGGATGTTGCTCTTCTGGAGCTCCACGTCGTCCCCGCCGCCGAAGTAGATGCGCTTGTAGTGGTTGTACACGGCCACGGAGAGGGCCACCTTGGCCTCGTCCTGCCCGATGATATACTGGTCCAGCACGTCCCGGATCTCCCGGGGCGTGGGGATGACGTCGGGAATATCGGGGAGGTTCTCCTCCACGTCGGTCCCGGCGTCATCCAGGATGCTCATGCACAGCTGGACGCACTCGTTGCAGATATAGGCCCCCGGACCCGCGATGATGCGGTTGACCTGCTCCTGGTGCTTGCCGCAGAAGGAACAGCGGACCGGGCGCTTCTCGTCGTTTTTAGGCATGGGTTCCACCTCACAATCTGGAAAAGAGCGGGGGCCATAAGCCCCCGCTCTCCTGGGGTTTTTAGCGGTGCGCGATGATCTTATCCACCAGGCCGAAGTCCAGCGCCTCCTGGGCCGAGAGGAAGTTGTCGCGCTCGGTGGCGGCGGCCACCTCTTCCACGCTGCGGCCGCAGTTCTCCGCCATGATGCGGTTCATCTTCTCCCGGGTCTTCAGAATCCACTCGGCGTGGATCTTGATGTCGCTGGCCTGTCCCTGGGCGCCGCCGGAGGGCTGATGGATCATGATCTCGGCGTTGGGCAGGGCCAGACGCTTGCCCTTGGTGCCGGAGGACAGCAGGAACGCGCCCATGCTGGCGGCCATGCCGATGCAGATGGTGGACACGTCGCACTTGATATACTGCATCGTGTCGTAGATGGCCATGCCGTCGGTGATGACGCCGCCGGGGCTGTTGATGTAGAACTGGATCTCCTTGTCCGGGTCCTGGGCCTCCAGATAGAGCATCTGGGCCACCACAAGGCTGGCGGTGGTGGGGTTCACGTCCTCGCCCAGGAAGATGATGCGGTCGTTGAGCAGGCGGGAGAAGATGTCATAGGAGCGCTCGCCCCGGTTGGTCTGCTCTACGACATAGGGTACTAAGCTGGATTGGATCATAGCGGTAAAATCTCCTTTTTCATTGACACACAGTCATGCGTTGAAAGTATGCCCGTCAGGAGGAAGGTTATTCCTGTTGGCGGTATTTATTCCTCGGTCTTGGGGGCGGCCTTCTTCTTGGCGGGGGCCTTCTTCTTGGGGGCCTCGGGGGCCACCTCGCCGGCGGTCTCGGCGTCGGCCTTCTTGGCGGTCTTTTTCGCCGCGGGCTTCTTGGCGGGCTTCTCCGCCTCGTCCTCGGTCTTGGCGGCGGACTTCTTGGCCGCGGCCTTCTTGGGCTTTTCTGCCTTGGCGTTGTCCTTCACCAACTGGAGGGCCTTCCGGCGGGTCAGAGTGTGCTTGACCTCCTCCACGGGGGCGGCGGCCTTCACCTGCTCCAGCTCCATGCCGTACTGCTCGGCCAGGGACTGGAACTCGGCGTCCAGCTCCTCGTCGGTAATCTCAAACTTCTCGGCGTCGGCCACGGCGTCCAGGGCCATCTCGTACTTGATCTGGTGGCTGGCGGCCTCGGCGGCCTGCAGCTTCATGCCCTCAATGGTCTGGCCGGTCATCTGCAGGTACTGCTGGAAGGGCATGCCCTGGCGCTCGAAGCGCTCGGCGTACTCCCGCAGGATCTGCTCGGCCCGGTAGTCCACCATGGCGTCGGGCAGCTCCACTTCCAGCTCGGCGATGAGGGAGTCCATGACGGAGTCCTCGAAGGCGTGCTCAGCGGAGTGCTCTTTCCGCTCCTTGAGCTTGTCGCCCAAGTCCTTCTTGAACGCGTCCAGGGTGTCGAACTCGGACACATCCTTGGCGAACTCGTCGTCCAGGGTGGGGGCCTGGGGCTCCTTCACCTCGTGGACCTTGATCTTGAACACGGCGGCCTTGCCGGCCAGCTCGGGGCTGTAATCCTCGGGGAAGGTCACGTCGATGTCCTTCTCCTCGCCGGACTTCACGCCCACCAGGGCGTCCTCGAAGCCGGGGATGAAGGAGTTGGAACCCAGCTCCAGGGCGTGGTTCTCGGCCTTGCCGCCCTCGAAGGCCACGCCGTCCACAAAGCCCTCGAAGTCGATGACCACGGTGTCGCCCTTCTTGGCCTTCCGCTTCACGTCCACCAGACGGGTGGCGCGCTGGACGAAGGGCTTGAGCTCATTCTCGATGTCGGCGTCGGTGACGGTCACGTCCTCCTTCACGGCGGACAGGCCCTTGTAGTTCTTGATCTTGCACTCGGGCTTCAGGGTCACCAGGGCCTTGAAGGTAAAGCCCTGCTTGCCCACCTCCACGATCTCCACCTGGGGGTAGGCCACGGGGTCCAGGCCCTCCTGCTCGACGGCCTGGCTGTATGCGGTCGGATAGAGCTCGTCGATGGCGTCCTCGTAAAACACACTGGCGCCATACATGCCCTCGATGATCTTGCGGGGGGCGTGACCCTTCCGGAAACCGGGGACCATGATGCTGCCGCGGTTCTTGCGATAGACCTTGTCCAGGGCGGCCTCAAATTCCTCGGCGCCGACCTCGATGACCAGCTCGATGGCGCTGTTCTCTTTGTTCTCTTTACTCTTGACGTTCATCTACTTACTTCCTCCTGATGTGTACTTGTTGCCGGGGGCTGAATCAGAATCCTACCTATACTACCAGATAATTATGAACTTTTCCACTGTTTTTTCAAAAAAATTGAAACTCATGGCAAAACCAGCCGGGGCACGAAGCGGAGGTAGTCGGCGGAGACCAGGTGATACTCCACCTCTCCCCGCTTTCCCTCCACCGCCAGACGGTGGCTCCCGCCGTGGAGATGGCCGTAATAGCACTGCTTCACGCCGTACTGCTCCATAAGGGCGATGATCTCCGGGCAGGCGTACCCCTCGTAGAGGGGCGGATAGTGGAGGAAGCAGAGTTTTTCCCGCTCCCCCGCCGCCTTCAGGGACGCCTCCAGGCGGATCAGCTCCCGGTTGAACACCTTCTCGTTGTGGCCCTCCTGGTCCTCCTCGTAGAACCAGCCCCGGGTGCCGCACAGGGCCACGTCGCCGTAAAGGTGGCAGTTATTGTGGAGTATCTCTAGGGTGGTGAAGCCGTGGTCGGTGAAGAAGCGGTTCATCTTGGCCGCCGTGGTCCACCAGTAGTCGTGGTTGCCCTTGAGCAGCAGCTTCCGCCCCGGCAGGGCGTCCAGAAAGGCGAAGTCCCGCTCCGCCTGCTCCAGGCTCATGCCCCAAGACAGGTCCCCGCACAGGACCACCGTGTCCTCCGGCTTGACGATACCGAAGCCCGCCGACAGCTTCTCCACATAGCCCTCCCAGGCCCCGCCGAACACGTCCATGGGCTTGTTGCTCCCCAGGGACAGATGGGGGTCTCCAATTGCGAACAGGGCCATTCACTCACCTCGCTGCGTGCCATATTTTTTGGGCATCTTGTCCTTGCCAAGCTGCCACAGGTATTGGTCGATTTCCTTCAAGGAATACCGCTCCAGGCCGTAAAAGGCCCGAAATTGCAGCAGCACCGCCTGGAACGCGGGGTAATCCCGCAGCTCGTCGGTCCGAAACTGGGCGAAGCCGTCCGCGTCACGAAAGTGCCGGAGCAGCGCGTCCACGTAGCTGTCGTAGATGGGATAGTCCAGGGGGCGGTGGTGGCTGCAGTATTTGGTGGCAAAGGAGTAGAACCGCTTTTTCCCGCCGTCGGGGAAGGTCACCTCGGCCAGCTCGTTGACCAGGGACAGGTCCCCCGTTTCCAGGCGGCGGTCCACGTCCAGGGCCACGATATGCCGCGCCACCGCCACGGGCGCGAAGATATTCGTGCTGTAAAAGTCGTTGAGGGCGGAGACCTTGATGAGCACGTCGTCCAGGTCGGTGTTCCGGGGATAGGTCTGGAAAAACAGCTTGTCCAACGCCCGCTCCTGGGCGGCGGAGGTCTCCAGCCGGTCCCAGCGGGCCAGATAGTCCTCCACCTGGGCGGTGTCCGGGCGTGGGATGTCCCGCGCCGCTTTTCTGCGGGGCGGAGCAGCCGTTTCCTCCGGCGCCGCCCCCGACTCCCGCCAGCGGCGGCACTCCAACAGCAGGCGCAGGGCCCGGAGATAGATGGAGGCGTCCCCCTCGGGCGACTTTCTCCCCTTCCCGGCCAGATGGTCCGTCAGCTTGACCCGGCAGGACTCCAGGTCCTCCCCGCCCGCCAGAACGGCGTCGAAGTCCACGCCCACCTCCGGGTGGCGCTGGAGGTAAAATGCGTCGCTGCAAATGATATCATGGTGGCTCAAATGGCCGTAATAGTGGGCCAGAAACAGCCGGAAATCGGACCGCAGGGCCCCATAGGCGTCCATTACCGCAGCATCTCCAGCACCCGGTCGGCCATCTGCTCCTTGGTGGTCCCCTGGGTAAAGCGGACGGGCTTGCCCTTCAGGGCGGCCAGGGGGGCGGGGGCGGGGATGCCGGTGGTCTGGGAGAGCTGGTCGATGAGGCCGGTGCCGTCAGCCAGCTCAGTGACGCCCAGGGCCCCCAGGACGCTGTCGCAGAACTTGAAGGGGCTGGCGGTGGAGACTACCACGGTGGGGGTCTGGTCCCCGGTCTCGGCCCGGTACTGCTCCAGCACGTGGAAGGCCACGGCGGTGTGGGTGTCGATAAGGTATCCCTTCTCCTTCCACATCTTCCCGATCATGGCCTGGGTGGCGGCGTCGTCGCAGCAGCCGGCGGCAAAGTGCCTGGACAGCTTCTGCTTGATGTCGTCGGAGACCTCGTACCGGCCCCCGGCGGCCAGGGCGTCCATATAGGACTTCACCAGGGCGTCATCCCTGCCGGAGAACTCGAAGAGCATCCGCTCCAGGTTACTGGAGATCAGGATGTCCATGGAGGGGGACATGGTGGCGTAGAAGGTGCGGTTGCGGTCGTAGACGCCGGTGGTCAAAAAGTCGGTGAGGACGTTATTCCGGTTGGAGGCGCAAATCAGCTTGTGGATGGGCACGCCCATCTGACCGGCATAGTAGGCCGAGAGGATGTTGCCGAAGTTGCCGGTGGGGACGCAGAAGTTCACCGGCTCCCCCTTCTGGACCTTGCCGTCCCGCAGCAGGTCGCAGTAGGCGGAGACATAGTAGACCACCTGGGGCAGGATGCGGCCCCAGTTGATGGAGTTGGCAGAGGAGAAGAAATAGCCCCGGTCGGCCAGGGTGCGGCGGAGGGCCTCGTCGGAGAAGAGCCGCTTCACGCCGGTCTGGGCGTCGTCGAAGTTGCCCGCCACGGAGCAGACCCCCACGTTGCCGCCCTCCTGGGTCTGCATCTGCAGCTTCTGCACGTCGGAGACGCCGCCGTCGGGGTAAAAGACCAAGATGCGGGTCTTGTCCACGTCCTTGAAGCCCTCCAGAGCCGCCTTGCCGGTGTCGCCGGAGGTGGCCACCAGGATGCAGACGGTCTTTTCCTCCTGGTTCTTCACCAGGGAGGCGGAGAGCAGGTGGGGCAGCATCTGCAGGGCCATGTCCTTGAAGGCGCAGGTGGGACCGTGCCACAGCTCCAGGCAGTGGGTATTCTCGTCCACCGGGCGGACGGGGGCCACTGCTTTCACATCAAACTTGTCGGGACCGTAGGCGCTGGCGGCAAAGGAGGACAGCTCGGAGGCGGAAAAGTCCTCCAGAAAGGCCCCCATCACATAGACAGCCCGCTGCTGATAGGACATGTCCATCAGCGTGTCCAGCCCGTTTTGGGACAGCTTAGGCAGGACCTCGGGGGTCAGCAGGCCGCCGTCGGGGGCCAGTCCCTGCTCAATGGCCTGGGCCGCGCTGTACTTCTGTTCCTGATTCCTCGTACTCAAATACTGCATACTTCACTCACTACCCTCATTAAATTGGTGCAGAACACGCCGCGCACCAGCGTTTCGCTATAATTGCGGCGCAGTAACGCCTCGTAAAGCCGGTCCAGGTCCTGGATGCCGTCCATGCCCCTGGGCAGCGCCGTACAGCCGTCCCAGTCGCCGCCCAGGGCCACGTTCTCCTCGCCGCCGAGGGACAAAAAGTGTTCCAAATGGGACACAATATCGTCCAACCCTGGATGCTCCCCCAGAAAACCGGCGTACATGTTCAAACCGGCCACACCGTGATGCTTTATTATCGCAGTAAATTGCTCGTCGGTCAAGTTCCTAGGATCAAAAAAGACGGCTCTGGAGTTGGAATGGGTGGCGATGAAGGGGCCCTTGGTCTCCTCCACCACGTCCCAGAAGCCGGGGTCGGACAGGTGGGACACGTCCACCAGCATCCCCAGCCGGTCCATCTCCCGGACAAAGGCCCTTCCCTGCTGGCTCAGTCCACGGTCCGGCTCCTCCACGTTGGTGCCGGAGAGGACGTTGGCGTGGTTCCAGGTGATGTTGACGGCCCGGACGCCCATGGCGTGGGCCTGGCGGAGCTTTTCCGGGTCGCAGTCCATCAGCTCCGCCCCCTCGGCGGAGAGGAAGGCCGCCGCCTTTCCCGCCGACCAGGCCGCCCGGGCCTCGTCCCCGGTGCGGCAGAAGGCCGCCAGGTCGGCGTTGGCGTCTATCTCCCGCCGGAAGAGGGCCACCTCCTCCTGAAATACCTCCCAAAGCGCCCGGCCCGGCATGTCCTCCGGCTCCCCAAAGCAGGCGAAGAATTGGGCGTAGTGGCCGAATTTCCGGGTCCGGGTCAGGTCCAGGTGGCCGGTGCTGACCCGGAATCCGCCGCCCTGCTGGTAACAGCGGAGAATGGTGTCGCAGTGGGCGTCAAAGACTTCTATCATTTCAAAACGCATCCTCGATATAGTTGATTTTCGGCTGTTTCGTGGCCGTGCCCTCCGGAGCGTAGACCTCGGCCACGTCGAAGCGGGGCTGGAGGTCAGTGGGGTGCTCTGACAGGTACAATTCGGCGGAGGTGCGCAGTTTCCCCTGCTTCCGGGCGTCCACGAAGGCCCGGGCGGGGGCAAAGTCGGCGCTCTTGCGGAGCTTCACCTCTGTAAAGCAGATATACTGCCCATTTTCTGCAATCAGGTCGATTTCCCCGAACCGGCAGTGCCACCCGGCCGCCAGGAGCCGGTAGCCCTTCCGCCGCAGGTAGTCGGCCGTCTGGGCCTCTCCCCACCGGCCCAGGAGCTTGGTATCTCCGCCGCTCATAGGTTTCTCAAAAAGGTCTTTCGGTGGATGGGACAGGGGCCGTACTGGCGGAGCAGCTCATAGTGGCGTTTGGTGGGATAGCCCTTGTGGCGCTCAAATTCATATTCCGGGTAGAGCTTTGCCATCTCCTCCATATAGCGGTCCCGGCTCACCTTGGCCAGGATGGAGGCGGCGGCGATATTGGCGCTGATGCTGTCCCCTTTTACTACGGTCTGATGTGGACAGGAGATTCCCCTGTCACGGTTGCCGTCAATCAGGGCGAACTCCGCCGCCGGGGCCAGGGCCTGGATGGCCCGGTCCATGGCCAGAAGGCGGGCGTTCAGGATATTGATCTGGTCGATGGTCCCGGCGTCCACGGCCTCGATGGCCCAGGCCACGGCCTGTTCCTTGATGAGGTCGAAGAGGACCGCCCGCTTTTTGGGGCTCACCTGCTTGGAGTCGTTGAGTCCAGGCAACGCCAGCCCGAAGGGCAGGATGACGGCGGCGGCGTAGACCGCCCCGGCTATGGGGCCGGCCCCGGCCTCGTCGGCGCCGCAAATCAACGCATAGCCCCTGGCGCGGCACTCCCGCTCTACGGTCCAGAGGTCAGACCGCACCATGGCCGCTCTCCCCTTCCGGCGCTTCCAGTGTAAAGCGCCCCAGCTTGCCGCCTCGGAACTCGTCCAGCAGGACCTTTGCCATGCGCTCGGTGTCCACCTCGCCGCCGGAGACCAGGAAGCCCCGCTTTTTTCCGGCGGCCTCCAGCAGTTCCCAGCCCTGCATGTCGTCCTGGGGGGTGATTTTATAGCGCTCGGTGAGGGCCTGGGGATACCGCCGGGCCAGCAGGGTCATCAGGTCGCAGGCAAGGCCCTCGGCGTCCATGATCTCGTCCTTGATGGCCCCGGTGAAGGCCAGCTTCTTCCCCACCGACTGGTCTTCGAACTTGGGCCAGAGGATGCCGGGGGTGTCCAGCAGGTCCAGGCCCGCGTCCACACTGACCCACTGCTTGCCCCGGGTGACGCCGGGGCGGTCCTGGGCCTTGGCAGATTTCCGCTTGGCGACCTTATTAATGAAGGTGGACTTGCCCACGTTGGGCACCCCCACCACCATGACCCGCACCGGGCGGCCCACCTGGCCCTTCTCCCGCCAGCGGGCGATCTGCTCCTTGAGGGCCGTTTTGATGACGGCGGCGAACTGGTTCACGCCGCTGCCCGACTTACTGTCGGTCTCCAGGACGGCGAAGCCCCGGTCCCGGAAATACTGGCCCCAGACCTTGTTCATGGCCGGGTCGGCCTGGTCCGCCCGGTTGAGGACGATGAGCCGGGGCTTGTCCCCCACGATGCCGTCGATGTCCGGGTTCCGGCTGGACAGGGGGATGCGGGCGTCGATGACCTCGGCCACCAGGTCCACCAGCTTGAGGTCGGCCTCCATCTGCCGCCGGGTCTTGGTCATATGTCCGGGATACCACTGGATATCCATTGCGCTTCCTCCGTTTCAAAAGTATCCTCATTATACACAAGATATAGGTAAAAAAAAAGAGTCTCCCCCAACTTTTTGAAAAAGTCGGGGGAGACGTTTTCTGCGGTGGATGGCTTACAGCTTCTCCTTGATCTTGGCGCTCTTGCCCACGCGGTCGCGCAGGTAGTAGAGCTTGGCGCGGCGCACCTTACCGGAGCGGACGACCTCGATCTTCTCGATGATGGGAGAATGAAGGGGGAACACCTTCTCCACGCCCACGCCGTAGGACATGCGGCGGACGGTGAAGGTCTCGGCGATGCCACCGTGCTTCTTAGCGATGACGGTGCCCTCGAAGACCTGGATACGCTCCCGGTTGCCTTCCTTGACGTGCAGGTGCACGCGGACAGTGTCGCCCACTTCCACCTTGGGGGGCTCGGCCTTCTGGTACTTCTCGCTGAATGTTTTCATCAGATCCATGGTAGTTTCCTCCTAATATATAGGCGTTCATGCCAACCATTCCGTGCCGCGCACCCCTTGGGCCGCAGCGGCTGCAGAGGACCGCCCTTTTTCAGACCGTAATATGATACCATGTTGGGGAGGAAAATGCAAGCAATATTTACGTTCTCCGCGCCTTTTGCGCCTGTTTCTCCCTTTTGGGCTGAAAGAGGCCGGCGGAGAGCCACAGGGCCATGACCAGCAGGGTGAAGTTGGTCCCCGTCCGCCAGAGGAGGGCCGCGCCGGAGGCGGTCAGCGCGGCCACCAGCAGCGCAGAGCAAAGCTGCGCCCCCCGGCGGGCCCATTCCGGGCTGAGCAGGGCGGTCAGGAGGATGGAAAAGGCCCGCCCCCCGTCCAGAGGCCAGATGGGCAGCAGATTGAAGACCCCCAGGGAGAGGTTCAGTCCGGCGAAAAGGTAGAGGACCTCCCTGCCGCCCGCCAGTGTGGCCGACAGCCAGGCCAGGGCCAGGTTGACCCCGGGGCCGGCCAGGAGAGCGGCCAGCTCCCGGCCGTAGGACAGGGGCCTGCGCCGGTCCAGTCCCATGTCACCCCCCACGGCGGTGAGCCGGAAGTAGGTGATGCGCCCGCCCAGAAGCCGCACGGCGGCATAGTGGCCCAGCTCGTGGAGGCCCATGGCCAGCCCGGCCCACAGGAGGGTCCCGTCGGTGTCCAGATAAAACAGCAGGGCGGCCACCAGGAGGAAGCCGCCCGTCAGCTCCACTTTGCCCCAGCGCAGCATAGGCTATTCCGTCTCGATATAGTAGAGGGGGTTGAGCAGCTCGCCGTTGAGCTTGAGCTCAAAGTGGAGGTGGGCGCCGGTGGTCTCCCCGGTGTCCCCCACCTCGGCCACCTTCTCCCCCATCTTCACGGTCTGCCCCGGTTGGACGCACAGCTTGCTGCAGTGGGCATAAAAGGAGGTCACGCCGCCGTCGTGCTTGATTTGCAGGTACTGCCCATAGGCCGGACTCTCCCCGATGTAGTCCACCACGCCGTCGGCAAAGGCGCCGATGGGGTCCCCATAAGGGGCGGCCAGGTCGGCCCCGGCGTGGAACTTTTCGCCGCCCTCGATGGGGTGCTCCCGCCAGCCGTAGCTGGAGGAGACGGGCGCCATCACCGGCGCGGCGGTGGCGTCCAGGCCCAAGGGGAGCCGGTCCATGGTGGCGTTGTCCGGCAGCGCCGGGCCGGTATAGACGGGCTGCGGCTCCGGCGGCAGGACCGCCTCCGGGGTCGGCTCGGGCTGGGCCGTCGGCGGCGGGACCTGGTTGGCGGGCTGGGCCGTCGGCGGCGGGACCTGGTTGGCGGGCTGGGCCGCCAGGGCGGGGACGGCGGCGAACCGGCGGGCCAAAATATCTTCGGTATCGGGATCGGACAGCAGAAAGGCCATCTCCTGGTAATAGGCCGGAGCGTGTTCCTTCGGCCCCGCAAAGACCTGGGCGGCGGGCTGGCCGCCCGCGAACACATCGACCCACAGGCCCTCTAAGGTATCCACCACGGGCTCTTTATTTTCGATGGCCCGCCCCAAATTGGCGAAGGCGGCGGTGAAGTCCGTGTCGGTCTGAAGCACCTCCAACAGGTCCTGCCGGACGGCCTCCAGTTTTTCCGGGAATACCCCCCGGCCCAGGAACACCACCAGAAAGAGCGCCGTACAGACGCATAGCTGCACCAGCCGCCGCTGCTCCCTGGGCGCCAGGGAAACGCTCCGCCGTTTGTGGGTCGGCCGCCTTCTCGGCGCCTGATTGGTATAGGTGGTCTCCATGCCCCATCCTCCCGTCTTTTGTTTCAGGTACCCAAGTATATTCGGACGGGCTGTGGGTTATGTATGGCGGGCAGGAAAAAGCCGCCCCTGTGTCATCAGGAGCGGCGGGCCAGTTCGGCCATGGACATCAGGCGGTCGAAGGTGTCCACATTTTTATAGCTGGGCCGGATACGGTCCTGGATATAGCTGGGGAGTTCGTCGAAGTACTCCTCCGCGTTCCGGTCGTGGCGGAACAGGGCGTACATGTCGTCGTACTGCTGGCGCATCGCTTTTCTCACCTCACAGGGGTAGGATGCGCCGTTTGCGGTCCCCGCAACCGTGGAAAATGCAGGGACACATTGCCGTTTTCCGGAATAAGATGGAGGAGACTCCCGGAAAGGCAGGTTTTTTCATGCACCTTGTGGCCATGCTGCTGGAAGCGGCCGTTTTGGCGTCCTCCCTCTCCCTGGACGCCTTCATTGCCAGCTTTGCCTATGGCAGCAATAAAATAAAAATCCCCTTCTCCTCCGTGATGGTCATCGACCTGGTCTGCGGCGGTATCCTGGGCGCTTCCCTCTTTTTGGGGGCGCTGCTCCGGCCGTATCTCTCTCCCGGCGTCAGCAACATGATCTGTTTTCTGATTTTATTTGTCATCGGCCTGGTCAAGCTCCTGGACAATCTCACCAAGGCTCTGATTCGAAAGCACGGCGGCCTGTCCAGGGACATCCAGTTTTCCCTGTGCAACCTCCGCTTTGTTTTGAACGTCTATGCCGACCCGGAAAAGGCGGACGTGGACTGCTCCAAGAGCATCTCCTTCGCCGAGGCGTTCTCCCTGTCCATCGCCCTCTCCCTGGACGGGATGGCCGTGGGGTTCGGCGCGGCCCTGGGCGACGTCAACAGTCTGGCGGTCTTCCTGGCCTCCCTGCTGACCAACGCCGGGGCGGTCCTCCTGGGGGCCCACATCGGCAACCGCATTGCCGCCAGCCTGCGCTTCAACGTGGCCTGGCTGTCCGGCGCGATTCTCATTGTCATGGCCGTTTTGAAAATCGTATGACAGCGGGCTTATAGGGCCGTCCCCTTGGCCGGGACGGTGAACCGGGACAAATCGACGCCCTCCAGCTCCAGGAGCTTGATTTTCCGGGCGATGCCACCGGCGTAGCCGGTCAGGCTCCCGCCCGCACCCACCACCCGGTGGCAGGGGATGATGATGGAAATCGGGTTGTGCCCCACCGCGCCGCCCACGGCCTGGCCGGACATGGACTCCCTGCCCAGACGGCTTGCCGCTTTTTTTGCGATTTCACCGTAGGTGGTCACCTCCCCATAGGGGATCTCACACAGGCTTTGCCACACCGTCTGGCGAAACTCGCTCCCCGCGGGGCGCAGCGGCAGCTCGGAAATGCTGGGCTGGTTTCCCTGGAAATATCGGTCCAGCCACGCTTTCGCAGCGTGGAACACGGGCAGGTCGTCCCGCGCTGCCGTCCCCTTTGGCAGCGTCCCGCCAAAGTATTTCTGCCCCTCGATCCAAAGGCCTGTCAGAGCGTCCCCAACGCAGGACAGGGTGAGCCGCCCCACCGGGGATGGGTATGTTGTGAAATAGTACATATGGAACCCCTTTATGCGTTCTGTCTGTGTGATGTAGAACGAAAAAACCGTTGAAATCCTTCTGGATTTCAACGGTTTTCGTTGTCTTGGTCCGAGTGACTGGATTCGAACCAGCGGCCTCTTGAACCCCATTCAAGCGCGATACCAAACTTCGCCACACCCGGATTTCGTCCCTGAAGGACTTAGATATATTAGCATATCCAAAGACAACATGCAAGTGTTTTTTTCGCTTTTCAGGAAAATATTTATTGGGGGCATCGGAAGTGAGGCGCAAGCTGTTGGAGTGACTATATTCTTTATAATGATAATAAAAGGGAGAATTATCCCTCAAATATACCAAAGATTCCATTAAATCCCCATCGGCGTAGTTTTATTTTTTTAGTTCTTAATGAATTAATATTTTGAGTCTCAGATACTGTAAAATACCATACTGCGTCTTTAGAAATACTATTAATTATTTTTTTAATATATATGCTATCAACCTTCCCATAACTAAAGCCGTAAGAGTAGACCTTATCAACCTCTATGGTAAGATTTTTAAAAAATTTATCGTACTTTTTAAGTGGTAATTGGGTGTCTTTTTTAAATGACATTACCATATCATCTAGAAATGATGATCCCAAACAAGGACCGGTATCATCCCCAATACATGAGGCATATGTTACATTATCTAGACCATGACCGAATATGAGATTTTGCCCAACTCTGTTGTGTATATGAATAACCTTTTTGATGCCATATAATGCTTGCAATGTCTTCGTATAGTTAAACGTAAGAAATCTATTATCGGGCTTTGAAAAGAGCTCTTTCAGCGACTCATGGCATAAAAAATCTCCATGATCTATTTGTGCCTGAATGTCTTTTATCCACATGCGGAAAAGTTCTTGCCACATTTTTGCGCAATTAATGAAACCGCTGGTAAGTATATCAATATATAATAGGTATTGTTTCATCAATTCGTTGTCTTCTTCAGTCTCATTTTCTTTTGGTTTGCCAACGGAAGTTTGTGGTTAAAGTTTACAAGTGCTAATGCTTCTTCAAAATTCGACCAGTTTTCTCCCGCTACTTTATCCATTGCGCTTAGAAGAATTTCGGCCGCAAATTCTTGCGCTTCTATGGCATTGCAATCTTCCCAATACACAATTTTATCGCGAAACATGATAGCTTCTGGATGTAGATTAATTATAAATGATCTAAAATCAGAATATTTTGTTGGAATACCATGCGCAATGTCAAATCCGTTACCCAATAAAAAAAGAGCACTCATTTTCTCCTCCTGACTATGGATAGTATATTACGGCGGCTTCGCCGCAGCAAGAGGCCGCGGGGTCTAAGTTAGGGGGATTCCTCCGCCCTGTCATTTCTCACCGGTGCGCACAGCGGTGAGAAATCCGCATCTTTTGTCCCAAAAACAGGAAGAAAGAACGGATTCCTCGCCAGTTTGAGAACTGGTTTGAAATGACACACTTAGGAAACTCTGGTTAACTTAATGACATTGGGGTTCAGGGGTGGGCTTTATAAAAGAAGAAAGTATCTACTTTCGTAGATACTCTCCTGGTCGGAGTGGCGGGATTCGAACCCGCGGCCTCTTGGTCCCGAACCAAGCGCGATACCAAGCTTCGCCACACCCCGATATGCAGTTACTGACCTATTATAATCACTGGGTCATGGATTGTCAAGCGGGAAAAGCGGCGACCCCCCTGTCCTTTCGTGGGGGCGCCGCTTCCCTGCTTATACTCTTTTTATTTCCCGTGCCGGTGGGCGGCCTCCAGGGTGTTGACCAGAAGCATAGCCCGGGTCATGGGGCCCACGCCGCCGGGGACGGGGGTGATGAAGGACGCCTTCTCGCTGACGGCGGGGTAGTCCACGTCGCCGCAGAGTTTGCCCTCGTCGTTGCGGTTCATGGCCACGTCGATGACCACGGCCCCCTCCTTTACCATATCGGCGGTGACGATGTTCCGCTTCCCCACCGCCGCCACCAGGATGTCGGCCCGGCGGCAGACCTCGCCCAAGTCCCTGGTGCGGGAGTGGCAGATGGTGACGGTGCCGTGGGCGGCCAGCAGCAGCATGGCCATGGGCTTGCCCACGATGTTGCTCCGGCCCACCACCACGCACTCCTTGCCCTTGGGGTCCACGCCGTACTCCTTGAGCATCTCCATGACCCCGGCGGGGGTGCAGGGCACGAAGCCCTTCTGGCCCGTGGACAGGCGGCCCACGTTCACCGGGTGGAAGCCGTCCACGTCCTTGTCCGGGTCGATCGCCAGCAGGACCTGCTGCTCATCGAAGCCCTCCGGCAGGGGGAGCTGGCAGAGGATGCCGTCGATGTCCTCCCGGCGATTCAACTCGTCGATGATGTCCAAAAGCTGCTGCTGGGTCGCGTCGGCGGGGAGGGCGTACTCCTCGCTGTAAATGCCGCACTCGGCACAGTCCTTCTTCTTGCTGTTGACGTATGTACGGGAGGCCTGGTTGTCCCCCACGATGATGACCGCCAGGCCGGGCCGCCGGGTCATCCCCTGCACCTCTTCGGTGATCCTCGCCTTACACTTGGCTGCCAGGGCCTTGCCGTCAATGATGGTCGCCGCCATGTTCCTGCTCCTCCTCTTCTAAAATTTCTTCTATCGTGGGCGGCTCCGTGGACGGTTCGGTCTCCCGGTCCGCCTGGACCCGCCGGTTCACCCGATTGACATACAGTTCTTCCGGCTTGTGCCGGCGCACAAAAAGATGATAAAGGAGGATAGCCAGCGCCGCCAGCGCCGACGCAAAGCCCAGTATCTGGGACACCCGCAGGCCGGTGCTGAAAAAGTACAGGCTGTCGGTGCGCAGCCCCTCGATGAGTCCGCGGCCAAAGCCGTACCAGAGGAAGTAGGTCCACATGAGCTGTCCGTCGAATTTGCGGAATTTCTTAAATACTAGGAACAGGAGCAGCAGACCGGCCAGATTCCAAAGGGACTCGTAGAGGAAGGTGGGATGGACCTCCATATACTGCCACACGCCGTCGATGTAGCCGTCAATGCCCATGCGCCAGGGCAGGTCGGTGGGGCCGCCGTAGGCCTCCACGTTGACGAAGTTCCCCCACCGGCCGGCAATCTGGCCGATGAGCAGGCCGAATACCGCGAAGTCCGCAAAGGCGAAGAAGTTCAGCTTTTTGACCTTGCAGAAGACGATGAGGGTCAGGACGCCGGCGATGATGCCGCCGTAGATCGCCAGGCCGCCGGTGCGGATGTTCACCATTTGGGACAGGCTCAGGCTGCCGTCTTCGGTGCGGAACTGGTCCAGATAAAAGATAATGTAGTACAGCCGTGCCCCGATGATGCCGAGGGGCACGGCGAAGAAGAGAAAGTCGATGAAGTCGTCCGACTTCACGCCGAACTTGGGGGCCAGCTTGTAGCAGGCCAGCACCGCCAGCAGGAAGCCCGTGGCAATGATAATGCCGTACCAGTAGACCGGCAGCCCAAAGACGGTGAACGCGACGTTGTTCAGATGGAACTCCAGCCCCAGGCCGGGAAAGGCCACCGTCCTCATGCCTCTCCCTCCTTCGGCTTCACCACGGACAGGCCCGTCCGCTCCACGGTCATCCAGTCCCGGATGCAGCCCTCCACGTCGGCCTTGGTGATGGACTCGAACCGCTCCGGGAAGCGGAAGAACTCCGCCCCGGCAAAGTGGAGCTGGGCCAGATTGACGCAGATGTTCTCAAAGGAGTTCAGGGCCCGGACCCGGCCGCCGTAGGCCGCCTTTTTGAGCCGCTCCCAGAGACCGTCGTCGATGCCCCCGGCCAGGATGCGCTCCCGCTCCGCGGCGATGGCGTCCCGGACGGCCCAGGGGTCCTTGCTCTCGCCGCCCACGGTGAGCATGGCGCAGCCGGGGTAGGCTTCGTAGCCGTAGGAGAAGTTCTTGTTCACCAGGCCCTTGGCGTAGAGGTCGGCGTACAGGGTGGTGGAGGTACCGAAGAGGGCCTCGCAGGCCAGCTCCCCCATGAGCTGGCGGCGGAGGTACTCCTCCCCCAGGGGGGCCGGGTCAGCCTTCCACCCCAGCTGGAAGATGGGGGTGGAGACCGCCATCTCCCGGACCGTCTCGGCCCGGTTGGCCGTATCCGGCTCCGGCGCGCCGTAGTCCCTGGGGATGTCGGTGATGCCCTCTTTGGGCAGGATTTCCCGGGCGATCTCGCAGACCCGCTCCGGGTCCACGTTCCCCGCCACGCAGAGGACCATGTTGCCGGGGTTATAGAAGGCGGCGTGGCAGGCGTACAGGGTGTCGGCGGTGATCTCGGCGATGGACTCCACGGTGCCGGCGATGCTCACCCGCACGGGGTTGTGGGCGTAAAGGGCCTCCAGCATTCCGTAAAAGACCTGGTTTTCCGGGTCATCCTCCACCATGCGTATCTCCTGGCCGATGATGCCCTGCTCCTTGTCCACGCTCTCCTTGGTGAAGTAGGGCACGGAGACGAAGGAGAGCAGGATCTTCAAATTCTCCTCGAATTTCTCCGTGCTCTCGAAGTAGTAGCCGGTGAGGGCGGTGGAGGTAAAGGCGTTGGGGCTGGCTCCGTTGGCCGCCAGGTCCTGGAGGGCGTTGCCGTCCTCGGTGTCGAACATCTTGTGCTCCAGGAAGTGGGCCACCCCCGCCGGGGTCTCGTGCCACTCCCCCTTTAGCTGGAAGCGCATGTCCATGCCGCCGTAGTTGGTGGCGAAAAAGGCGTAGCTCTTGGAAAAGGACGACTTTACGTCCACATAGATGTGCAGTCCGTTTTCCAGCTCGGCGTGATACAGCGATTCTCCGATTTTCGGGTATTCCTTTTTTACCATGTCGTCTAGCCCTCCCGACCTTTCAGGAAATAGATGGTGTCCAGCTCCAGGCCCTGGGCCACGGCGGACACCTGCTCCGCCGTGACGGCGGACACCCGCCGGGCCAGCTCCTCCGGCCCCTCTTCCAGGCCGGAGGCCGCCTGACCCAGCCAGTAGTCCTCCAGGCGGCCCTGGCCGTCCATGGTGGAGCGCAGGCTGCTGATGACCGCCTGACGGGCGCCCTCCAGCTCCCAGGGCTCAAAGCGCCCGGCGCGGCACTCCTCCAGCTGGGCCAGAATCTCCGCCTTGGCCTTGTCGTAGTTCTGGAACTCGATGCCGGAGGACACGATCAGAATCCCCTTCATCTTCTCCAGCATGGAGCTGGCAAAGTAGCACAGGGACAGCTTTTCCCGCACATTGAGGAAGAGCTTGGAGGTGGGGGTGCCGCCATAGAGGGCGTTAAAAACCAGCAGGGCGGGAAAGTCGTCCTCCCAGACGCAGGCCCCGCCGGTGCGGAAGCCCAGGGCCAGCTTGCCCTGGGTCACGTCCATCCGCTCCTCCACCAGCCGGGGCTGGGCCTCGGTGGCGTTGGTCTGGACCCCGCAGTCGGGGTCGGCCAGCGCCTCCGCCCTGGGCAGGTCCCGGAGGGCGGCGGTCAGGGCGGCCTCCACCCGCTCCGGGGCGGCGGAGCCGCAGTAGTACAGCTCCACCTGGGCGGTGCGCAGCAGGGTCTGGTAGGCGCTCCACAGGCCGTCCGGGGTCAGGGCGGCGGCGGTGGCCTCGTCCCCCAGCTTGTCCACGCCGTAGGGCTCCCCCGCGCACATCTCCTGTGTCAGGCGGAGGATGGAGTAGCCCCGCTTTTCGTTGATTTGAGCCTGGATGCGGTCGATGAGGTTGGCCTTCTCGCTCTCCACGTAGTCGGCGCGGAACCGGCCGTCCTCCGTCACCGGCCGGAGGAGCAGGTCCCCCAGAAGGGCGGCGGCGGACTCCAGGATGTTGGAGCCGTCCAGGGTGTAGGCGTCGTCCAGGAAGCTGGCGGCGAAGCCCACGCACTGGGTCTCACCCTTTTTGCGCACCATGGGCTCGATGGCCCCGCCGTAGAGCTCGTCCAGGGCGGCGGACAGGGATTCCATGTCCGGCCGGTCCTGGGTCCCCCGGCGCAGGACGCTGGGGATGAGGGCGTTGGCGGATGCCGTCGCCCCGTCGATGGGCGTCATCAGGGTCACGCCCAGCATACAGGACTTGAATTTATCGGTATGCACCGCCGTCAGCCGGACGCCGGGCAGCAGGTCCTTGTGGGTCACTTGGGTCATAGCGTTGGACCGTCCTTTCTCTTGTGGTGACAACTATTATACTATATGCGGGGAGATTTTGACAGTCTTAAAACGAAAAAAGGATGCGGTGGGTCCCCGTGCGGAGGATGCCGCCGCTGTGGGGCTTTCCGTCCACCAGCAGCCCCCGCTTCCCCGTCCGCTCCACCCGGAGGTCCAGGCCGCCCCAGCGCAGCGTATAGCCGTCCCAATCCGGGGGCAGGCGGGGGTCCAGAAAAAGTTCCCCGCCCCGGACCTTCAGGCCCAGAAGGTCCTCCACCGCCACCCGGTAGTACCATCCCGCCGCCCCGGTGTACCAGCTCCACCCGCCCCGGCCCAGGTGCCTGGGGTTGGCGTAGACGTCGGCGGCCAGGACGAAGGGCTCAGCTTTGTAGACCGCCGGGTCATGGGCGGCGGGGAGCAGGGCCCGGAGGACGCTCCACCCCTCCCCCGCCATGTTCAGCCGAAAGCAGGCCAGGGCCAGCCACACCGCCGCGTGGGTGTACTGTCCCCCGTTCTCCCGGACGCCGGGGAGATAGCCCCGGATATAGCCGGGGTCCCGGTCCCCGCCGTCAAAGGGCGGGGTGAACAGGCGCACTACGCTGTGGTCCCGGTCAAAAAGCTGGTCCAGGGCCGCCTTCACCGCCTGTCTGGCCTTTTCCTTGTCAGCGCCTGGGGCCAGGGCCGCGAAGGACTGGGCGATGGAGTCGATGCGGCACTCCTGGTCGGCCGCGCCGCCCAGGGTATGGCCGTCGTCGTACCAGCCCCGGAGGAACCAGGCCCCGTCCCAGGCGGCCTCGGCGGCCCGGACGCATTGGGCGGCGGTCTCCCGGTGGGCTGTCTCCCCGGTCAACCCGTCGAACCGCTCCAGCACCAGGGCCAGGAACCAGGTGAGCCACACGCTCTCGCCAGCGCCGCCCGCCCCCACCAGGTCCATGCCGTCGTTCCAGTCGCCGGTCCCCATCTTCACCAGCCCGTGGGGGCCGAAGCCCCGCTTCAGCACCCGCCCGATGGCCCGGGCGGCGTGTTCCAGCACGGTGGCCCGTTTCCCGGAGACCGCCGGGCCCTCGTAGCGCTCCCACTCCTGGTCCCCCAGGGGCGGCGATTCCAGGAAGGGGGCTAGCTCCGCCAAAATGGTCCGGTCCCCCGTCTTCTCCACATACTCGCACAGGACGTAGGGCAGCCACAATAGGTCGTCGCTAATGCGGGTGCGGACGCCCTTCTCTGTCCCTTTATCTGCGGCGGGGTGCCACCAGTGCTGGACGTCCCCCTCCAGATATTGGTGGGCGCAGGCCCGCAGGATCTGCTCCCTTGCCAGCTCCGGGGCGGTGTACAGCAGGGCGCACACGTCCTGGAGCTGGTCCCGGAAGCCGTAGGCCCCGCCGTTTTGGTAGAGGGAGGTCCTGGCGAACAGGCGGCAAGCCGCCACCTGATAGAGGGCCCAGCCGTTGAGGTAGTGGTCAAGGGCGGCATCCGGGGTCTGGATGTGGAGGGCCGACACCCGGCTGTGCCACCAGCGGAGGGTGTCCCGCTCCAGGTCCATGGCCCGCTTCCAGTCCGGAACGGCCTCGGTCACCGGGGTATGGCCGTCCCGGTCCGGGGCCGTCCGCAGGACCAGACGGTCCCGGATGGCCCACTCCTGGGGTGGGCGTCCCTCCAGATGATAAGCCGCCGTCCCTTGGCCGCCCCGGACCTCCAGACACAGATAGCGGGCCCGTTCCTCCGCCGGGACGAAGGCCGTACAGGTGAGGGTCAGGCTCCCCCAGGTCTTTTCCCAGGTGGCCGCGCCCTGGCGGTAGGTGACCCGGCAGGGCAGCCCGTCGGCGGCGGCAAAGAAGGACCTGCTCTCGCCCTGATGGCGGAACAGCACCTGTTCCAGCCCGCCCACGGCCAGGGGGTCGTTGCGCCAGTCTGTCAAGGAGTTCTCCTTGGCATTTTGGAACCACAGGTGCCCGCCGCCGGTCTCGTCCGTCCGCCAGCCGAATTCCCGGTTGGCCAGCACGATGGACCAGCCCACCGGCGGGAGCCGGGGCCCGGTCTCGAAGACAAACGCGCCGTCGGGCTGGGCCTGGAAGGCGGGCACCTCCCCCGGCACCGGGACGGCCCGCCGCTGGGCCAGCTCCAGCCTCCGGACCGGCGGGTACGGCTCACCCCAGAGCACTCCGGCCCTGAGGATGGCCGCTGTGTCTCCCCCGGCCCGCTCCACCAGGAACACGCCGCCCCGGGCCTCCAGCATATGCTCCCAGGCGTTAGCCCGGAGGGCATCCTCCAGGGCCGCGTGGAGGGGACGGCGGTAATCCCCGCCCTCGTCCAGCAGCAGCACCAAATCGAAGGCGAAGCCGGACCGGCTCAAAAACTGGTGGATGCGGCACAGCCGCGCCCCCACCTCTGCCCCTGCTTCGTCGCTGACCGGGCAGACCAGGATGGCCAGGTCCCCCGAGATGCCGAAGGGCCACAGGGCGGCCTGCTCCCCGGACCCCCGGCGGACCCATTCTTTTCCGGGAAATTGCAGCCGCCGCAGTAGGTGATATGCCTGTAATGTCTCTTCCCTTGTCAGATTGGACCGTGGAACCAACTCCGGCTTTCCGGGAACGCGGAGGAGCCGCAGGGCGGCGTCCATGGCCTCCTCTCCGCTGTCGGCGGCGGAGAGGGCCACCCGGACCACCTGGGTCCGCCCCCGCTCCAGGGTCAGCGGGAACCGGGCCAGCAGGCAGGGGTCCAGCACCGGCCCCGCCGTGCCCAGGGCGGGCCGGTCCAGGGCCGCGTCCAGCGCCATCAGCCCGCTCCGGCCCAGGGCGCTCTCCCGGGCGGTGTCCACGTGGACCTCCACCGCGTCCCACAGTACGGCCAGGGCCGGGCGGCTCCCCCCCCGGCGCTTGGGCCGCCGGACGAACAGGACCCCCTCCCCCAGGTCCCGGCTCTCCAGGGACAGCTTGGAGAAAGCCGGGTGGGCCTCGAAGTCCTCAGTCCGGGCCAGCACCGGCTCCAGGTAACAGACCAGCTCCGCCGCCCGGCTCCCCTGGCCGGTCCAGCGGAGGGCCGCCTCCCAGACCTCCCCGGTCTCCCGGCGGGGGACCCGCAGGGTGAGGCCGGTCTCGTAGCCCTGGGCCTGGGCCGTCCACCGGGCCTCCCCCGCCCGGAACCGCCAGCCGTACTCCGGCCCCTCCCGGTAGAGGGGGGCCGGGGTCAGAGGGAACAGGCCCTCCTCCGTCTTGAGGAAGAAGGAGACCCCACAGGGGGCGAACTGCCGCTGAAAGACGCAGCGGGTCAGGGCCGTCTTTCCCATTTGGGACCGGCTGGCCCCGGCGTCGGTGCACAGCACCTGCCACGCCCCGCCGGAGAGCAGGTGGCACTCCGGCCGCAGGGGGTCGAAGCCCGTCCCCTCCCGGAAGAAGTCCTCGTCTCCCGGCCGGGACGGGGCCTCCGGCACCTCCTTCTGGGGGGCGCGCATGACCTGGGCCCCCACGGGGACCTTCTCCTGGAGCAGCTCCCGGTAGGCCGACATGGCCGCGTCCCGCAGGAAGCGCTCCTGCATGACGCCCCCCTTCAGCGCGTTGTCGATGGCCACCAGGCTCATGCCCAGGTGGTGGACCATATAGGAGCGCACCGGCTCGAAGGGGACGCCGCCCCCCAGCCGGGACCGGGTGTAGTCCGCCGCCTCGTAGAGACCGTACCTTCCCTCCAGCCCCAGGTCCCGCAGCCGCCGCAGGTTCCGGGCCGCGCTCCGGGGCACCAGGGGCAGGGTGAGGAAGGTGGCGTAGGGGGCCACCACCAGCTCCTGGTCCAAGCCCCGCTTCAGGCCCAGCCGCTGGACCCCGTGGGCCTTGTACTGGTAATTCAATCCGCCGTCGAAGGCGTAGAAGCAGGACTCCGAGATGCCCCAGGGCGCTCCCGTGCCCTTGACCCGCTTTTTCTGGGCGTAGACGCAGAAGGCCAGGGATTCGTAGAGCAGAGAGTTTTCATAGGCGGGCAGCAGCAGATGGGGCATGAAATACTCGAACATGGTCCCCGTCCAGGAGGCCATGCCCCGGTACTGGTCCTGGCCCACCAGGGCCCGGCTGAGCCGCCGCCAGTGCCGGGTGGACACCTCCCCCCGGGCCACCGCCAGATAGCTGGTCTGCCGGGCCTCGCTGGCCATCAGGTCGTACCAGCCCTCGGTGTAGCGCTCCTTGGCGCAGTCGTAGCCGATATAGAAGAGCTTCCGGGACCGGTCAAAGAGGTCCCCGAAGTCCATGGCCTCGGCCAGGGCGCCGGCCCGCTGGGCCAGGGATTCCTGTTCCCACTCCAGAAGCCCCTCCCGCAGGGCGATGAGGCAGCCGCACAGGTTGCCGCCGTCCACCGTGGAGACGTACCGGGGCTCCAAGGGCTGGGCCGTGGCGGTGTCGTACCAGTTGTAGAGGTGACCCCGCCACTTGGGCAGGGCTTCCAGAGTGTCCAGCATGTGCCCCAACAGGGACAGGGCGCGGTTTCTGGGAATCAGCTCCAAATCCGCCGCCGCCAGACAGCACAGCAGGGCCATACCGATATTGGTGGGCGAGGTCCGCCGGGCCATCCCCACCGCCGGCTGCTCCTGGTAGTTGTCCGGCGGCAGGTAGTGGTCCTGGGGCCGCAGGAAGTCGGCGAAATAGCCCCAAATCAGGGCCGCCTGGTGGAGGAGGAAGGGCCGGTCCTCCTCCGGCACGGTCCGGCCCGCGGGGATGGGGCGGCTCATCAGCCAGGCGAAGAGGGACGAGCAAAGCCACACCAGCCCCGCCGCGCCCCCCAAGGGGAAGGCGGAAAACAGGATACAGGCCAGCCCCACCGCCGCCCCCGGCCACATGGCCCGGCAGTAGGCCCACGGGCCGTCCCCCGCCCTGCGCTCGGCCTCTGCCGCCGTGGTCCAGGCCAGCAGACCCCGGTGGGACACCCCCATCCGCCACAGGGCGGTGAGGGCGGCGCTGGCGCAGACCCAGGCGTGGTAGGGCAAAAACAGGAGCTGGACCAGGGTCTGGAGCAGGACTCCGCCGAACCCGGCGATAATGGTGGCGTGGTAGCGCTCCCCCAGGCCCCGCCCCCGCCGGAAGGCCAGGTCCGCCCCGGACAGCAGAAGATTGGAGGCCGCGGACAGCACCGCTATCCCCGCCGCCACGGCGAACACCGGCCCATTCCAGACCATGCCCAGCAGGAGCGCCAGCATGGAGAGGACCGGCGACAGGCTCCGGCGCAGGTTGTCGGCGATCTTCCACCGGGCCACGCTGTCCAGGGGATTGGGGACCCGGTCCCCCAGTTCGTTCCGCACTCGCCGCCCCAGCCAGGGCAGGAGCTGCCAGTCCCCCCGGACCCAGCGGTGGAGGCGGGAGAAGTAGGAGGTAATCTTGTAGGGGTAGCCGTCGGTCAGCTCCACGTCCCCGATAAGGCCCGCCCGGAGGTAGGAGCCCTCCAGCAGGTCGTGGGAGAGGACGGCATTTTGGGGCAGGCGGCGGTCCAGACAGGCGAGGAACACGTCCACGTCGAAGATGCCCTTGCCGGTGTAGGTCCCCTGGTCAAAGAGGTCCTGATACACGTCGCTGGCGGCGGAGGCGTAGGGGTCCACGCCGCCCTGGCCGGCGAAGATGCGGGAGAACTGGGAGCGGTTGGCGCTCTCCAAATCCACCGACACCCTGGGCTGCAAAAGGCCATAGCCCCCCGTCACCACCCGCCGCCGGGGGTCCACCACCGGCCGGTTCAAAGGGTGGAGCATGGCCCCGGCCAGTTCCCGGGCGGCCCCCACGGCCAAGCTGGTGTCGGAGTCCAGAGTGATGACGTATTTGACCCCCTCCAGCACCCCCGCTTCCCCGGCCTCCACCCCCAGGCCGGACCGGCGGCCCCGCAGCAGGCGGGCCAGCTCCAGCAGCGCCCCCCGCTTCCGCTCCCAGCCCATGTAGCGCTCGTCCGGGGCGTGGAAGGCGGGGGTGCGGAAAAAGAGATAGAACCCGCCGTCGTACTTGGCGTTGAGGCCTTCCACCGCCGCCTTGGCCCCGTCCACCCAGGCCCGCTCCCGCTCCCCCATGGGCTTGTCCCGGTCGGGCAGGTCGGCCAGCAGGCCCAGCATCAGCTCCGGCCCCGCATCCCGGTTGGCCAGACGGTACTGTTCCAGCAGACCCGCCAGTTGGGGCCCGCTCTTCTCACTGGTGAGCAGGCAGGCGATGACGCAGAGGGTCCGCCCCTCGGCGGGGATGCCCCCCTCCAGCGCCATGCGGTGGACGTGCCGGGGC
The DNA here is from genome assembly GCA_900540545.1 of uncultured Eubacteriales bacterium. GTDB lineage: Bacteria > Bacillota > Clostridia > Oscillospirales > Oscillospiraceae > Intestinimonas. Next base: position 122,160 of record UQGJ01000005.1, read on the forward strand.
CGCACCAACCGGACGGATAGAAAGTCGGCGCAGTTTTTTACGATGTCGGAGAGGGGCAGCACCAGCAGCAGGGCCGCCCAGGCCGCCCCCACCCAATACCCCAGCAGCAGGGCGAGAAACAGCGTTACCAGCACGATGCCGCCCATATAGACCCCCTCCGCCAGCCGGTGTGACCGGCGCGGGAAGAGCTGCCAGCCCACATGCCGCGCCGCCCCCTGGCTCCCGGCCGCCTGTTCCACCACCTGCCGGGCGGTGTCCAGCTCCGAAAGCCCCCGTTTCCGGGCCAGGCGGCAGACCTGGGCCCGGTAGCGGCCTTTGGTCTCCTCGCTCATATCTGAATAGATTCCGGCGGGGTCCCGGCGTAGGGTCTGTTCCACCCGGCTGACCTCCTCCAGGAGGCCGGACAGGTCGGCGTTGGACAGGGTCCGCAGGGCCGTGAATGCCATTCCCATGCCCTCGGCCAGCCGCTCCCCGCCGGTGTCGCCGCAGTGTTCCAGCTCCCGGCCCAGCCGGACCAGCCGCTCCACCAGGGCGCACTTCAGCGCCGGGACCAGGAGGGACAGCTCGGTCTCGGTGAGGGGCAGACCCGTCTGGGCGCCGTTCAGGAACACCGCCAGCCGGTCCAGCCCGGCCGACTCCCCCGCCGCCCACACAAAGGCCCGGGCCAACTCCAGCACCACCGGGTGCCGCCCGTCCCGCAGGACGTAGCGCAGCCGCCGGGCGCGCCGGAAGGCCGCCGCCGCGCCCATGCCCTCCCGCTGGGCCAGATACCAGTTGTCCAGCAGCCACTCCGCCGCCTGTCCGCCGTCCGGGTCCGCGCCCAGCCGGTCCCGGAGCCGGCGCAGCTCCTGCAAATCGGCCAGCGCCCCACGCCGGACCCCGCGCCCGGACATCAGCCCCAGCGGCTTCATGGACCGGGCCGTATTCTCCGCAAATTGTTCCAAATGCTTGTCATCCATGGGGATGAACGCGGTATCATCCATCTGGTCTCCCCCTATTCTTTCCAATAGGGTAGCCAGATAGGGGAAAAGTATTCTGTGGAAGGATTTTCGCTTTTGTCTTGACAAGCACCACAAAATGTTGTATGATTATCACCGCGTAAAGCCATTGAGCTTTACAGCAAATCTTGTGGAGGCGCTGGAATGAAGAATCAGGCTTACCGGATGGCAATGCTCTACGACTTTTACGGCGACCTGCTCACCGACCGCCAGAAGGAGTTCTACGACCTCTACTACAATGAGGACCTTTCCCTGGCCGAGATTGCCGAAAACTACGGCATCACCCGCCAGGGCGTCCGGGACGTCATCGTCCGGGGCCAGGCCTATCTGGAAGAAATCGAAGAAAAGACCGGCCTTATCCGCCGGTTCCACACCATGCAGGACCAGCTCGGCGAGCTCTCCCTCTGCGCCCAGCAGCTGCTGGAGGTCAACGCCTCCCGCTTCGAGGACGCGCAGCTGGAGGAGCTTGGCAGAAAGATCAAGGGGCTGGCCGAACAGTTGATTCAGGAGTGACCAATGGCATTTGAAGGCTTGACCGAAAAACTTTCCAACGCGTTCAAAAAGCTCCGCGGCAAGGGCCGCCTGTCCGAGGCCGACGTCAAAGAGGCCATGCGGGAGATCCGTCTGGCTCTGCTGGAGGCCGACGTCAGCTACAAGGTGGTCAAGGAGTTCACCGCCAAGGTGACGGAGCGGGCCGTGGGCTCCGACGTGCTGGAGAGCCTCACCCCCGCCCAGATGATTGTCAAGATCGTCAACGAAGAGCTGACCGCCCTCATGGGCGGCGACAGCGCCAAGCTGAACCTGTCCTCCCAGCCCCCCACGGTGGTCATGATGGTGGGCCTCAACGGCGCCGGCAAGACCACCAACTGCGCCAAGCTAGCCGGGTTCATGAAGAAGCAGAACGGCAAGCGGCCCCTTCTGGCCGCCTGCGATACCTTCCGCCCCGCCGCCATCCACCAGTTGGAGGTCGTGGGCGAACAACTGGACATCCCCGTGTTCCAGATGGGGCAAATCGATCCGGTGGACATCGCCAAGGCGGCCATCGAACACGCGAAGAAGCACGGCAACGACATCGTGTTTTTGGACACGGCGGGCCGCCTCCACGTGGACGAGGAGCTGATGGACGCCCTCAAGGTGATGAAGGCCGCCGTGAATCCCCACGAGATCTTGCTGGTGGTGGACGCCATGATCGGCCAGGACGCGGTGAACGCCGCCAAGGCCTTTGACGACGCGCTGGACATCACCGGCGTCATGCTCACCAAGCTGGACGGCGACGCCCGGGGCGGCGCGGCCCTCTCCATCAAGGCAGTCACCGGCAAGCCCATCAAATTCGTGGGCGTGGGCGAAAAGCTGGACCAGGTGGAGGTCTTCCACCCGGACCGCATGGCCTCCCGCATCCTGGGCATGGGCGACGTCCTCTCCCTCATCGAGAAGGCCCAGCAGAACTTCGACATGAAGAAGGCCGTCGAGCTCCAGGAAAAGATGAAGAAAAACCGTCTCACCCTGACGGATTTTTATGACCAGCTGGTCCAGTTCAAGGGGATGGGGTCCATGGCCGATTTGGCCGGGATGATCCCCGGCATGGACGCCAAGGCCCTGGAAGGGGCCGACCTGGACAAGAACGCCCTGGGCAAGACCGAGGCCATCATCCTGTCTATGACCCCCCAGGAGCGGGATAATCCCAGTCTGCTGAACTCCAGCCGCAAAAAGCGCATCGCGGCGGGGAGCGGCACCCAGGTGGTGGACATCAACCGCCTGCTCAAGCAGTTTGAGATGATGCAGCAGATGACCCGGCAGATGGCCGGTATGTCCGGCGGCAGGATGGCCCGGAAGATGGGCCGCATGGGCAAGATGAAGGGCGGATTCCCCTTCGGCTGATCCGTTGGCAAACGTCCAGCGCGACGTTTCCATATAAAGAACGTTAAAAATTTGGAGGTGAATATAAAATGGTGAAAATCAGACTGCGCCGTTTGGGCGCCAAGAAGGCCCCCTTCTACCGCATTGTGGTGGCCGACTCCCGGTATCCCCGCGACGGCCGTTTCATCGAGGAGATCGGTACCTACAACCCCACGACCGAGCCCGCCGAGCTGAAGGTGGACGTGGAGCGCGCCCAGGCCTGGATCAAGACCGGCGCCCAGCCCACCGAGACCGTGAAGGCCCTGCTGAAAAAGGCCGGCGTGTAAGCCAGGGAGGCACACATGAAAGAGCTGCTTACCTATGTGGCCCAGAACCTGGTGGAGCACCCCGAGTCCGTGTCGGTCAGCGAGACCGCCGGCGAGGGTGAGACCGTCCTTGAGCTGCGGGTCCATCCCGACGACATGGGCAAGGTCATCGGCCGCCAGGGCCGCATCGCCAAGGAGATCCGCACCCTGGTGCGCTCCGTGGCCCAGCGCAAAGGAACGCGCGTGACCGTCGAGATCGTCGACTAAAAAGCGGCGGGGGCTTCCCCGCCGCTTTTCTCACATCTGGAGGAGTACCTTATGAAAAACCGATTTCTCGAGGCCGGGCAGATCGCCAACACCCACGGCATCCAGGGCGAGGTGAAAATCGTCCCCTGGGCCGATTCCCCGGAGTTTCTCTGCGGCTTCGACACCTTTTATATCGACGGCGCGCCGGTGAAGGTCCTGTCCGCCAAGCCCCACAAGACCAACGTCATCGCCCGGCTGGAGGGCGTGGGCGACGTCAACGACGCCATGCGCCTCAAGGGCAAGACCGTCTCCATCGACCGCACCGGCGTAGAGCTGCCCGGTGGGCGGCATTTCCTGGCCGACCTGATGGGCCTGGAGGTCCGGGACGCCGAGACCGGCGCGGTGCTGGGCACCGTGGTGGACATCCTCACGCCCCCCTCCCACGAGGTCTACGTGGTGAAAGGGGCCCGCGAGTACATGATCCCCGCCGTGGACGAGTTCGTCAAGGAGATCGACGTGGAGGGCGGCTTTATCCGGGTCAGCCTCATTGAAGGGATGGAGTCCTGATGTACCGCATCGACATTATGACCCTCTTTGACGAGACCGTGGGCGACATGATGAGCGAGTCCATTTTGGGCCGGGCCCAGGAGCGGGACTTCATCCGCATTGAGGCCCACCAGATCCGGGATTACACCCTGAACAAGCAGAAGCAGGTGGACGACTACCCCTACGGCGGCGGCCGGGGGGCGGTGATGCAGGCCGACCCCCTCTATCAGTGTTGGAAGCACATCACCGACACCTATGGCCCGGGCCGCACCATCTACATGTCCCCTGCCGGACAGACCTTCCACCAAGGCCACGCCAAGCGGCTGCTGAACGACTACGACCACCTGATTTTGGTCTGCGGCCACTACGAGGGCATCGACCAGCGGTTCATCGACGAGTGTGTGGACGAGGAGCTGTCCCTGGGGGACTTCGTGCTCACCGGCGGCGAGCTGCCCGCCATGTGCGTGGCCGACGCCGTGGCCCGGATGGTCCCAGGCGTCCTGCCCGACCCCGAGTGCTTCGAGGACGAGAGCCACTTCAACGGTATGCTGGAATACCCCCAATACTCCCGCCCCGAGGAGTGGCACGGCCGCAAGGTCCCCCCCATCCTCCGCTCCGGCGACCACAAAAAAATCGCCCTGTGGCGGCGGAAGCAGGCCATCCTCCGCACCCGGACCCGCCGCCCGGACATGTTTGAAAAGCTGGACCTGTCCTCCAAAGAGGACCAGAAGCTGTTGCGGGAGCTTCGGGACGAGGGAGAGGATTAAGTCCGTCCGGCCTTTTTCGCGCTGAATCGCGGCTCAAACTGGGTATGCTTATTTTAATGGGATTTCAATTGACTTTTTTCCTTTGGAATGGTAGAATCTAATTTGCAAAATTAGATTAGGAGATTTTTAGCATGAGTTTTAAGGTGATTGTGGATAGCTGCTGCGATTTGACCCCCTCCCTGCTGCGGGAGGCGGACTTTACCCGGGTGCCGCTGACCATCCGGGTGGGGAACACATCCATCGTGGACGACGAGAGCTTCGACCAGGGCGACCTGCTGTGGCGGATGAAGGAGAGCGACACCGCGCCCCAGACCTCCTGCCCCTCCCCCGCCCAGTATCTGGACGCCTTCGACTGCGGCGCCGACGACCTGTACGTGGTCACCCTGTCCGCCCTGCTCTCCGGCTCCCACAACAGCGCCCAGCAGGCCCGCCAGCTCTGGCTGGAGGAGCACCCGGACGCCAGGGTCCACATCTTCAACTCCTGTTCCGCCTCGGCGGGGGAATTCCTGCTGGCCCTCCACATCCGGGAGCTGGCCGCCCAGGGTCTCCCCTTCCAGGCCGTGGTCCTGAAGGCCACCCGCTTCTGCGCCGACATGGAGACCATGTTCGTGCTGGAGTCCCTGGACAACCTGCGGAAGAACGGCCGCCTCACCGGCCTGCAGTCCGTGGTCACCGGCGCGCTGCGCATCAAGCTCCTGATGGGGGCCACACCGGAGGGCGAGATCTACAAGCGGGGGCAGGCCATGAGCGTGAAGCAGGCCCTGTCCAAAATGGTGGAATTGATGGTCAAGGACGAGAAGCACGTGGGCAAGACCCTGGCTATCTCCCACTGCAACTGCCTGGAGCGGGCCTTCCAGCTCAAGGATATGGTCCGCAAGTCCTGCAAATTCGCCGACATCATCATCAGCGAGACCGGCGGCATCAGCACGGTCTACGCCAACGATGGCGGCATCGTGGTGGCATACTGAACACTGCAACGGGACCAAAAGCAGGGTTGCTTTTAGGCATGGCAAACCATTCTTCGTCGTAATAGAAAAAAATCCCTACACTTCTTCGGTGTAGGGATTTTTTAGTTTGTTGCGCCTTAACCAGGAAAGCGCAGCTGCAAACTATGTTTCGCTTGTGCTACCGATTTCAAGCAGGTTCCCCTCGGGGTCGGCAACATAAAAATTGCGGATTCCAAAGGGGTAGGTGATGGGTTCTCCCGTGGGAAACTGAACGCCAAACTTTGATAGCCGTTCATATTCCGCATCCACATCAGCAAAACTGGGCAGCCACAGGGCAATTTCAAACGTCTGATTGATTCCCTTTGGCGGAACATAACTCTCTCCAATTGCCTTTACGAATTGTTTTCTGCTGTACATGAACAAAGACAGCGCGCCGCTTGCTGTTTCAAACTCTGCGAAATCTCCGCCATCCCATTGTGTAGGAAATCCCAATGTATCTCTGTAAAATCGAACCATAGTATCCATATCACAGACTAATAGGCTCGCGCCTATCCTTACATCACGTCCGTTCAATATCATCATCTCCTTTGTGTTTGGTCGCCTTCTCCACCTAAGACGACCTACTTTTTTTCACATTCTATCACATGAAACGGTTCTTCTCAAGGTTGTTTGGTGGAACTGGCGGAACTTTTATCAGCAACGCTTATCTACAACAGGTCACCCCGCCGCTTTTGTTTGCAAACAGCCCATTCCATGATATAATAGCCTGTCTACTTTTTACAGCAGGTGGTGAGTCCGTGGTTTTCAGCAGTATCAGCTTCCTTTTTGTATTCCTGCCCCTTTTGTTGGTGCTTTACTTTGTCATCCCCGCCCGGCTGCGGGGCGGGCGCAACGCCGTGCTGCTGGCTTTCAGCCTTTTCTTTTACGGCTACGGCGGCCCCCGGTTCCTGCTGCTCATGCTGGCGTCCATCACCATCAATTATGTCGGCGGCCTGTTGGCCGCCGACACCCAGAGCCGACGTCGGCTCTGGACCGTCCTGGTGGTCTGCGCCAATCTGGCCCTGCTGGGCTGGTTCAAGTATGCCGGGTTCCTGGCGGAAAACCTGGCCCGGGTGTGGACCGGGCTGCCCGTCCCCCAGGTGACGCTGCCCATCGGTATCTCCTTCTTCACCTTCCAGGGCCTGAGCTACGTGCTGGACGTCTACCGGGGCGACGCCAAGGTGGAGCGCAACCCCTTCCGGGTGGCCCTCTATATCTCCCTCTTCCCCCAGCTGGTGGCCGGTCCCATCGTGCGGTACACCACCGTGGCCGGCGAGATTGTGCAGCGCCGGGAGAGCCTGGAGGAGTTCTCCGCCGGCGCGGTCCGCTTCCTCTTCGGCCTGGGCAAGAAAATGCTTTTGGCCAATCAGCTGGGCCTGCTGGCCGACCAGGTGTACGGCACCACCCCGGCCAACCTCACCACCGCTCTGGCTTGGCTCGGCGCCCTGGCCTACACGGGGCAAATCTATTTCGACTTCTCCGCCTACTCCGACATGGCCATCGGCCTGGGCCGGATGTTCGGCTTTCATTTTCTGGAGAATTTCAACTACCCCTACATCTCCAAGTCTGTCACCGAGTTCTGGCGGCGGTGGCACATCTCCCTGTCCACCTGGTTCCGGGATTACGTCTATATCCCCCTGGGCGGCAACCGCTGCGCCCGGTGGAAGCACGTCCGAAATATCCTTATCGTATGGGCCCTCACCGGCTTTTGGCACGGAGCGGCCTGGAACTTCCTTTGCTGGGGCCTCTATTACGCCGTGCTGCTGCTGGGCGAGAAGTTCCTCTGGGGTCGGGCGCTGGAGAAGGCCCCCGCTCCCCTGCGCCACGGGTACGCCATGCTTTTTGTGGTCCTGGGGTGGGTCCTCTTCCGGGCGGAGAGCCTGACCTACGCCGCACAGTTTGTGTCCGCCCTGTTCGGCGGCGCGGCGGGGGGCCTCACCGACGGGCGCACCGTCTACTATCTGCTCCAATTCCGCTGGGAGCTGCTGCTGGCAATCCCCGCCGCCCTGCCCTGCAAGGTGTGGCTTCAGGCGGCGCTGGAGCGGCGGGCGGACAGGCCCTGGGCGGAGTTCCTTCTGACCTGGGCGCCCAAGGGGCTGGCCCTGGGGCTGTTCGCGTTCTCGTTCCTCAAGCTGGTCAGCTCCAGCTTCAACCCCTTCATCTATTTTCGGTTCTAAGGGGGTAATTGGATGAAAAAAAGTTCCGATTACTGCTTTCTGGCCCTCTTTTTCCTGGTCCTGTTCGCCGTCCCGGCCCTGATTTTGTTCCACGGCGCAAAGGGCCGGACCTCCTATTATGAAAACCGCGTTCTGGCCTCCAAACCTTTGCCGGAGCGGGAGTCCGTCCTCAGCGGGGACTATTTCAGCCAGTGGGACACCTGGCTCACGGACCACGTGGCGGGGCGGGAACGGCTGCTGAAGCTAAATACCTGGGTGGATTACGCCCTGCTACGGCGGCCGGTGGTCAACGACATCGTGGTCAGCGGGGACGTTTTGCTGCCGTTTCAGACCTATGGACACTGGGACCTGGGGTATCTGGCGGACATGGCCGACGCCGCCGGGGACAGGCTCTCGGCCCTGGACGGGCTGGTGGATTCCTATGGCGGAAAGTTCTATTATCTCGGCATCCCGCTGCAAAACGCCTACTTTTATGACAAATACCCCGACTATCTGGAGAACCGAAAATGGCACATCGACGCCATGAGCGACGCCTTTTCCGGGGCGCTGAAGGCCAGGGGCATCGACTTTCTGGACATGGAGGCGGTCTATGGCGACCTGGGGCGGCCGGAGGGGTATTTTTCCGCCTCGGACCACCATTTCACCTACTATGGCGCTTTTGCCGCTTACCGGGCCATGATGGAACATATCAACGATGATTCCGGCCTGGACCTCCCAATTTTGAGCGAAAACGAGATTGTTTTTGAGGATTTGCAGAACCCCTTCTTAGGTTCCCGGAACCGCGAGATTTACGGGCTTTGGAGCGGGAAAGAACCGCTCACCGTTGGAACTATCGTCAACGAGATTCCCTTTACACGGATGGACAACGGCGCCGAGGTCCCCGCCACCCTGTACGACCTCCCGGCGGATGCCGCCGCCCAGGTCACCTACGACGTCTACATGGGGGGCGACAAGGCGGAGACCATCCTGCAAACCAACCGGCCGGAGCTGCCCAACCTGCTGATTTTCGGCGATTCCTTCACCAATCCGCTGGAGACCCTCTTCTACGCCGGCTTCAACGAGACCCGGAGCCTGGACCTGCGGCACTACACGGAACAGGGGATTTTGGCGTATATCCAGGAGTATCAGCCGGACGTGGTCATCTGCGTCCGGGACGACACCGCCTACCTCTCCCTGGAGGGGAACGGCGACATCCACTAAAGGAGGCCATTGTTATGGAATTTACCATCCGCCCGGTCCGCATGGACGATGTGGAGGACATCAACCTGATGCGCCGGACCCCCGGCTGCTTTGAAAATACCCTGGGCCTGCCCTCGGAGCGCGTGGAGGCCAACCGGGAATTTTTGGAGTGCATGGGCTCCAACGACCACCAACTGGCGGCCGTGGTCCGGGACGCCCACGGCGGGGAAAAGGTGGTGGGGCTGGCCGGTATCTCGGTATTCGGGAACCCCCGGATGCGCCACGCCGCCAGCTTAGGCATCATGGTCCTGCCGGACTATCAGGGGCAGGGGGTCGGCAAGGCCCTGATGGCCGCCCTCATGGACCTGGCGGACAACTGGCTCATGCTGGTGCGGGTGGAGCTGGGGGTCTACCCGGACAATGAGCGGGCCATCCGGCTCTACGAGTCCTTCGGGTTCGTCCAGGAGGGCGTGAAGCGGAAGTCCGCCATCCGGAATGGGGTCTACATAGACGAGATCATCATGGGACGGGTCCGGGATTAGGGACCTGCCTTCAGTACATCAGACTCAAAAAACAGCCCGGCCTCCTGGAAGGCCGGGCTGTTTTTTCGAGTTGTAGGTGTCAGTCCAGATCGGTTTTACAGTGAAAGCGCTTCTCGAATTCCTCCCACAGGGCGGCGCGGAAGTCGGGGTGGGCGATTTTGATGAGGGACTGGGCCCGCTGGCGGAGTGTATGGCCCTTCAGATGGGCCACGCCGTATTCGGTGACAATGTAGTCCACGTCGTTGCGGGAGGTGGTCACCGCCGCGCCCTGATCCAGCAGGGGGACGATTTTAGAGATGGTCCCTCTGGCGGCGGTGGACGGCATGGCGATGATGGAGCGCCCCCCACGGGACATGGATGCGCCCCGGACGAAATCCACCTGGCCGCCTACGCCGGAAATCTGCCTGGGGCCCACGCTCTCCGAGGCCACCTGTCCCATCAGGTCCACCTGGACGCAGGAGTTGATGGAGACCATGTTATCCAGCTGGGCGATGATCCGGGGGTCGTTGACATAGTCCACGGGGTACATCTCCACATCCGGGTTGTGGTCCACATAGTCATAGAGCCGCTGGGTACCCATGAGAAAAGCGGCCACCGACTTGCCGGGGTGGAGCTTTTTCAGCCTGTTGGTGATGACTCCAGCCTCCACCAGTTCCACTACGCCGTCGGAGAACATCTCGGAGTGGATGCCCAAATCCTTTTTCTCCTTGAGGAACAGCAGTACGGCGTCTGGGATGGCACCTATGCCCAGCTGGAGGGTATCGCCGTCTCGGACCAGAGCCGCGCAGTTCCTGCCGATGGCCTCCTCCACGGGGCCAATCTTGGGGGGTGACAGCGGGATAACCGGGGCCTCGAAGGGGACGAAGCAGTCAATATCCTCTACGCTGACGGTACTGGTGCCGTAAGTCCAAGGCATTTGTGGATTCACCTGGGCAATGACGTATTTCGCCTTTTTCACCGCCGCCAGGGTGTAGTCCACCGACACGCCCAGGGAACAGCGCCCCTGGGCGTCCGGAGGCGTCACCATCACCAGGGCCACGTCGATGGGCATGGCCTCCTCAAAGAGCCTGGGGACCTCGAAGAAGAAGCTGGGGGTGAAGTCACCCCGGCCTTCGGCCACGGCGTCCCGGCTGCCGCCGCCCACAAAAAAGGCATTGTGGCGAAAGCTCTTGGCGTACTCCGGTCTGCAGTATTCGCACTTACCCATGGCCACCATGTGGACGATTTCCACGTTCTCATAGGAGGCGGCGTTCTGGACCATGGCGTCCAGGACATGGGAGGGCTCGCCGCAGGCGTGGGCCACCACAACCCGGTGACCGGATTTGATGTGCCCCACCGCCTCCTGGGCGGTGGCGGTGCGCTGGTCATATATCGTTTTCCAATCCATAGGGATGCTCCTTTTTTTGCTGTGCGGCGGCGCGGAGAAACGCCTCCGCCCCCTCTTCCCCGCCGGCTCCGCTGACAGTGTACTGGCCATACCTGCCGGACAATCCCGTCCTATCGGCGCACCGGGCCGTGCAGCCGCACAGCACCAGGAGGGCGTCGCAGGCTTCTCCGGGCACGGCCGGGGTAAAGCGGGCAAAGGGACAGGAGACTCTTAGGCGGGCCGCCAGGGCCGTGCGGTCATAACGGGGGTTGCAGCCGCCGCAGTATTTGACCCCCACCTCCAAGACAGGCAGCTCAGGCATGGCGGGAGAGGATGGCTCTGGCCTGGGTAAGCAGGTCGTCGCTGACCTGCTGGACCAGCACCACCTGCTTCACTTCGGGCAGAGCAGCGATGAGCTCGGCCTCAATAAGCTGCTCGGTGGTGAGGTAGGCCGAGGGACAGCTTGCGCACTGGCCCAAGAGGCGGACCCGCAGGACGCCATCCGCAAACTCCAGTACTTCGACACTGCCGCCATGGAAGGCCAGCTCCGGGCGGACCTTTTCATCGAGGACGGCTTCAATTTGCTCCAGCATGGCTGCCACGACCTTTCGGGTGGGATAAGTGGGGGCGGCCGCAAGGGCCGCCCCTGCCTGGATTATGGGTGCAAGCGCTTTTACTCCTTGATGTGGGCGATGGCTTTGGCAAGCTCCTTCTTGTGCTCCAAATTGCCCTGACGGGCAATCATGATGCGCTGGGCCTGGGGAGAGCCGGCACCGTGCATACTCTCGGTGCGGTAGCCCACGGCGGCGGTGCCAAGGGAGAGGTTCTCGATGAGGCGCAGGATGCGCAGGCGGTTCTCGGTAGAGACGGCGTTGACGCCCCGCAGGTACTTGTCGATGACGGGCCCCAGTTTGGGGTCGCGGAAATCGGCCTCGGAGGGGGCGGTGACCATCAGGCCGCCGGCGATGTCCTCGGCCAGACGGACGATCTCATAGGGGAAGCGGGTCACGTTCTGCTTGCAGACGTTGGCCAGCAGCAGGTCGATGAGGTAGGCGCCGCTCTCAGTGGCGTGCCCCTCGGCGGAGCAGGCGATGCCGCAGCAGTAGAGGGTCTCGTTGAGGTGGGTCATCTCGATGAGCTTGTCTTTCACGTGGCTGGCCTTGGCAGCGCCGTTATAGTCGGCGGCCACGGCGGCGGCGCCGATGATAACATCGCCCACGCCCACCTTGCACCCGCCGTAGCTCTGGCGGTGATAGCCGGCGAACCGTTCCACCATCATACCGGCAAACTCGGTCTCGCCGTTCTGGAAGATGCGGTCGTTGGGCACGAACACGTCGTCAAAGATGGTCAGGGCCTCCACGCCGCCAAACTCGGCGTTGCCCACGTCCATCTCAGTACCCTCGGTCTTGCGGGTGTCACAGGACTGACGGCCGATAATCATGTAGATGCCCGGGGTGTCCATGGGGACGGCGAAGGACACGGCGTAATCCTTGTCCTCGGGCTTCATGGACTGGGTGGGCATGACGATGACCTCGTGGGAGTTGAGTACGCCGGTCTGGTGGGCCTTTGCGCCGCGGACCACGATACCGTCGGGACGGCGCTCCACCACATGGAGGAAGAGATCGGGGTCGGTCTGCTCGTGGGGGGCCTTGGAGCGGTCGCCCTTAGGGTCGGTCATGGCCCCGTCCACAGTGAGGTCGTGCTCCTGGACGTAGAGCATGAACTTCACAAAGTTGTCGTGGTAGTGGGTGCCGTACTTCTTGTCGGTCTCATAGGTGGTGGAATAGACGGCATTGAAGGCATCCATGCCCACACAGCGCTGGAAGCAGGAGGCTGTTTTCTGACCCAGGAGCCGCTGCATCTTCACCTTTTTCATCAGGTCCCCGGTGGAGCGGTGGATGTGGGTGAAGCGGTTGATGACCTTGCCGGTCTCGGGAGAGACGGCGGTCATCAGGTCCTGGTATTCGGGCATCTGGGCCAGGTCATAGGTCATGCGCACGGAGTTCAGGGAGGGGCGGAGGATGGGGTCGTCCACCGGGCAGTCCACCTTCTTGCCGAACATATAGACCTGCATATTCATCTTTCGGATGGATTCGATATACTGCTCACCGGTCATAAGAGACATGATTCATTACTTCCTTTCTATTGAGGGGCCGCTCAGATGGAGACGACCATATGGGAGATGGTGAAGGCCAAAACGACGAAGGCGGCCAGGAACCCGCCCAGCCAGGCGCTGCCGCTCTTTTTGTGGAGGAGGCGGAGGGCCACGGCAGACAGGGGCAGGATGAACAGCAGGCCGAAGCACATGATGCCGGCCAGGGCAGGCGGGAAGGCCATGCCCGCTTTGGCGATCCACTGGGCCGAGGTGGTGCCGGGGATGTACTCGATGGCACGGACGCCGGTGGCGAAAAGGGCGCCGTAGTCATAGGCGAACATGACGGCCAGGCCGCCGCAGGAGGCCACCCCAATCAGCACACAGTTGAGCCAGCCGGGGGCGTTGTTGATACGGGTGAAGGAGTTATAAAGTACGCTGACCAGCAGGAAGAAGAACAGGTATACGGGCAGGTACTTGAGGAAAGCGATCCAGTGTTCGGCGTTCATAGGCATGAGGTTGAACTTGAAGAAGGAGAAATAGGTGCCGGAAAAGGCGTGGCAAAGGTAGACCACAGCGTAGACCGCGCCGAAGGATACCGCCGCCAGCAGCAGACTCTTCAGTATCTGTACCACCGGCAGCTTCAGCCCCGTCTCCTCCAGGCCGCAGCCGGCTTTTTTTGCCACGGCGAAGAACACGACCACATAGACCGCCAGCAGAATGGCGCCGACGACGATGTTGAAGAGCATCAGGGAGTTCATGGGGGCCATGTTGAAGAAGGCGTTGGGCATAAACTTGGTGAGGAACTTGAACCACTGGGGCTGCATGTAGTAGGGGTAGCCCACCAGCCAGTAGTAGAGCAGGGGCGCGGGCAGCAGGCAGAGAATGTAGATGACGGCGTAACGGATGCCGTGCCCGGCACTGTCCACACTGGTGATGCTCCTGGACTCGGGCCGCTTGATGGAGGCGAAGAAGGGCACCTGGAGCAGAAGCAAGGCCAGGGCCACGAAGGCCGTCAGGGTGGCCAGCAGGCCGACGAGGCCGCAGGCGGCCCGCCCGTGCCAGACCTGCTCCGCCGGGTCGATGGTACTCACGCCGCCCCGGAGGGTGATGTCCAGGAAATCGATGCCGTAGCTGATGGCGGTCTCGTCGTAGTAGGTGTCGGAGTGGGTGCCGTCAAAGTCGTAGGCGGCGCGGATGGGCTTCATGGTTAGGGCGGCGCTGGCGGCGGCGGCCACCGCCTCTTCCCTGCTCAGGGGCGCGGCGGAAGCGTCACCGTACATGAAGTAGGTGCCGGAGCTGACGCCGGACGCGCCGCCGGTGCCGGCGGTGAACTTGAAGCTGGTGGTGTAGTCCCTGGCGTCGCGGGTGCCCCATAGAAAGTTGTTGAACTCGTCATACCAGCCCTGGATGGTACACATGTTGACCGGGGCAGCATACAGGGGGAACAGGGCGTTCTCCGGGGTGACGCCCACGTAGGTCAGGAAGTTGGGGCTGGATGCGTCGCCGTTCCGGGTGTTGTAGTTATAGCCGGTGAGTACCATGGAACCGGGCAGCACGATGCCGGAGCCCATGGCGGACAGATAGGCGCTACCCGCGGCGGCAGTCTCGTCCTGTCCAGCGGCCAGGGCCTCGGTATAGGCGGCCGTATAGGCGGCCGTCCACTTGGTGTAGGCCAGGTATGCGCCCTCCTGGATAGCGGCGGTGCCCATGGAGTGGCCCAGCATACCGATTTTGGTCAGGTCCACGAAGTCATACTTAGCCAGCTCCTGGAGGGCGGAGTAGGTGCCCAGGTCGGGGGCATAGTCGGCAATGCCGCCCATCTCGGCCTGACTATACCCCGCGGGGGGCAAGTTGGTCTCCCCGTGGCCGTACAGGTCCAGCGCCATGACCACATAGCCACGGCGGCTGAGCTCGATGGCGTTGGGCTCCATGGCGTCCAGGCTGGCGGTGTAGCCGTGGCAGAGGAGGACGGCGGGGGCTTTGGCGTCCGCCGTGGCGGTCTCGGGGATGTAGAGTTTGGCGTGGCTGGTGGCCCCCACATCCGTGGTAAAGGTGATTTCCTGGGTCCGCACCCTGCCGCCGCTGGTGGCGATGCTGCCCCCTATGGCAGAGGAGACAATCATCGCCAGCAGGGCGACGATCAGCACGACGGCGGAGGCACGTACCCCCTTACCACTCGTTTGCTTCCGAATCGTCTGTTCCATGGTTTCTCCTCCCTGCCCCTGGCGTTGTCCGCCGGTGGGCACCTTTCTCTGTTTTTTATTGCCGAGCGATGCTTGGCAATAAAAATGCCATGTGGCCGGGACGGCCACGGCTGAAATTCCAAGCAATGCCCGCGGAGTGGGCATATGCTGTAAAAAATAGTGCAAGCGTTATTTTTTACAATCGGGATAGGAAATCCCGGACCTTGTTGTCGAAGAGGTGGGTCTGCAGGATACCGGCCATATGGCCCATGTCGCTGTCGATGGGGTAACACTCGGCACTGCCGCCCAGCCAGGTGATGCGGTCTGTGACCCACTGGACGAACTGCCAGGGGTGAAGTACATCCAGCCGGGATGGGACCGCCAGGACCTTGGCCTTGATGCGGGACAGGGCCTGGTCCAGATCGCCGCCGTAGGGGCGGGAGACGTCGTAGTTGAGGCACATGCGGCAGGTGTAGAGCCAGTGGTTCAGGTCCACGAAGGGGACGGAGAGTTCCACAGCCTGGTCCAGCTTGCTCTCGAAACCCGCCTGGGCCAGCAGGTCGGTGTAACATTCCTTGTCGTTGGGCGAATCCCGGCGGTAGGTGCGCTCGTAATAGCCGGCCTGGAAGGCCGCCACGTTCATCATCTCAAGGCACAGCCGAAGGGTGTCGGTGGGCTGGTCGGGCCGGTCGTAGTAGTCGCCGCCCTGGAATTTCGGGTCAATCTTGGCCACCTTGATGGCGTACTGAAGGGGGTTGAAGCCGCCCCACACGGGCAGGCGGGGCGTGCCGATGACCGGGATGATGGCGTCCATCCAGTCCGGGTAGGTCACGGCCCACTGCCAGGAGGTCATGGCCCCGAAGGAGGGGCCCATGACAGCCTTCAAATGGGTTATGCCCATGGACTCCAGCAGAAGCTTTTGGGTGTTGACCACGTCCAGCACCTCGGGCACAGGAAAGCTGAGGCCATAGGGCTTTCCGGTGGCGGGGTCCTGGGTCATGGGGCCGGTGGTGACCACGGTGGGGTTCTTGGCGCCGCAGTTACACAGGTTGTCGCTGCACACCACGAAATACTTGTCGGTGTCCACCGCCTTGCCGGGGCCGATGAGCCCGTCCCAGAAACCGGGCAGGGGGTCGGTCTCCTGGTACTTCCCCGCGCAGTGGCTGCTGGCGGAGAAGTAGTGGACCACCAGGATGACGTTGTCTTTGGCGGGACTCAGGGTGCCGAAGGTCTCGTAGCCCATCCGGACGGGGAGTGTCCGGCCACAGGCAAAGGAGAAGCTGGGAATCTCAAAAATCTGTTTTTGTGTGAGCAGAGCCATAGCGGTACGCTCCTTCCATCAGATGATGCCGACCATAATCAGACCGATGCACAGGATGGTCAGGAAGATGGGCATGATGACGGTCAGGGGGAACACGTGCTTGTAGGAGTCCTTGGCGGTAACGCCGCACACCGAGCACATGAGGATGAAGGTGGAGCAGTGGGGCAGGGTGTCCAGGCCGCAGCAGGCGATGGTCATCAGCCGGTGGAATGCCTCGGGGTTGACGCCCTGGGCCAGGTAGGCGGGCAGCATGGAGTCGGCAAAAATCTGCAGGCCGCCCAGAGCGGTACCGGTGATGCCCGCCACCACGTTCACGGCCACGGAGGCGGATACATAGGGGTTAAAGGTGTTGGACAGGCCCATGGCGAAGTCCACGAAATACTGGAAACCGGGGGCGGCCTGGACCACGCCGGCGAAGCCCATCACGCCGCCGGTGAGAAGCAGCGCGGAGGTGCAGGAGGACCACATGCCGGAAGTGAAGGTCTTGAGGACGCCCTCCTTCTTGGAGGCGCCGAAGAACACCTTGGGATTGAGGACCACGGAGGCCACGATGGCCACGCACAGGGAGGTGAGGATGCTGTCGGTGGCGCCCATGCGGTCCTTCAGCAGGATCATGACCACGACCACGATCAGCAGGGGAACGATGGAGGTCAGGAAGGGCGGCAGGTCCTTGTCATCCTCCGTCTCCTGGGCATCAGAGCCGGAAACCACGTAACCCACGCCTAATGCGGTCTGCCGTCTGGCCTGCCAGGTGACGTACACGCCGGCGATGACAATACCCACGATGCAGGCAATGATGCCCATAGCGGGAGCGGAGAAGGCGTTCACGCCCAGGCCGTACTCGGGCCGGGCCAGCAGGGCGTTGGTGGAGGTGGGGTTGCCGGGCAGGCACAGGCACAGGGTCACGGAGGCACACAGCACGATGCCGGGCAGCAGGTTTTTGGTGATGTTGGCCTTGCGGAACAGGGGGGCGGCCACGGGATAGACGGCGAACACGATGACGAAAGCGGACACGCCGCCCATAGCCATCAGCAGGGTGATAAGCAGAGCGCCCAGCGGGGCCCACTTGACGCCGAAAATCTTGAACAGCACCTTGGCCACGCTCTCGGCGGAGCCGGTGACCTTCAAAAATTCGCCATAGGCGGCGGCCAGGCCAAACAGCAGGAAGTAGTTGCCCGCAAAGTTTTTGAAGCCGGTGGCGTAAGCGCCCGCCAGGGTGCCCCAGAAGGGCAGCACGTTGGTGATAATGACCACCACCGACGCGATCAGGGAGGCGATAAAGGCATTGACCCCCTTGTAGCTCAGCACGATCAGACAGGTGATCGCCAGGAGCAGACCGATGATACCGATCACATTCATTTGTTTACGTTCCTCCATTCTTTCGATTCCGCAGTCATTCTCTCTCTCAGTTGGCCAACTGATTTTGACGCGCCTATCATTCATGCAAGAGGTGTGCCAAGTTGCGGCCAAAGTCCCTGCGATTCGACAAAGCCTTGGAACAGAAGGTGTTTCCCGCTTATACGCAGAACATAGAGCCAGCCCCCTTCCGTTGCATTTTTGCAGCGCAAGGGGGCTGTGGTTTTCACCGACAGGCTCAAATACCCGTTGATTTCATTATTTTGAATTTGTTTTATATATGCAACACCGTTTTATTTTTGCAACATCTCTTTTTCCTCATAGCGTTTCCGCTTTCTGACAAAGGTAGAGGGGTCCATCCCCAGACTGGCTGCCGCCGAGCGGACATTGCCATAAGCCCCATAGGCTCTGTTGAGATACTGATACTCAAATTCCTCCACCAGAGCTTTCAAATCTATGGGCGCACTCAGGTCAGGGGTGAACACGGCAGGCGTCCGGCTGGGCTGGAAGGGCAGATCCTCCGGGTAGACCTGGTCGCCCTGACTCATAACCACCATCCGCTCCACCACGTTGCGCAGCTCCCGGACGTTGCCGGGCCAGTCATATTCCAGCATGGCCTGGATGGCCCCATAGGTGAATTCCTTTTTCAGACCGTACTTTTTGTTCAGCTCATTCAAAAAGGTATGGATGAACGGGATGATGTCATCCTTCCGCTCCCGCAAGGGCGGGATGGTAATGGGGACCACGTTGAGCCGGTAGAACAGGTCCTCCCGGAAGGTCTTGTCCCGGACCATCTGCTGAAGGTCCCGGTTGGTGGCGGCGATGACCCGCACGTCGATGGGAATGGGCTTGCTGCCGCCCACCGGGGTGACCTGGCGCTCCTGGAGGACCCGCAGGAGCTTCACCTGCATGTCCAGGGGCAGTTCCCCCACCTCGTCCAGAAAGATGGTCCCCTGGTCCGCCACCACGAAGAGGCCCATCTTCCCGTCCTTATTCGCCCCCGTGAAGGCCCCCCGCTCATAACCGAACAGCTCGGACTCGATGAGATTGGCGGGGATGGCGCCGCAGTTCACGGTGAGGAATCGCCCATCCCTCCGGGCGGAGTTCTTATAGATGTATTTGGCCACCTTTTCCTTGCCCACGCCGGTCTCGCCCAGCAGCAGGACGGTAGTGTCCAGGACGGCCACCCGGTGGACCATGGTGAGGACCTCCAGCATTTTGGGGTCCACGGCCACCAGGTCGGCGGAGGCCAGCACCTGCTTGCGGGCAAACTCGATTTCGGAGTAATACTTTTGGGACAGCGCCTCGGTCTGTCGGTACTTTTCCTGAAGGTCCCGCAGCTCCGTCATATCCCGGACATTGGTGACCACCATGACCACACGACCGGCGTCGTCAAATACAGGGGTGCTGGCGATGAGGGCGTGGCGGCCGGTCTTGAAAGTCTGCTCCATGGTGACGGGTCGGCGCTGCTCCAGGGCCAGCAGGGTCCCGGAGCGGCTGATTGCCCCGTCGCGCACCAGCTCATGCATGCTCCGCCCGATGACCTCCTCGGCTTTCAGGCCGGAAATCAACTCATAGGCGCTGTTGATGCGCACGGCAACGGCATCCCCGTCAGTGATGAAGATGCCGTCGTAGGAGCTCTCGATGATGGCGTCCAGCCAGTCGTGGGCCTCCTGCAGATTTTGAAACATCAGCCGTCCACTGGTATGGCGCATGGAAGTCTTGTCCCGGTCCGGCATGGCGCATCCCCTCTTTTTCGCGTTGTTTCCCTCATTATATGAACAAACCATCGCCCCGTCAAGCGACGAGTCGTTTGACATTTACCCAGGCAGCGATTAGAATGAAAGAACATCTTTTATCTATTAAGAACGGAATTGCCGGTTTATCGGACGGATACGACAGGCACGCTATAAAACCACTCACACAAAAGGAGCCGCATATGGACCTGTGTAATGCGAAGGAAATCAAGGAACTGCTGGGGCGGCACGGCTTCCGCTTCTCCAAATCCATGGGCCAGAACTTTCTCATTGAGAGCTGGGTCCCGGACGGGCTGGTGGCGGGGGCGGAGGTGTCCAAGGCCAACGGGGTGCTGGAAATTGGCCCCGGCATCGGGCCGCTGACCGTGCGGCTCTCCGACGCGGCCACCAAGGTGGCGGCGGTGGAGCTGGACCGCTCCCTCCTCCCCGTCCTGGCCGAGACCCTGGCGGGCCGGGACAACGTGGAGGTGGTCCCCGGGGACATCATGAAGCTGGACATCGCCGCCCTGGTGGACGAGCGGTTCCCCGGCCTCGTCCCCATGGCCTGCGCCAACCTGCCCTACAACATCACCACGCCGATCCTCACGTCCCTCATCGAGTGCGGGCGGTTTTCCCGCATCACGGTGATGATCCAGCGGGAGGTGGCCCGGCGCATCTGCGCCCGCCCCGGCACCGCCGACTACGGGGCCTTCTCCGTATACTGCCAGTACCACACAGACCCGGAGCTGCTCTTCGACGTGGGGCCGGAGTGCTTCCTCCCCGCCCCCAAGGTGACCTCCGCCGTCCTGCGGATGACGCCCCGGAGCGAGCCGCCGGTCCCGGTGGCGGACGAGCGCTTTTTCTTCCGGGTGGTGAAGGCGGCCTTCGGGCAGCGGCGCAAGACCCTGCTCAACGCCCTGACCACCGGGTTCGGAAACCTGTCCAAGGACCAGCTCCGGCAGGCCATCGAGGACTGCGGCCTCTCCCTCGACGTGCGGGGGGAGAGGCTGGGCATCCCGGAATTCGCGGCCCTGGCGGAGGTTTTAGGCAAACTTTAATCGGAATTCAATGGAACCCGGAGCCTGATTGGGATAAATTGGACTCTGAAAGGATGTGGTACTGTGGCCCTCATCTACCGGCTCGCCTGCGCCGTCCTCCTCTTCTTTCTCTGCAACGCCATCTTGCTGAACGCCAGCCCACTGTATTGGGTCATTCTGGTGCTCTGGTTCCTCTATGTCAACGGAAAGCCGCGGCTCAAATCCAGCGCCCACGACACCCCCAGGCTCCGCCGGATGATGGGCGGGTACGAGCTATTCCAAATCTCCGCCCTGGTCAGCGTGGCCCAGCTCGTCTTTCTCCCCGTCTATCTCACCCATACGACGGGGGTGGGTGTCCCCGTCATCGTGGGGACCATCCTTCTGACGTTGGCGGTGCTGTTCGTGCTGATGGCCAACGGCTATTTCCGCATTCTGCTCACCTCCACTCGGCTGCGGCTGGTCATGCGGCTGCTTCTGCTGTTCCTGTGGTGGTGCCCCATCGTCAATCTGGTGCTGATTGGGCGGGCCTGCCGCCTGGTCAAGGCGGAGTACCGCTTCGATACCGCCAGGCAGGAACTGGACGACATGCGGAAGGAGAACGAGATCTGCAGGACCAAGTACCCCATTCTTCTGGTCCACGGCATTTTCTTCCGGGATTGGCAGTTGGTGAACTACTGGGGCCGCATCCCCAAGGCCCTGGTCCGCAACGGCGCCGACCTCCACTACGGCGGCCAGCAGTCCGCCGCCGCCGTGGCCTCCAGCGCCGCCGAGCTGAAGGAGACCATTCAAACCGTCCTGGCCGAGACTGGGGCGGAGAAGGTCAACATCATCGCCCACTCCAAGGGCGGGCTGGACGCCCGCTACGCCATCAGCAAGCTGGGCATGGCCCCCTATGTGGCCTCCCTCACCACCATCAACACCCCCCACCGGGGCTGTATCTTCGCCCAGGTCCTCATGGACAAGCTGCCAGGTGGGGCCATCCGCTGGCTGGAGCGCAAGTACAACGCCGTCTTTCACACCCTGGGCGACCGGGAGCCTGACTTCCTGGCCGGGGTCACCGACCTGCGGGCCGACGTGTGCGCCCGGTTCAACCAGGAGGTGCCGGACATGGAGGGCGTCTGCTACCAGAGCGTCATGTCCACCATGAAAAAGGCGTCCAGCGCGCCGCCGCCGCTGAACCTGACCTATCTGCTGGTGAAACAGTACGATAAAGAGGCCAACGACGGGCTGGTCTCCCTCTCCTCCGCCCAGTGGACGGGCTTCCTGGGCAACGTTACCGCCCCCCACAAGCGCGGGGTCTCCCACGGCGACATCATCGACCTCATGCGGGAGGATATCGACGGATTCGACGTGCGGGAGTTCTACGTGGGGCTGGTCAGGGACTTGAAGGAACGTGGCTTTTAACGCGGGTAATGAGAGCGGTCCGGCAAATTTGCCGGGCCGCTCTTTCTTTCTCTTGACATTACATGATAGATAACGTTATAATTTGTGTAATGATTGGAGAGGATACTGTGGAAGAAAATATCATCGAACTCAACACCAAGGCGGACCTGGAAATCTACATGAGCCCGGTCCGGCAGCAGCTGCTGCGCCGGATGAACCTGTCCGGCAGTCCCCAGACCCCCAAGGCGCTGTCCCTGGCCCTGGGCATCTCCCCCTCCTCGGTCCAGCACCATTTGAAGAAGCTGCTCTCCCTGGGGCTGGTTAAAGTGGACCACACGGAGCTCATCAACGGCATCACCGCCACCTACTACGCCCCCACCGATGTGACGGTGCGCCTGGGGATGGGCCGCCAGGACCTGCGGAATGAGCGGGAGGCCCTGGTCTTTCAGCTCATCCAGGACACGGTCCAGGGGTATTTCGAGGCCGTGCGGCGGGCGGGGACCGACTGGGACCTGACCTCCGGCGACGCGGCCCTCGGTGTGGCCTATCTGACGGCGGAGGACTGGGCCGGATTTCAGGCCTATTACCGCCGCTTTCTGGAGGACCACAAGCGCCCCGCCCCCGGCGCGGCGCCCTGGGAGCTGGCCCTGGTGGCCTACGACGCGGGCGGCAGGCCGTGAAGCCAGTCCAGGGGCTGATTTTGGCCCTCCACTGGTTTTCCGTGGGACTGCTCCAGCCTATCCTCAGCCTGATGCTGCTGTCCAGGGGGTGCAGTCTCCGGACCCTGCCCCTGGCGCTGGGGCTGTACTCCATGACTGTGCTCCTGCTGGAGGTCCCCAGCGGGGTCTTTGCCGACTGGCGGGGGCGCAAGGCCACCTACGTGGCCGCATCGGCGCTGTACGCGGTCAGCTTCGGCCTGCTGGCGGGGACGGAGACCTTCGGCGGCGTGGCGGCGGCCATGGCGTTCCAGGGGGCGGGGCGGGCCTTCTCCTCCGGCAGTCTGGACGCGCTGGTTATCGACGGGGCGGTGGCCCGGGGCGGCGATGCCGCTCTGCCGGGGGTCACGGCCCGGCTGATGGTGGTCCAAAACGCCGGGGTGGCACTGGGGGCGCTGGCGGGCGGCCTGCTGCCCGACAGCCGGGGGTTCCGCCTGCATCTGCTCCTGAAGGTGGCGCTGACCGCCCTGTGCGGGCTGCTGGCCGCCGGGTTCCTTCGGGACGAGGACGGGCCTTCCGCCGGGGCGCGGCCCGGTCTGCGGGTCCAACTGCGGCAGAGCGCCGGGCTGCTCCGGCAAAATCGCCCCCTCTGGCGGCTGCTGGCCTGTATGGCCGCGCTGGCCGGGCTGATGGCCCTGGTGGAGACCTATTGGCAGCCCGCCTTCCGGGCCCTCTCCCCCGCCGCGCCCAACTGGCGGCTGAGCCTGCTGTGCACCGGCGGGTTTCTGCTGTGCACCCTGGCCAGCCTGTGGGCCGGACGCCGCACCGGCGGGGACGAACCGGCCCGCCGGTGGTCCGCCTACCGCAAACTGATGCTGCTTCTGGGCGGCAGCGCGCTCCTGCTGGCCCTGCCGTGGGGCGCGGCGGGGTTCGCCGGGGCATACCTCCTCTTTTACGTCCTGCTGGGCATCAGCGGCGTCCGGGAGCAGACCCTGCTCAACGGGTTCAGCGACAGCGCCCACCGGGCCACGGTCCTCAGCATGGCCTCTCTGGGGTGCCAGCTGGGGGCCATGGGCTTCAACGCCGCCAGCAGCCCTCTGGTGGAGCGGTTCGGCTTCGGCGGCGTGTGGGGCCTGGCGGGGGCGGGCGTGGTGGCCGTCTGCCTGCTGGCCGGGCGGGACCGCCCTGGTCCCTTTTCCGGCGTATCGGCATAGGATGGGGAGACTATAAGGAGGTATCCCTATGCCTATCATCTACCTCTCTCCTTCCACTCAGGAGAACAATTTCTACGTCAACGGCGGCACCGAGGAATACTGGATGAACCGGCTGGCCGACGCCATGGTCCCCTATCTGGTGTCCAGCGGCATCCAGTACACCCGCAACACGCCGGACATGACCGCCGCGTCCTCCATCCGGGCCTCCAACAGCGGAAACTACGACCTGCACCTGGCCCTCCACTCCAACGGCGCGCCGGAGGGCCAGTACGGCCAGATTAGGGGGGTGCTGGTGTTCTATTACCCCGGCAGCGCCGCCGGGCGCAGAGCGGCAGAAATCGTGGCCAGGAACCTGAAGGAAATCTATCCCCTCCCCGCCAAGGTCCGGGCGGAGCCCACCACCACCATCGGGGAGGTGCGCCGGGTCCGGGCCCCCTCGGTATTCATTGAGCTGGGCTATCACGACAACCCGGACGACGCCACCTGGGTCAAGAACAATCTGGACGCCATCGCCCGGAATATCGTCGGCTCCCTGTGCGAATACTTCGGCATCCCCTTCCTGGAGCCCATGTCGCCCCGGCAGGCGGTGGTGGACGTGGAGTGGGGGGCGCTGAATATCCGCGCTCGGCCCGACCGGACCGCCCCCATCGTCGCCCGTGCCTACGACGGGGCGCGGCTGACCGTCATCAACCAGTGGCAGGGTTGGTATCTGGTGCGCTTTGACGGCGTGGTGGGCTACGCCAGCTCGGACTATATCACGCTGGTCTGAGGGCGCGGCCATGGAACTCTATGTGGTCCAGCCCGGCGACAACCTCTATGCCATCGCCCGGCGCTTCGGTGTGCCCATGTCCCAAATCATGGGCGACAACCGCCTGCCCGACCCCAGCCAGCTGGTGGTGGGGCAGGCCCTGGTCATCCGCTTCCCCGAGGAGGTCTACACCGTCCAGGCCGGGGACACCGTCGCCTCGGTGGCCGGCCGGTTCGGCCTGGACCTGCGGCAGCTCTATCGGAACAATCCGATTCTGGAGGGCCGGCCCCTGCTGTGGCCGGGGCAGACCCTGGTGATCGCCTACCGGCAGGAGCGGGGGCCGGAAATCGAGGTCAACGGGTACGCCTACCCCTTCATCAACAAAAACCTGCTCCAGCGCACCCTGCCCTTCGTCACCTACCTCACCCCGTTTACTTACGGCATCAACGACGATGGCACCCTGGTGGATCTCCAGGACGAGACCCTCATCTCCATGGCGAAGGACGCGGGCAGCGGGGCGCTCATGCACCTGTCCACCCTCACCGACGCCGGGAACTTCTCCAACGAGCTGGCCAGCCGGGTGCTGAACGATTTGGAGTTGCAGGGGGTACTCATCGACAACGTGCTGGACACCATACGGGCCAGGGGTTATCTGGGGCTGGACGTGGATTTCGAGTACGTCTTTCCCGAGGACGGCCCCGCCTACGCCGCCTTCATCGGCCGCCTGCGGGACCGGCTGTCCCCTCTGGGCTATCTGGTGGTGGTGGCCCTGGCCCCCAAGACCTACGCCGCCCAGCCCGGACTGCTCTACGAGGCCCACAACTACGCTGCCCTGGGCGCCGCCGCCGACCGGGCCTTTTTGATGACCTACGAGTGGGGGTACGCGTACAGCCAGCCCATGGCTGTGGCCCCCCTGCCCAACGTCCGGGCCGTGGTGGACTATGCGCTGACCGAGATCCCGGCGGAGAAGCTGTGGCTGGGGATGCCAAACTACGGCTACGACTGGCCCCTGCCCTATGTCCAGGGGCAAACCAGGGCCACCTCCCTCTCCCCCCAGTACGCCGTGGGGTTGGCCCGGCGGTACGGCGCGGCCATCCAGTACGACGAGCGGGCCCAAGCCCCCTGGTTCCGCTACACCGACGGCGGCGGCGTGGAGCACGAGGTCTGGTTCGAGGACGCCCGCAGCGTGCGGGCCAAGCTGGAGCTGGTGGGGGAATACGGACTGCGGGGGGTGGGGTACTGGAATCTCATGCGGCCCTTCCCACAGAACTGGCTGGTGCTGGACGCCATGTACACCATCGGGGACCCTGCATAAAAGGGCGATTCCGGCGTTCATAGAAAGTTCACAGCGCGTTATAAAACTGTCCATCACTTTCCAGCGGGGTATGGTATTCTATACTCGCAAAGACCCATAAAACCAATTCCAACCTCCTCCCTCTCTCTCTTTCTCTTTGCACCACCGCTGCACTCCCCGGAAGGGCAGCCGTCCTTCCGGGGAGGCAGACCAAAAATTCCGCCGTCCACAATTTTGTGGACGGCGTTTTTTTACAGCTTTGTGGCATACTAGGGGTGAGGTGATGAACATGTCTTACGTCTCCC
Source organism: uncultured Eubacteriales bacterium (assembly GCA_900540545.1). Classification (GTDB taxonomy): domain Bacteria; phylum Bacillota; class Clostridia; order Oscillospirales; family Oscillospiraceae; genus Intestinimonas. Next base: position 148,457 of record UQGJ01000005.1, read on the forward strand.
CCAAAATTCGGGACAAATTTGAATCCATGCCCATCGACTTGAAGAACGCCATTCTGGAGCGGGATGTCCGGCTGGAGAACATGAACGACCTGATGGCCGTGCTGGAGCGCATCATCGCGGAGGACGAGGGCCGTGCTTGACCGCCGCTACCTCTCCCCCGAGGCCTGCGCCTTCTACGATGCACTGCCCCATAGCGACCAGCTGGCATTGCAGAAGAGCAACGAAATCTTCCGCACCCTGGACGAGCTGCAGTCCTATGCCACCCGCATGGCGGCCCACGCCGGGGAGGTCCTGTACCAGACCCTGCCGGAGCCGGGCGTGCCCTCCAACCAGGCGCTGGACGAGCTGGATTCCGAGTAAAACAAAAGAGCCTGAAACCTATTCGCGGTTTCAGGCCCTTTGGCTTTTTGCTCACTCATCCGACTATATAGACAGCTCTTTTTTCAGGATAGGCGTATAGATCGATCTGCCGTCGATCCGCTCTGACTTCATCAGCGCGATGCTGGTCACGGGCTCTTCCAGCACCGGGAATTTGGCACCAATATCGCTTCCCGCCATATCGTTCCATACGACCTTTCGTCCCATCGTGATATGGGGCCAGAATGCACGCTGCTCCAGGTTCAGTCCCTTTGCGGTCAGATTGACCCGCAGCTGCGACTCCAGGCGGCGCAGGCTGTCATAGCCCCGGTCGTTCCGCAGACCGCAGAACACCAGATTGGGCCGACCTCTGTCCAGATAGCCGCTGCTTGCAACCGTAATAGAGAATGGCGCAAAGCGGACGGTACCCACCGCGTGCCGCGCAAGGGCGGTCTGCCGCTCATCACATTCGCCCAGAAAGGCCAGCGTCAGATGCAGGTTTTCCGGCGGAGAAAATGTTCCGCTTTGGGCGCAGGCGCGCAATTCATCGCAAAACGAGGCGAGTACCGACTTGGTTGGCTGACTGAGATCGATGGCTGCGAACAGGCGCATGTTCCAGCCCCCCTTCCGCTCTTATTTCAAGCAATAGAAAAAGCCGATTGCAATCGCAATCGACTTTTCCTGGTACGGCTGGAGGGATTCGAACCCCCGACCTTTTGGTTCGTAGCCAAACACTCTATCCAACTGAGCTACAGCCGCATATCTGCTTGTCTCACTGACAGCTTGATTATTCTAGCATACCCGGGTGAAAAAAGCAAGGGTGAATTTTCATTTTTTGAAAAAAAGCGGCGGCTCCCCGCGGAGCGGGG
>UQGJ01000006.1 GCA_900540545.1 uncultured Eubacteriales bacterium
GGGGCCGGTTTTTCATTATCCCTTGTAAGGCCGATAGGACTTCCGCTCTTTGCGGCGCTTCCGGGTGGCGATGCGGTAGACGAGTAACACCACCAGCAGGACGAGCACCAGCACAATTGCCAGCACCAGCAGGGTGATCCAGTTGGGACTCTTCAGCAGTTCAATAGGGTTCCAGGAGGGACGGACCACCTTGCGGCCCTCGGGGGCGGAATAGCGGCTGTCAACGGTGCCCATGCTCTGGAGATAAGAGGCCAGGGCATACCACTCCTTGACCTCGGAGCCGTTGGGGTTGTGGATGATCTGCCGCTCAAAGTCGGTGACGGGAACACCGTCTTTGTCCTTGGGGGTGATGGTGAGAATGCCGAAGCTCTTGGCGTTCACCGAGCCCAGCATCTGCCCGGAGTAAAGGCCGGTGACCACCCGGTAGAGCCGGTCGTCCTGGATGGGTGTCGCCTTGTTCCCCTCCAGCAGTTGGGCGCTGTACGTCACCTTATTGAAAATCATGCGGTGGGGGTTGAAGGTCCAGCTCATGCCGGAGCCATAGAGCTGGGCGGCGGGCATGAGTGGCGTCACCGAGGCGTCCACCTCGAAGGCATCCTTCAGCTCCTTGCCGGTGACGTAGACGGAAATCAGCGGATAGCCCGGCGTGCCGTCTCCGCCGGAGCCAAGGGAGGACACGTTGAAGGCATCGGACACTGTGATGTCCCCCTGGGCAAAGGATGCCCGAATAACGCCGGAAGCCACCACGGCAAAGTCCACAGGGGTGTAGTCCGCTCCCTCCGCCTCCTTCACCGCGTGGATATAGGAGTCGGCAATGAGGTTGCCCAGACCGTCCTCCTCCTGCTCCCGGCCGAACTGGCTGATAGGTGTAAAGTCAAAGGGGCTGTCAGCTAGCACCTGGTCATAGGTCAGGCCGTAGCCGGAGAGGTACTCCTCGTCCACCTTGCCCTTGAAGGACTCCGCCAGGGCCGTCATGGCCGGGTCAGTGGGGACAGTCTCGTCGATGGGGATGAGCTTGAACTCGTCAAGCTGTATCGTGCCGTCCCCGCCGCTCCGCTGGATGGTCAGTGACCCCAGATTCTGGGTGTACTCACCACAGGAGACGATAAGGGTATCGTTGACCCGGATAGGCTCAGGCGTGGTGGAATGGGTGTGGCCGGAGATGATGACGTCGATTCCGTCCACCGCCTTAGCCAGCTCGTAGTCCTCCCCCTTGCCCTTGTCTGTGCCGGAGTGGGAGACGCAGATGATGAAGTCGGCGTCGGCCTTCTCCTTGATTTCCGCCACCACCCGCTTGGCGGCGTCGGCGATGGGCTGGAACTCCATTTCGGACATGGGGGCGCACTCGTCGGCGTCCACGCCCAGGACGCCGAACACACCGATTTTCAGCCCATCCCGCTGGATGACCGTGTAGTCGGTGATGCCGTACTCATTCCAGGCCGCCCAGGTGTCCGCGGCCTCCGCGGGAGGCTTATAATTGGCCTGGACGATGGCGGGCAGGGGGTCTCCGCTGGCCTTGGCGGAGCGGAGCATGTCGGCCAGGCCCCGCTGCCGGTAGTCGAACTCGTGGTTGCCCAGGGTGGTCACGTCGTAGCCCATGGCCCCCAGTGCCCGCAGCTCCGGCGCGTCGGTGGCGTAGATAGTCTGGAAGAGAGACCCCATAGAGAAGTCCCCGGCGTCCAGAGTGACCACAGTCCTACCCTGCTCACCATAGGCGAGGTCCGCGGCGGCGGCCTCCCGCTCCGCCTGCAGCAGGGTGGCCAAGCGGGTATAGCCGCCGTACTCCCCTCCGCCCTCCTTGGGCATGGGCAGGAAGTGGTCGTGGGTATCGTGGGTAAACAGAATGGTCAGTGGGGCCGGGGTCATCATGGGTGTGGCCCCGGCGGACAGAGGCAGGCACCCCAGCGCCAAAATCAGCGCCAGGGCCAGCGCGGACAGACGGCGTAAGTGTTTCATAACCGTTCCTCCCCAGTCTTTCTGGTCTAGATGCTCTTATCATACCACAAAGCCGCGTTTTTTTCTCCATTTTCTTTTCCGCCTTATCACTTTCTTTTTCTCTAATTTGTGTTAAAATGTCTTATGATAACAAAATGAAGGAGGCGGCGCCGTGCCACGGGCCCATATACGGCGTTCCATTCGCCGGGTTGACGCACAGGTCACGCTTTTTACCGCCATTATAGCGATCCTCTCCTGTCTCTGCATCTACGCCTTTCACTATAAGTACACCTATGACAACATGATTGCCTCTCTGGTGGAGCGGGTGGATTCCATCCACGGCTATATCGAAACCATTCTCTACACCGATACCTTCGCGTCCATCAACACGCCGGAGGATATGGAGACCGCGCTGTACCAGACCAATCAGGAGGCCATGTTCAACGTGAAGCAGGCCACCGGGGTCCAGTATCTCTACACCGCCAAGCGCACCGAGGACGGCCGCTTCATCTATGTGGTGGACGGCCTGGACCCGGAAGCCCCGGATTTCCGCCGCCCCGGCGACCCCATCGAGCCCGAGATCATCCCGGAACTGGAGCGGGCCCTGGCCGGCCAGGAGGTCATGCCCAGCGCCATCAAGGACACCGGCTGGGGCAAGATCTTCATCGCCTACCTCCCCGTCCACAGCCAGAAGGGGGAGGGCGGCGACGTTATGGGCGTGCTGGGCATCGAGTTCAACGCCGAGAGCCAGTACGACACCTACCAATCCCTCAAAATCGCCACGCCGCTGGTGGCGCTCCTGCTCTGCCTGCTCTCCGCCGTCTTTGCGTATTTCTTCTTCCGGCGCATCTCCAACCCCACGTTCCAGGACCTGGCCAACACCGACTACCTCACCCAGCTGAAAAACCGCAACGCCTTTGAAACCGACATGAAGAATCTGGACGCCCATCAGGGCCGCCGGGGCATGGGGGTGATCCTCCTGGACCTGAACGACCTGAAACTGGTCAACGACACCCTGGGCCACGACGCCGGGGACCTCTATCTTCAAACGATGGCCCAGGCCATCCGGGACGCCGTCCCCGCCCCTGCTGTGGCCTACCGGGTGGGCGGCGACGAATTCGTGGTCCTGCTGGCCGCGGACAGAGGCGAGGCCCTGCGCCGCCAGGGCGAGGCCATCCGGGAGCGCTTCTCCGCTTTCCCCTTTGAGGATTGGCCCACCGTCCCATCCTTCTCTCTGGGCTGCGCCCGCTATCAGGACGAGGACGGGAGCATCTTCGCCACCTACCGCCGGGCCGACGCGGACATGTACCGGGAAAAACAGCAATATCACCATAAATAACGGCAGAGGACGCAGGCGGCACCGCCTGCGTCCTCTTTTCGTTAAGGCTGCTGTTCCAGCCTTCTTTTCAAATTCTCGTTCACCACCTGGGGCGAGGCCCGGCCCTTCAGCTCCCGCATGACCTGACCCACCAGGAAGCCGAAGGCCTTCTCCTTCCCGGCGCGGTAGTCGGCCACGGACTTTTCGTTGGCGGCCAGGACCCGCTCGACGGCCTGGGCCACCAGTCCGGCATCGCTGACCTGCTCCAGGCCGTACTCCGCCACATAGGCGTCCACGTCGCCGTCGGTATCGAACACCGCGTCGAACACCTTCACGGCGGTGTTGCGGTTGAGTTTGCCCGTCCGCACCAGTTCGATGAGCCGGGCCAGGGTCTTTGGGGTCAGAGGCATGTCCCTGGCCTCCATGGACTGGGCGGACAGCCGGCCCAGCACCTCCCCCATGATCCAGTTGGCCGTCTGCTTGGGGTCGGCCCCCAGGGCCACGCCGGACTCGAAGAAGTCCGCCAGGGCCTTCTGGGAGGTAATCATCTCGGTGTCGTAGGCGGGCAGGCCGTATGACCCCTGATACCGGGCCATCTTGGCCTCAGCCAGTTCAGGGAGTTCGGCCCGGATGTGGTCCAGATAGTCCTGGGTCAGTTCCAGGGGCGGGATGTCCGGCTCCGGGAAGTAGCGGTAATCCTGGGCGTTCTCCTTGGAGCGCATGGCGAAGGTGGCGTCCTTGTTCTCGTCCCAGCGGCGGGTCTCCTGGATTACCCGCTTCCCCTCCTCGAGCAGCTCGATCTGCCGCCTGGCCTCGAAGGCGATGGCCCGGGAGATGGCCTTGAAAGAGGCCAGGTTCTTCATCTCCGTGCGGGTCCCCAGCTCTGCCGTTCCGGCGGGCCGGACGGACAGGTTCACGTCGCAGCGGAGGGACCCCTCCTGCATTTTGCAGTCGGACACCCCCAAGTATTGCAGCGTGGAGCGCAGCTTTTCCAGGTAGGCCACCACCTCCTCGGCGGAGCGGAAGTCCGGCTCGGTGACGATCTCAATGAGGGGCACACCGCAGCGGTTGTAGTCCGCCCGGGTCTGGTCCAGCCAGGGGTCGTGGACCAGCTTGCCCGCGTCCTCCTCCATGTGCAGCTCGTGGATGCGGATGGTCTTTCCCGTCTTGATGGGCACCGCCCCGTCCCTGGCGATGGGCAGGTAGAGCTGGCTCACCTGGTACGCCTTGGGCAGGTCGGGATAGAAGTAGTTCTTCCGGTCAAACCGGCTGTTCCGGGTGATGGTACAGCCCAGGGCCAGCCCGGCCTTGACGGCGTATTCCAGCACCTTCTCGTTCAGCACCGGCAGGGTCCCCGGCATCCCGGTGCACACCGGGCAGCAGTGGGTGTTGGGCGCGCCGCCGAAGGCGGTGGTGCACCCGCAGAAGATTTTTGTCCTGGTGGAGAGCTCCACGTGGGTCTCCAACCCAATCACCATTTCCCAGGTCATTGTTCCGCGCCCCCTTTCGGCATCTGCCGGTGATAATCCGTCTCCAATTGGAACCCGTGGGCGGCGTTCAGCACCCCGGCCTCCCCCAGGGCGGGGCCCACGAGCTGGGCCCCGATGGGCAGGCCCTGGGCGTCGAAGCCGCAGGGCACCGAGATGCCCGGCAGCCCCGCCAGGTTCAGGGGCACCGTGTAGATGTCGGACAGGTACATCTTCAGCGGGTCGGTGAGACTCTCCCCCAGGCGCGGGGCGGTGGTGGGGGTCACGGGGGTGAGGAGCAGGTCGTACCGCTCAAAGGCCCGGTCGTAGGCCGCCTTGATGACGGCTTTGGCCTGGAGGGCTTTTTTATAGTAGGCGTCGTAGTAGCCGGAGGAGAGCACGAAGGTCCCCAGCAGGATGCGCCGCTTCACCTCGGCGCCGAAGCCCTGGGTCCGGGTCTTGGCGTACAGCCCCGCCAGGTCCTCGTAGCCCCCGGCCCGCCAGCCGTACTTCACCCCGTCGAACCGGGACAGGTTGGAGCTGGCCTCGGCGGCGGCGATGATATAGTAGGCGGGGACCACGTACTCCATGATGGGCAGGGAGAACTCCTCCACCTCCGCCCCCCGCGCTTTCAGCACGTCAGCTACGGCCAGCACGGCGGCGCGGACCGCCCCGTCCAGACCGTCGGCGAAGCACTCCGCCGGCAGGCCGATTCTCATGCCCCGCAGGTCCCCGGTGAGACCGTCCAGCAGGTGGCCGAAGTCTCCGTCCAGGCTGGTGCCGTCCCGGCTGTCCTTCCCCATGATAAGGTCCAGCACCGCCGCGCAGTCGGCGGCGGACCGGGCGATGGGGCCCATCTGGTCCAGGGAGGAGGCGTAGGCCACCAGGCCGTACCGGCTCACGGTGCCGTAGGTGGGCTTCATGCCGGTGACGCCGCAGTAGGCGGCGGGCTGGCGGATGGAGCCGCCGGTGTCGGAGCCGATGGCGTACCACACCTCCCCCGCCGCCACGGCGGCGGCCGCCCCGCCGGAGGACCCGCCGGGCACCCGGCTCAGGTCCCAGGGGTTCCGCACCGGGCCGTAGCAGGAGGTCTCGGAGGTGGAGCCCATGGCGAACTCGTCCATGTTCAGCTTGCCCAAGCTCACGGCCCCGGCGGCGGAGAGCCGCTCCACCACGGTTGCGTCATAGGGGGGCGCGAAGTCCCCCAGGATGCGGGAGGCGCAGGAGGTCTTGACCCCCTGGGTACAGATGTTGTCCTTGTAGGCCATGGGCACCCCCGCCAGCGGGGAGGCCCCCAGGTCGGCTGCGGGAAAGGCGGGGCCGGAGCGGGTGAGAAAGGCGTTGTTCTCCCCCTGGAGGGCGTCGATGCGGCCGGTGGCGGCGGCCACCGCATCCTGCTGGGTCACTTCCCCCCGTTTCAGGGCCGCGCCCAGCTCCAGGGCGGTCCATTCATGCAATTTCATCGTCGTCCCCCCTATTCCACGGTCTTCGGGACCAGGAACGTCTCTTCATCGGCGGCGGGCGCGCCCATCAGCAGTCCGGCCCGGTCCGCCGACGGCTCCACCACGTCGGGCCGCAGCACGTTCTTCACCGGGAACACATGGCTCATGGGCTCCACCCCGGCGGTGTCCAGGGTGTTCAGCACGTCCATATAGGCCAGGATGCGCTCCAGCTCCCCGGTCATGGCGGCCTTTTCCGCCGGGGCCAGCTCCAGCTTGGACAGGGTGGAGATATCGTCCACCATCTCTTCGGTAATTTTCATGGTCTCTCCTCCTTACGGCTCCAGGCGGGTCAAATCTCTGGGGAACAGGCTGGCCTTTCTCACGTTGTCCAGCCCGCAAAGCTGCATGGTCAGCCGCTCCAGGCCGATGCCCAGGCCCCCGTGGGGCGGCATCCCGTGTTTGTGAATCATCAGATAGCTCTCGAACTCCGCAGGGTCCATACCCAGCCGCTTCATCTTCTCCACCTGCTGGGCGTAGTCGTGGATGCGCTGGCCGCCGGTGGTGACCTCCACCCCCCGGAACAGCAGGTCGAAGGACAGGGTGTACCGGGTGTCCTCGGGGTCGTCCATGGCGTAGAAGGGCCGTTTTTTGCCGGGGTAGTGGGTAACGAACACAAAGTCGCTGCCCCAGGTCTCCTTCGCATACCGGCCGATAGCGTGCTCCTCCTCCGGCTCCAGGTCATAGGGGTCTCGTATCCGGTAGCCGTACCGCTCCGCCGCCAGGCGCTTGGCCTCGTCGAAGCGGAGGGCGGGGATTTGTACCACGTCGGGCAGCTCCACCTCCAGGCGGTCCAAATCGGCGGCGTACTCCCGGCCCAGTAGGTCCATGACAGATTGCAGATAGCCGGTCTCCAGCTCCATCATATCACAAAAGGAGTCGATAAACCCCATTTCTAGGTCCATGGAGATATACTCGTTCAGGTGGCGGGTGGTGGCGTGCTTCTCCGCCCGAAAGACGGGAGCCACCTCAAAGACCCGCTCATAGGCCCCCACCATGGTCTGCTTGTAGAACTGGGGGGACTGGGCCAGGAAGGCCTTGCGACCAAAGTAATCCAGCCGGAAGATGTTGGAGCCGCCTTCCGCCCCGGCGTGGACGATTTTGGGGGTGTGGACCTCGGTGAAGCCCTCCCGGTGGAGGTAGTCCCGGAAGGCCCGGCACAGCCCCTCCTGGATGCGGAACACGGAGCGCTCCCGCAGGGAGCGAAGCACCACGGGCCGCAGGCCCAGCTCAGTGTCCATGTTCAGGTTCATCCGCGCCTTGGACACCGGAACGGGCATGGGGGCGGCGGGCCGGGACAGGACCTCCACCCCGCTCACCGCCAGCTCTACCCCAGCCGGGGCCCGGGGCTCGGCCCGGAGGACCCCGGTGACTTTGACGGCGGCCTCCTCGTCCACGCCGGTCAGGTCCGCCTCCCCGCCGCAGACGCACTGGAGGACCCCGGCCCCCTTCCGCAGGGCGAGGAAGCTCACGCCCCCCATGTCCCGCCGGGCGTGGACCATGCCGGAGACCTGAACGGTCTCATTCCGGTGGGCGCCCCCCATGATGTCATTCAGTTCCAGCACCTTTCGTTCTGTCTTGCCCGCCAGGAATTTCATACCGTTTTGTCCCCTTTCGTCAGAAAATAAAAAACGTCCCGAAACTGCAAATGCAGTTTCGGGACGGATCAAACTCCGCGGTACCACCCAAAAATCGCCGCCTCACCGTTGAGACAGCCTCTTGACCCCTTAACGCGGGAGGACGAGGCGCCCTCTGCCCTTTCGGGTTCGAACGTCCGGCTCGTGAAGTGTTGCGGCTCCCTCATCTTTCCGGGGCGGGCTCTCAGTCGGTGACCCGCGTTCTCTGTCGGACGCCCGGGGGGCGGTCTTCGTCATTGCCTTTGTTGTTGGGTAGTATATGCGCTTCGCTTGAAAAAGTCAACCGTCGATTTTGTCAAAACCTGTTCTTTTCAGCCGGGGGCTTTTTGTGCTATACTGGTACCAACTCAAAAAAAGAATGGAGAAACTGCTATGCTGGATTGGTCCGCTCTGGAGGCCGAGTGCCTCTCCTGTCAGAAATGCGCCCTGGCCGAGACCCGGCACAACGTGGTATTTGGCGACGGGGACCGCAACGCCGAGGTCATGTTCATCGGCGAGGGACCCGGCGAACAGGAGGACTTGTCCGGCAAGCCCTTCGTGGGCAAGGGCGGGAAGCTGCTGGACGACATGCTGGACATCATCGACCTGGACCGCTCCAGGGTCTTTATCGGCAACATGGTCAAGTGCCGCCCGCCGGAGAACCGGGACCCGCTGAACGTGGAGATGGAGGCGTGCATCGGCTATCTCCGCAATCAGGTGGCCCTCATCAAGCCCAAAATCATCGTCTGCCTGGGCCGGGTGGCGGCTATGAAGCTGATTCGGGAGGACTTCAAAATCACCAAGGAGCACGGCCAGTGGTTCGACAAAGCAGGGGTCCAGATGACCGCCCACTACCACCCCGCCGCCCTGCTGCGGGATCCCCGGAAGCGGCCGGAGGCCTTCCAGGACCTGAAGGGGCTTCAGGAAAAAATCAGAGAGCTGTGCGACCACACGTATTGAGCGATTGGGAGAGGCGTTTCGCCTCTCCCAACGCTTTGCGGGGCACTCTACGCATCGTTTACCCGCCCGTTTCCACGGCGGGTCGGTTGTGTCCCCAGCCAACACCTGCTAGAATAGGCGGGAAAGGAAGTGGTTCCATGCCCGAAGAGAATCAGGTCGGCGCGCTCATCGCCGAGCTGCGGAAAGAGCAGGGCCTGACCCAAAAGCAGTTGGCCGAACAGTTGGGCGTCACCGACAAGGCGGTCTCCAAATGGGAGCGGGGGGCCGGCTACCCCGACATCACCCTCCTGTCCAAGCTGGCCGCCGCGCTGCACATCTCCACGGGGGAGCTGCTGAACGGCGTCCGCGAGCCCCACCCCGCCCCCGCCCCGGAGCCGGAGCGGACCGTGGAGACCGCCCTGCACTACGCCGACAAGGTCTCCCAGCGCCGCCGCATCAGCCTGACCCGGCTGGCGCTGTGCATCCTCACCGTCTCCTGCGCCCTGGCCGCGGGCATCTGCGCCATCTGCGATTTCAGCCTGAACGGGCAATTCACGTGGCTGGTCTACCCGGCCAGCTCCATCCTCTTCGGCTGGCTGGTGGCCGCCCCCGCCCTCTACTTCAAGCACCAGCGGTTTTTGATGTCCCTGTGCTCCACCAGCCTCTTTCTCCTGCCCTTTCTCTACGTCCTCTCCCTGGGCACCGGCGGCTGGTTCTTTCCCCTGGGCCTTCCCATCACCCTGGCCGCCCTGGCCTTTGTGTGGCTGGTGACCCTGGCCTGGTTTGGCTCCAAAGGGGGCAAGCTCTTTACCGCCGGGGCGGCGTTCCTGCTCATCCCCCTGCTGAACCTCTCCATAGACCTGGCCGTCTGGCGCTACACCGCCCAGCGCCAGACGAACGTCTGGGACGGCGTCACCGCCGTGGTCTGCATCATCGCCGGCGTCCTGCTCCTGGCCCGAAGCCGCCGGCGCTGACCCTTTGACCGCCCCTACAAAAAACATTTGAAATTTTTTGATTCTCCCGCTATAATGAATCTGCAACGAGTGGCTGACAGCGTAAATCCAGTTGTCAGCCACCCGTTCTTTTTTAAGCGTGTGGCTGCGTGCAGCCGCGCGCTTTTTTGCATCAAAAGGAGGTCAACATCCCATGCAGAAGTCCAATTCCTTTCTGGAGACCGAACCCATCCCCGCCCTGATGGGGCGCTATGCCCTGCCCTGTATCATCTCCCTGCTGGTCGCCGCTCTCTACAATATCGTAGACCAGATTTTCATCGCCAACGCCAGCTACCTTGGTTCCTACGGCAACGCCGCCAACACAGTGGTTTTTCCGCTCACGGTGGTGGCCCTGGCCGTTGCCGTGATGATTGGGGACGGCTGCTGCGCCTTTGTCAGCTTGAGCCTGGGGGCCAACGAGAGGGAGCACGCCCACCGCAGCATTGGCAACGCCATCCTGCTCTGCGTCACCGGTGGTCTCCTCCTCACGGCCCTCTACCTTCTCTTTCAGGACCAACTCCTCACCCTCTTCGGCGGCCGGGTCAACGAGGAGACCTTCCGCCAGTCCAAAGAATACTTTTTCTATATCACCCTGGGCCTCCCCTTCTACATGTTCGGCCAGGCCATGAACCCCATTATCCGCTCTGACGGCAGCCCCAGATTCGCCATGCTCTCCACCCTGGCCGGGGCGGTGGTAAACCTCGTCCTGGACCCCCTCTTTATCTTCGTCTTCCGATGGGGCATGATGGGGGCCGCCGTGGCCACGGTGCTGGGACAGCTCCTGACCGCCGCCCTGGCCGTGTGGTATCTCCGCCACATGAAGGCCGTGGCGCTGGAAACAAGCAGCTTCCGTCTCCACGGCGGTCTGATGAAACGCTATCTTCCCCTGGGCATCTGCAGCTTTTTGTCTCAAATCTCCCTGGTAGCGGCCATGGCGGCCATCAACAACATGATCCAGACCTACGGCGCGCTGGACCCCATCTTTGGGCAGGCCCAGTACGCCCAGATCCCCATGGCCGTGGTGGGCATCGTGATGAAGTTCTTCCAAATCGTCATCTCCATCGCGGTGGGCATGGCGGCGGGGTGCATCCCCATCGTAGGCTATAACATGGGGGCAGGGCGGCAGGACCGGGCCCGGCAGCTCTTTACTCTCCTGCTGGTCCTGGAGGGCGCCGTGGGGGCGGTAGCCCTGGTCGTGGCGGAGTGCTTCCCCGGCCAACTGATCGCGCTCTTCGGCGCGGCCAACGAGAGCGTCCACTACACCCAGTTCGCCGTCCGTGCTTTCCGGGTCTACCTCTGCATGATGATACCGGCCTGCGTCAACAAGGCCACCTTCATCTATCTCCAGTCCCTGGGCAAAGCCCTGACCTCCACCCTGCTGTCCATGGTCCGGGAGGTGGTGTTCGGCGTGGGCTTCGCCCTTCTGCTGCCCCGGTTTTTCGGACTGGACGGCGTTCTCTACTCCATGCCTGTGTCGGACGTGCTGACCTTCCTCCTCTCCGCCGCCGTCATCCTCTACACCTACCGGCGGCTGGGCGGTCCGGCCCAAGGCGGGGTCCCCGCCGCCGGATAACGGGTCCAAACCACAAAAAGCGGCCCTTCGGCGTGTGCCGAAGGGCCGCTTTTCAGGATTCTTCCGTCTGCTCCCGGTGGTCGGGCAGGAGCCGGTTGACTAAGATGGCGATGACCACGCCGACGGCCGTCTCCATCATCCGGGTCACGGCGTAGAGATACCGCTCCGGCCCGGAGTGGTTGAACAGGATGACGCACAGCACCACCGCGCCGATGGAGCAGGCCGCGGGCCGTCCAATCAGGTTGCACAGCCAAATCACCGCCACGGTGCCCGCCCCCAGCATGAGGGCCAGGAACCAGGGGTGGGACAGCAGTGTGTCCGTGGTGAGGACCAGCAGGCCCACGCAGCCGCCGATGGCAGTGCCGATGAGACGGGAGACGCCTTGGTGGACCGTCTTGCCCACTGAGCTCTGCATACAGATCACGGCGGCGATACAGGCATAAAAAGCCCCGCCCTGACCGGCCAGGACCGCGTAGACCCGGGGCAGCCAGAGCTGAAAGGGCACAAATATCAGGTAGGACAGCACCACCGCCACCGCCGTCTTGATGGTACGCATCCCCACCTTGGGCAGCCTGCGCTCCATGGCCGCTTAGAAGGGCAGGTTCAAACCCGCGGTGAGCTGGCCCATGGTGGAGGCCGCGTCGGCAGAGGCCGTGCGCATGGCCTCGTTCACCGCCGCCACGATCATGTCCTGGAGCATCTCCACGTCCTCGGGGTCCACAGCCTCGGGCTCGATGACCAGCCCCTTCAGCTCATGCTTGCCGGTGACGGTGGCCGAGACCACGCCGCCGCCCGCCTGGGCGGTGTACTCCTTCTCCTCCAGCTCGGCCTGCATCTTCTGCATGTCCTGCTGCATCTTCTGGGCCTGCTTGATCATGTTCATGTTGATGCCGCCGCCCATGCCGCCCATCCCGCGGCTGCCGAATCCCTTTGCCATACGGCTCACTCCTTCACGGTAAAGTTGTCCAACTGGCTCCCGAAGGCCAGCAAGTCATCCAGCTTGTCATGCTCTGGGGCGTCTTGGGTTTCCGCCGCAGGGCGGCCCACCTTGACGGCGCACCGCACCGGGGCGCCCAAGCGGGCGCCGGCCATGCCGGCGATGGTGTCCAGCACCCCCTGAGCGGAGATGGCGGCCTTCACCAAATCGTCCTCCGCCCACAGGGTCAGCACCCCGCCCTCGCAGGTCCCCCGGACCATATCGGGCTTGCTGAGGAAGGTGTACGCCTTCCGGCTCACCTTGTCTTTCAAACCCGCCCGCACCGACTCCCAGACGTTTCCCGCAGCCCCAGCCGGGACCGGCGCGGGCGCGGGGGCCGCCTCCTCCTGGGCGGGGGCCGTCTCCGTCTGAGGCGTCGTTGCGGCGGTGGGCGGTGCGGACGGTGCCTCCCAGGGGGGCGTATCCGCCGCCGGGGGCGGGGTCTCGCTGACAGGTGGTTTTGCTTTCGTACTCTCAGCTTGTGCCGGTTTGGCGGCCACAGGCTGAGCTATCAGGGGCACCCCCGCAGAGAGCTGGGCCTCCACCCGGTCCAGCCGGGCGCACAGGCCCGCGGCGCTGTCGTCCAGCCGCTCGTCGCACAGGCGGATGAGGCACAGCTCGGCGTCAGTGCGGCGGTTGCTGCTCCGGGGCAGGTCGGCCAGGGCGGCCTGGAGGGTCCCCAGCAGCCAGGTCAGCCGGGGGGCGGTGAGCTTTTCGGACAGGCCCCGCAGGGTGGCCTCGTCGTAGCCGCCGTTGAGCAGGGCCGCGCCGGAGCGGGGGGCCGTCTTACGGATCAGCAGGTCCCGGGCCAGGGCAGACAGCTCCCCCAGGATGGCGGAGACGTCCCGTCCCCCGCTGTAAAGCCGGGCCACGTCGTTCAGCGCGGCGTCGGCGTCGTGGTCGGCCACGTGGTCCATGAGTTTGGCGGTCTCCAGGTTCCCGGCCAGGCCCAGGGCGTCCAACACCTGCTGTTCGCCGATGGCCCCGCCCGGGACGGCGCACTGGTCCAGCAGACTCAATGCATCCCGCAGGCCGCCGTCGGCCAGCCGGGAGAGGAGCACGGCCCCCTCGTCGGTGAGGTCGATGCCCTCCTGCCCCGCCACATAGCGCATCCGCTGGGCGATGTCGCCGGGAAGGATGCGCTGGAAGGCGAACTGCTGGCACCGGGACTTGATGGTGGCGGGCACCTTGTGCAGCTCGGTGGTGGCCAGGATGAACATGAGGTGCTCCGGCGGCTCCTCCAAAATCTTCAGCAGGGCGTTGAAGGCCGCGGTGGAGAGCATGTGGACCTCGTCCACGATGTAGACCCGCTTGCGGACGGCGGCGGGGGTGTAGATGGCCTCGTCCCGGAGGGCGCGGACCTGGTCCACGCCGTTGTTGGAGGCGGCGTCCAGCTCCAGCACGTCCAGGATGGAGCCGTTTTCAATGCCCCGGCAGGCGTCGCACTCGTTGCAGGGGTTGCCATCCACCGGGTGTTCGCAGTTCACGGCCCGGGCCAGTATCTTGGCGCAGGAGGTTTTGCCGGTACCCCGGGTGCCGGTGAACAGATAAGCGTGGGACAGGCGGCCGGTGGCCACCTGCCGTTTCAGCGTATCGGTGATATGGGACTGGCCCACTACGTCGTCAAAGGTCCGGGGCCGCCATTTCCGATAGAGCGCCTGGTACAATCCAATCACCTCATCACAAGTAAAAAGGGGCGCGGAAACCCGTGCCCCTGCCGTTCCTTCCGGCGAAAAACAAGACCGCACACCGGCCTTTGAATACTCCACTATGCCCGTGACCCAGGCAGTTTGCTCAAGAACGGCCGCCCCGCGGCACACGGGAGGATCCGCTTAGTGCTGCTCGGTTCCCCGCCTGACACGGTTCACGGGTTCCCGTTGCGCGGGACCGATCTCTCATCGCCACTTACCTGGGGCAGACGGCACAGTGAAGCTCCGGGGGCCGGGATTCATCCCTGCTGTAGCGGGTTGCAGGTACAGGGCACCGCTATCTCCCCAACTAGTGCGGCCTTGTTTCACGCCGGGCCGGAACCGGCCCGGTGAAAACCGGTGTTGGTTATTGTACTACATCCCGGCCAAATTATCAATCCCGCATTTTTGGATTTTCTCACCTGGCCCGCTCCCCGCGCTTCAGGAACCGGGTCTCGAACTCCTCCACGGGCATGGGCCGGTAAAAGACGAAGCCCTGGATGAGCTCGCACCCCTGCTCCCGCAGGAAGTCCACGTAGCCCTGGCTCTCCACCCCCTCGGCCACCACCGTCATGCCCAGCCGGTGGGCGGTCTCGATGATGGTGCTCAACACCACCCGCTCCCGCTGGTTCCGCTCGTCCTTAAAGAGGGAGCGGTCGATTTTCAGCACGGAGATGCCCTCGGTGGTCAGCACTTCAAAATTAGAAAAGCCGCTGCCGAAATCGTCTAGGGCGCAGGAGAAGCCGAAGGCCCGGATCTCGTCCACCACCTGCTTCACCCGGTCCACCTTGTTCAGCACGCTGCCCTCCAGCAGCTCGAACTGGATGCAGTCTTTGGGGGTCTGATAGAGCGCGTAGGCCCGCTCATAGTCCTGGAAGAAATAGCGGTAGTTGAATGCGCAACTGGACAGGTTCACGCTGATCTGGATTTTCTTCCCGTAGGTCTCGAGCCAGTGGTTGATGGACTTGCAGACCTCTTCAAAGATATAGACGTCCACATCCTCGATGAGGCCGTTCTCCTCCAGCCCCGGCAGAAAATCCTCCAGCGGTATCATGCCCCGTACCGGGTCGATCCAGCGGACCAGGGCCTCCGCCCGGGTCACCTCGCCCGTCTTGACGTCCACCTTGGGCTGGAGGTAGAGCTTGAACTCCCCGTGGTCTAGGGCGGGCTTGATGGTCTGCCGCAGGTCGAAATAGCGCAGATTCGGGTCGTGGTAGGTCTCACCGTAGACCTCGAAGTGGGAGTTGCGGAAGTCCCGCTCCGGGCACTCGGTCCGGCACACGTCGGCGTTGTACTGCGCCGTGCGGAAGTCCACGGGCTCCGCCGGCAGATGGTACAGGCCCATACCGCAGAACACCTTGCCGTGAAAGCGCGGGTCCGGCATATCCCGAATGGTACGGTTGAGCCCGATGATATATTGAAAGGTCTCCTCGTAATCCCTTGGACGGCGGACCAGGAGGTTGAAGTAGTTCAGATGGACCTGGGCCAGATACTCCCCCGGCTGGAGCCAATTCTCGATGGTCTCGTAGACCAGCGAGATGAGCTCATCCCCCACCACCCGACCGAACAGCCGGTTGAAGGTCCGAAACCGCTTGATTTTCAGGCTGATAAAGGTATACTCCCCGCGCTCCTCCGGCGTCAGGGCGTTGTACCGCTCCATCAGCCACGCCTCGCCGTGCATCTCCGCCACGCGTCCACCTTCTCTCTCGTCTTGGGACAACCTGGTTTCATTATAGCGGATAACATAAAAAATGACAATAAAAATGTGTTTTATGGGTCATTCCCGCTCGGGGGATGTTCTTCAACGAAAAGGGACCGAAGTACCACAGCGGCGCTCCGGTTCCCTTCGCTTACTGCCGAATCATGCGGTAGCCCACGCCGATATGGGTCTGGATGTACTGGGGATGAGCGGGGTCGGCCTCCAGCTTCTTGCGCAAGGTGGCCATGAACACCCGCAGGGACGGGGTGTCCGAGGCCGCCGGGCTGCCCCATATCTCGTTGAGGATAAAGTTGTGGGTCAGCACCTTCCCGGTGTTCTTGGACAGCAGGCACAACAGCTTGTACTCAATGGGGGTCAGGTGGATCTCCACGCCGTCCCGGTAGACGCAGCCCGCGGCATAGTCGATTTTCAGCCCGCCGTTTTCGTAGGTGCTAGCCTCCTCGCTGGTCTTTTGGCTGTCGTAGCGCACCCGGCGCAGGGCCACCCGCAGGCGTGCCAGCAGCTCGTCTACGGAGAAGGGCTTGGTGAGATAGTCGTCGGCCCCCGCGTCCAGGGCGGCCACTTTGTCCGAGTCCTCACTGCGAGCCGAGACCACGATGATAGGCAGATTGCTCCACGCCCGGACCTTTTTGATGATCTCCACCCCGTCCATATCCGGCAGGCCCAAATCCAGCAGCATCACGTCCGGCCGGTAGGAAAGGGCGTCCATGACAGCGCCCGCCCCGGTGCGGGCCCGGTGGTACTGGTAATTCTGGGTCTCCAGGGTCGTGGCAATCAGATTCCCCACGGCCACGTCGTCCTCCACCACTAATATCTGCGGCTTATTCATATGCCGTCACCTCCGAACAGTGCAGTGTAAAGGAAAATACGCTCCCGTGGGGGACGTTGTCCTCCACGGTGATGGTCCCGCCGTGGGCCGCCGCGATGGACCTGCACAGGCTGAGACCCAGGCCCAGACCCCGGCGGCCGTCCCCCCGGCTGTTCCCGGCGGTATAGAACATGTCGAAAATCTTCTCCTTGGCCTCGTCCGGAATGCCGGGGCCGTCGTCGGAGATGCGCACCAGGGCCAGCTTCCCCTGCCGCCGGGCGGACAGGACAATGTGGGAGCCCTCGGGCGTATACTTGACGGCGTTGTTGACGATGTTGATGACCAACTGCATCACCAGCCGGGCGTCCATGTCCACCATGAGCAGGTCGTCCTCCAGGTCCACGGAGATATGGTGCTTACCGGCGTTCCGGTCCAGGTGGGCCAGGGCCTCGGAAAAGACCTCGTCCAGCAGCTCCGGCTGGATGTTCAGCTTCATGGAGCCGTTCTCCATACGGGTGATGGACAGCAGGTTTTCCACCAGGTCGATGAGCCACATAGCGTCGTCGTAGATGGAGACATACAGCTCCTGTTTCTTTTCCCCGTCCAGCATGGCTCCGTTTTCCATCAGGATGCCCGCGTTGCCCGAGATGCTGGTCAGGGGGGTGCGCAGGTCGTGGGAGATGGCCCGCAGGAGGTTGGCCCGCAGGGCCTCCTGGCGGGCGGCCTCCTCCACCGCCTGCTTGGCCCGGAGGACCCGCTCCTTTTCCAGGGCCAGGCCGCACTCGTCCAGAATGGCCACCATCAGGTTTTTCTCAAAGGCGTCCGGCTTCCGGGCCGGGTCGATGGCGATGCCGGCCACCGCCTGGACCTGGCTGGAGCCCCGGATGGCCAGATAGAGGCACCTGGCGCTGGGCAGGGTGTTGGTGGTGGCCCCGGCGTGCTTGTTGTTTTTGCTCACCCACTCGGCCACGGCCCGCTCCGCAGGGGTGAGGCAGGGCCCCATGTCCGCCTCCGGGGAGGCCGGGAAGCACGCCGGCGGGCGGAGCTGGCCGTCCTCCCCCACCGGGTAGATCAGCAAGTCTCGCTCCAGCAGCTTGCCCAGCTGGGCGGCGGACACGGCGAAGATGGCCTCCTCCCCCTCCGCCTTCTGCAGCTTCTGGCTGGTCTCCAGCAGGACCTCGGTGCGGTAGGCCTTTCCGGCGCTCAAGGTAGCCTGGCGCTTGATGCGGGTGGTCAGTGAGCTGCCCAGCAGGGCCACGATGAACATGACTCCGAAGGTGGCCACGTAACTGGGGTCGCTCATGAGGGTGAAATAGGGGTAGGTAAAGAAGAAGTTGAAAATCAGCACCGACAGCAGGGAGGCCAGCAGGCTGTAACTGCGGCCGGTGGTGACCATGGAGATGCCCAGGACGCCCAGGATATAGATCATGATGATGTTGGCCGTGGTGAAGCCCAGACCCCAGAAGAGGTAGCCCACACCGGTGCACAGCGCCAGGATGCCCAGCGTCCGCAGGGAATCCCCCAGAGACAGCCGCTCCTGAGAGGGGCGGCTGGGCATCCCGGTCCGGCGGGGCGGCGGGACGGCGGCCCGGTCCGGGATGATGTAGATGTCCAGGTCCGGGGCCAGCGCGTTGAGCCGGTCGATCAGGTTCTTGGGAGAGGGAAAGATGCCCTTCCGCTGGGGACTGCGCCCCAGGACGATTTTGGAGACTCCGCCCACCTTGGCGTACTCGGCGATTTGAAGGGCGGGGTCATCGCCGTAGACCGTGGTGATGCGGGCGCCCAGCTCCTCCGCCAGCCGCAGATTGGCCTGGAGCTGGCGGCGCTCGTCCTCCCCCTGCCCCGCCACATCTGGGGTCTCCACAAAGAGGGCGGTGAACGCCCCGTGGAAGGCCTCCGCCATCCGGGCGGCGGTGCGGATGACCTTGGCGTTAGTGGGTGACCCAGACAGGCAAATCAGGATATGCTCCCCCGCCTTGGGCTTGGGTCCGTCCGCCGCCCCCGGCGCCCGCTCCAACCGGTCCGCCGTCCGGCGCAGGGCAATCTCCCGCAAGGCGGCCAGATTCTTCTCCGTGAAGAAGTGCCCCAGTGCTTGGGCCGCTTGGGCCTGCCGGTATATCTTGCCCGCTTTCAGACGCTCCAGCAGGTCGGCGGGTTCCAGGTCCACCACCTCCACCTGGGCGGCGGAGTCGAACACCGAATCGGGGATGCGCTCGGCCACGGTGACGCCGGTGATAGAGGCCACCACGTCGTTCAGGCTCTCCAGGTGTTGGACGTTGACGGTGGTGTATACGTCGATGCCCGCCCGCAGCAGCTCCTGCACGTCCTGGTAGCGCTTCACATGGCGGCTGCCCAGGGCGTTGGTGTGGGCCAGCTCGTCCACTAAAATCAGTTGGGGCCTGCGCGCCAGCGCGGCATCCAGGTCAAATTCCCGCAGCTCGATGCCCTTGTAGGGGATACGCTTGGGCGGCAGGGTCTCCAGCCCGTCCAGCAGGGCCATGGTCTCCGGCCGGGTATGGGGCTCGATGTACCCGGCCACCACGTCCACGCCGGATGCCTTGGCCCGGTGGGCAGTCTCCAGCATGGCGTAGGTCTTGCCCACCCCCGCGGCGTAGCCGAAGAATATCTTCAATTTTCCGGCAGTCCCCGCCTCCCTGCGCCGGAGGTCCCGCAGCAGGGCTTCGGAGTCCGGGCGCGTCTCGTCTGACATGCTGATTTCCCCCACCTCTCCTATTTTCATGAGTTAGTATACCACAGGCCGCGTCAGGGCGGTATTCGCTTTTTCGTCCTCCGCATTAAGATTGCATAAAGAGCCATCTTAATGCGGCGTTAATGCCGGAGGGATTCCTTTAACGGAATCCTCACGGCATCCATGCTACAATACAGTTACCCCACAGCGCCCCGCGGAGGGTGACTGCAATCAAGTCATGGAGGCGCGTCATGCCTTTTTGGAAAAACGACCGGATTACCCCGGCGCAGATCATCATCCTGGGCTTTCTCCTCCTGATCCTGGCCGGGACGGGGCTTTTGATGCTCCCCATCGCCACCCGGGACGCCGGAGGGGCCTCCTTCACCGACGCGCTGTTTACCGCCACCTCCGCCACCTGCGTCACGGGGCTGGTCCTCCACGACACCTTCCTCTACTGGGCTCCCTTCGGTCAGTTGGTCATCCTGCTGCTGATCCAGGTAGGCGGCATGGGCGTGGTGACCATGGCCGTGGCCATTTTCATTTTCTCCGGCAAAAAAATCGGCCTGAAGCAGCGGTGGGTCATGCAGGAGTCCATCTCCGCCCCCCAGGTGGGCGGCATCGTGCGGATGACCGGGTTCATCCTCAGGACCGCCTTCGCCATCGAGGGGACCGGGGCTCTGCTGCTGGCCCTGCGCTTCTGCCCCCAGTTCGGGCTGTGGAAGGGCCTGTGGTATGCGGTGTTCCACGCGGTCTCCGCCTTCTGCAACGCCGGGTTCGACCTGATGGGCGGACAGGCCCCCTTCTCCTCCCTCACCAACTACGTGGGGGACCCGGTGGTGAGTCTCACCACCGCCGGACTCATCGTGCTGGGCGGCATCGGCTTTTTGACCTGGCATGACGTGTGGGAGCACAGGCTGCGAATCAGGGAATACCGCCTGCAGAGCAAACTGATTTTGTGCACCACAGCCGCCCTGCTGCTCCTCGGCTTTCTCTTTTTCTTTTGTTACGAGTTCCGGCTGCCCCAGTGGCGGAGTCTGGACGGCGGGGAGCGGTTCCTGGCCGCGGTCTTCCAGTCGGCCACCCCCCGCACGGCGGGCTTCAACACGGTGGACCTGGGCTCCCTGAGCCCGCCCGCCCAACTGCTGACCATCCTGCTCATGCTCACCGGCGGCTCCCCCGGCTCCACCGCCGGTGGGTTCAAGACCACCACCCTGGCCGTCATCCTGCTCAGCGCCGGAGCCGTGTTCCGCCGCAGGAACAGCGCCCACTGTTTCGGCCGCCGGCTGGCGGAGGACGCCCTTCGGAACGCATCGGCCATCTTCATGCTCTATCTGCTGCTGTTCCTGACCGGGGGCGCCCTCATCTGCTGTATCGATGGCATCCCCCTGATGCAGGCCCTGTTCGAGGCCGCCTCCGCCATCGGCACCGTGGGGCTGTCCATCGGGGGCACCCCCGGGCTGTCCCAGGCCTCCCGGTTCATTTTGATTTTTCTCATGTACTTTGGCCGCGTGGGCGGCTTGACCATGATCTACGCCGTGGCGGCCAACGGCGCCCTCCCCGCCGCCCAGTACCCCCAGGAACGGATCACCGTGGGGTGAATGGAAAGGAAGCGCAGCACATGAAATCAGTCCTGCTCATCGGCTTGGGCCGCTTTGGCCGCCACATGGCCCAGAAGCTCCGGGACCTGCACCACGAGGTGCTGGCCGTAGACAAAAACGAACAGCGCATCGACGCCGCCCTCTCCTACGTCACCAGCGCCCAAATCGGCGACGGCACCAGCGAAAAGTTCATCGCCTCCCTGGGGGTGCGCAACTTCGACCTGTGCGTGGTGGCCATCGGGGACGATTTTCAGAGTTCTCTGGAGACCACGGCGCTGCTGAAGGAGTACGGCGCCCCCTTCGTCCTCTCCCGCGCCACCCGGGATGTCCACGCCAAGTTCCTGCTGCGCAACGGGGCGGACGACGTCATCTACCCGGAAAAGCAGATGGCCTTCTGGGCGGCTGTGCGGTACAGCAGCGACCACATCTTCGACTACGTGGAGCTGACGCCGGAGTACTCCATCTTTGAGACGGCGGTGCCCCCCTCCTGGGTGGGCAAAACGGTGGTGGAGATGGCCGTGCGGCAGCGCTACCACATCAATATCCTGGCCACGAAGCGCAAAGGCGCGCTGGAGCCTCTCCCCGGCCCCGCCCACCAGTTCCAGGCAGACGAGACCATCTTCATCCTGGGCGGGAACCCCGACGTACAGAAATTCCTCCACCTCTGATCCCCGCCGAAAGGCCGGAAGGCGGACCCTGCTGACAGGGTCCGCCTTCCTTTATTTTCCGTCCACGGGAAAGAGCAGCTTCAAGAACAGCTTTTCCGCCGGGCCGCCACGGGCGAAATCGAAGCGCCGCTCCCGCCCCTGCCGGTCGGCGAGCTGAAAGCAGCTCTCCCGGCGCTCCATTTGAAAGCCCTGCTCCTCCAGCACCATGCGCAGGGCCAGCTCCCATTCCAGCAGGGCCAGACCCCGTTCGGTGTAGTAGTGCTCCCACAGCCAGTCGAACTCCAAGCTCTGGAGTCCCCCGGTCAAAAATTCCTGCCACAACAGGACCTTGTGTCCGGCGGTCAGGGCCTGGAGAAAGCCGGCGGGCGGCGTGGGCTCCCAGACCAAATAGGAGAAGCGGCTGCCCTGGGTGGAGGCCAGCAGCGGGCTGCCCGCCAGACATTCCCCGCAGCTCCGGGAGAGGGCGGCGCAGGGGGCGAGGAAGGGCACCCCGGTGCAGAGCCGGACCAGGGCGGCCGCCTCTTCTTCCCCGCACGCGAGCTGCACTGCCAGCCCCTGGAGACGGCCCCCTTCCCTGCCCGACACCGACCGCAGCTGGAGCAGCCCCTCCCCCGGCCCCGCCGGGGAAAAGGTGCACTCGGCGGTCTCCCGATCCTCGGTGGTGCCGTAAAAGGCCAGAGGGTGGTCCGCCGACAGCGCCGTAGCCAGGGACCCCACGCTGTCGGCCACGTCCTGCCAGCGGTAGGACACGTCCCGGTAGAGCAGGGTCACCCGGCCTCCGCCCGGCAGGGAGAGGACCGCAGGGGACAGCTCGAAGAGCCGGGCCAGCACCCGCCCGATTTCCAGAAAGCGCGCGGGCGCCGACTCCTCCGGCAGAGGGACGACCAGGATGCGCCGCCTTACGGCGGTCTGAACGGGATAGAGCATGGTTCAGCCCTCCAGAACGCCGTCCAGAATCAGGTTGACCTTCAGCACGTTGACCCTGGGTTCACCGAACACCCCCAGGAGCCGGCCCGTAGTGGCGGCCTCCACGGCCTGGCGCACCTGGCCCTCGGCGATGCCCCGATCCAAGGCGATGCGGTGGACCTGATACTCAGCGGCGGCGGGGGAGATTTCCGGGTCCAAGCCGCTGCCGGAGCAGGTCACCAGGTCCACGGGGATAGGCACCCCCGCCATGGCGGGGTCGGCCTCCCGGAGCGCGGCCACCCGCTGGGCCGCCAGCGCCTCCATATCCGCCCCGGCGGGGCTGAGGTTGGAGGCCCAGGCGTACATTACCGGCGCGCCGTCCTCATCGGTGAAGGACCCCACGTCCAGGTTCATCACTCGGCCCCACATGTGGCCCGGGTCGGTGAACTGCTGGGCCAGCAGCTCGGAGCCATAGGTCTTGCCGTCCACCTCGATAATGCTGCCGTTGGCCTGATGGGGAAACAGCGTCTGGCCGATCCCCGTCACCGCCAGGGTAAACAGCAGGCCGCACAGCAGCATCATGACCAGCAGCATCCCGCCAGCCTGGGCAAACACTTTTTTCATCATAGAACCCTCCTTAGAGATAGCGAGGCCTCGGCGCACACCGCGGCAGGAACGCCCCTTTCCTCACAGCCGGAACACCAGATAAATCGGGAACACCACAGCCAGCGTAACGGCGCTCACGGCCAGGACCATACCAATCCCCGTCAGGAGCAGGGCCGCCGCGCAGGCCAAAGCCGGATGACGCTCCGCCGCCCCACGCATATTCATCCCTCTTACAGCACGCCCAACAGGGGTGCGACGACCAGGTCGATGGCCTTGATGGCCAGGAAGGGCACCGCGATACCGCCCAGGCCATAGACCAGCAGGTTGTGGCCCAGGAGCCTGCCCGCGGGCACCTCCCGGTATTTGACCCCCTTCAGGGCCAGGGGTATCAATGCCACAATGATGAGGGCGTTGTAGATCAGGGCCGAGAGGATGGCGCTGGTGGGGCTGGCCAGCCCCATGATGTTCAGTACCGCCAGTCCGGGGTACAGGCCCATGAACAGGGCCGGGATGATGGCGAAGTATTTTGCGATGTCATTGGCGATGGAGAAGGTGGTCAAGCTGCCCCGGGTCATCAGCAACTGCTTGCCGATGCGTACGATCTCAATGAGCTTGGTGGGGCTGGAGTCCAGGTCCACCATATTGCCCGCCTCCTTGGCCGCCTGGGTGCCGGAGTTCATGGCCACGGCCACGTCGGCCTGGGCCAGGGCGGGGGCGTCGTTGGTGCCGTCGCCCGTCATGGCCACCAGATGGCCCTCGGCTTGGAACTTGCGTATCATGTCCAGCTTGGCCTCGGGGGTGGCCTCGGACAGGAAGTCGTCCACCCCGGCCTCGGCGGCGATAGCGGCTGCGGTCACCGGGTTGTCGCCGGTAATCATAATAGTTTTGATGCCCATCTTCCGCAGGTCCGCGAACTTCTCCTTCACGCCGTCCTTGATGATGTCCTTGAGGTGGATAACGCCCAGGACCTTGTGGTCTCTGGCCACCACCAGCGGGGTGCCGCCCTGGCGGGCCACGTCGTCCACCAGTCCGGCGCACTGGGCGGAGAAGGTCCCGCCCGCCGCCTCCACATAGGCCCGCACCGCGTCGGCGGCGCCTTTCCGTATCTCCCCGGCGTCGCAGTCCACGCCGGACATGCGGGTCTGGGCGGTGAAGGGGATGAAGTTCATATGCTGTCCGGCCACCTCCCTGCCCCGGATGCCGAACTGCTCCTTGGCCAACACCACGATGGAGCGGCCCTCGGGGGTCTCGTCGGGCAGTGAGGAGAGCTGGGCGGCGTCGGCCAGCTCCTGCTCCGTACAGCCGTCCACCGGGAGGAAGGCCACCGCCTGGCGGTTGCCAAGAGTGATGGTGCCGGTCTTATCCAGCAGCAGCACGTCTACGTCCCCCGCCGCCTCGATGGCCCGACCGCTCATGGCCAGCACGTTGGCCTGGTTCAGGCGGCTCATACCCGCGATGCCGATGGCCGAGAGCAGAGCTCCGATGGTGGTGGGGGCCAGGCAGATGAGCAGGGCCACCAGGGAGACCACCGAGGTGGGGTTCGCCACGCCCAGTTGGCTGGCGGAGAACACGGAATAGGCGTACAGGGACGCCGTCACCAGTACAAAGATGATAGACAGGGCCACCAGCAAAATCTGAAGGGCGATCTCGTTGGGGGTCTTTTTCCGGTTGGCCCCCTCCACCATGGAGATCATCTTGTCCAGGAAGGAGCCGCCTGGTTCCTGGGTCACCTGCACCACCAGCACGTCGGACAGCACGGTGGTGCCGCCGGTGACGGCGCTGCGGTCGCCCCCGGCCTCCCGGATGACGGGGGCGGACTCGCCGGTGATGGCGCTCTCGTCCACGCTGGCCGCGCCCGCCACCACCTCGCCGTCGGCGGGTATCTGCTCCCCGGCGTTGACCAGGAACCAGTCCCCCTTCTGGAGGGTCGCGCCGGGGACGTCGGTATAGTCGTCCTGCCTGGCCGGGTTGGCCAGTTTATGGGCCGTCACGTCCCGCTTGGCCCCCCGCAGGGAGTCGGCCTGGGCCTTGCCCCGCCCCTCGGCGATGGCCTCGGCGAAGTTGGAGAAGAGGTCGGTCAGCCACAGGATGACGGCGATGGCCAGGATAAAGGGGCTGGTGACCAAGTTGTCGGAGATCCCGGCCAGGGAGAGCAGGAACAGCGCCGTGGTCAAAATCGCGGAGAGGTAGACCAAAAACATGACCGGGTTTTTGACCTGATCTCTGGGCGAGAGCTTTTTGAAGGCGTCCTTGACCGCCCGCCCCATCAGGTCTTTTGTTGCAAAGGCGTTCTGATTTTTAGCCATAGTCCACACCTACCTTCTTGATTAGCCCAGGCCCAGCATCTGGGTGAATTCCGCGATGGGACCCAGAGACAGGGCGGGGAAGAAGCTCAGGGCGCCCACAATGAGCACGATGAGGATGAGCAGGAAAATAAACATCGCGTTGCAGGTGGACAGGGTCCCGGCGCTCTGGGCCACCTTCTTCTTCGCCGCCATGCTGCCTGCGATGGCCAGGGTGGCGGTCATGGGCACGAATCGGACGAAGAGCATCACCAGACCCAGGCTGGTGTTGAGGAAGGGCGTGTCGCAGCCCATGCCCGCGAAGGCCGAGCCGTTGTTGCCGCCCGCGGAGGAGTAGTTGTACAAAATCTCGCTGAGTCCGTGGGCGCCGGGGTTGTTGAGGGCCGCCGCCGTGGACGGCAGCAGGCAGGCGATGCCGGAGCCCACCAGAATGGCGATGGGGGTGGCCAGGCACACCAGCACAGCCATGCGCATCTCCCTGGGCTCGATCTTCTTGCCCAGGTACTCCGGCGTCCGGCCCACCATCAGCCCCGCGATGAACACGGCCAGGATGGCGAAGCCCAGCATCCCGTACAGGCCGCAGCCCACGCCGCCAAATACCACCTCGCCCAGCATCATCAGCAGCATGGGGATCATGCCGCCCAAGGGGGTATAGCTGTCGTGCATGGAGTTCACCGAGCCGTTGGAGGCCGCGGTGGTCCAACTGGCCCAGGTGGAGGAGGTCGCCACGCCGAAGCGGGTCTCCTTGCCCTCCATGTTGCCCAGGACCGTGTCCACCGCGCCGCTCTGGGCCAGCGCCGGAGTGGCCGCAGCCTCATTGAAGTGGACCACGGCCATAGCCCCCACAAGCAGGAGGAACATGGCCAGAAAGATGGCGATGCCCTGTCGTTTATCCTTCACGCAGCGCCCGAAAGTGAAGCACAGGGCCACGGGAATGACCAGCAGGAACACCATCTCGATGAGGTTGGTGATGAGATTTGGGTTCTCAAAGGGGTGGGCCGAGTTGGTGCCCAGCACGCCGCCGCCGTTGGTGCCCAGTTGCTTCATGGACACCTGGCTAGCCTGGGGGTAGAGGGGCAGGACCTGTTTGGTGATGATTTTGGCCCCCTCCACGGTCTGGCCGTCCAGGGTGACGGTGTTGGTCTCCAGGTCGATCTCCGCGCCGGAGATGACGTTTCCCTGGGCGTCGGCGGCGATGGGTTCCACCAGGTCCACCGTGGTATTGCCGCCCAAGGACTGGGGCACGCCCAAGGCCACCAGGGCGATGGAGGCCACCAGGCAGATGGGGAGCAACACATAGAGGATGGTACGGGTCAGGTCCACCCAAAAGTTCCCGATCCCCTTGGCCTGCTTCCGAATCAAGCCACGGATGATGGCGAATAGCACCGCGATGCCGCAGGCCGCGGAGACGAAGTTCTGCACCGTCAGGCCCATGGCCTGGGAGAAGTTGGACAGGGCCACCTCGCCGGAATAGGTCTGCCAGTTGGTGTTGGTGACGAAGCTGATGGCGGTGTTCAGCGCCAGGTGCCAGCTCAGGCCGTCGAAGCCTTGGGGATTCCAGGGCAGCACGTTCTGGAATTTGAGGATCAGGAAGAGGACGACCAGGCCGAAGGCGTTGAAGGCCAAGACGGCCGCCGCGTATTTCTTCCACCCCATATCCTCGCCGCCGTCCACCCGCAGCAGCTTGTAGATGCCTTTTTCACAGGGGGCCAGAAGCCTGGAGAGAAACACCCGCTCCCCATTCATGACCTTTCCAATGTAGAGCCCCAGCGGGATGGCCAGGGCCACCAGAATCGCCAGGTATAAGATGTACTGGATCATCGCGTTCACGCCGCTCACTCCTCTCTCATCAGGGTCCAGCCCAGATACGCCAGCACAGCGAGCACCAGAATCCCTACGGCGGGTAAAATGATTTGCATATCGCTTCCTCCTTTGCGCCCTCTATGATAGCGCGGAAGAAATAAGGGTGCCATTCGGAGAAAGCGTCTGGACGTTAAGATTGGATGAATATGAGGCCGCCCCTCCCCCACCGTTAACGCCGTCTTAATGCCCCGCCGGAAACGTTAAGCCCAATCATATGCCGGCTGCGGTACAATCATGGTAAGGAAGTGATGGTATGGACGGCATCGTGATGCTCGGCGGTTTTATCCTGCTCGGCACAGGCGGATTCTGGCTCATGAGGAAGCTGGACCAATTTTTGGAGCAGGGCGGCTTCTCCTCCGGCTCCGTGGACGCTCCCCGCGCGAAAGCGGCCCGACGGCCCTTCCCGACACATACTCGGAAAGCCATCCACAATGTGCGGCCAGCCGCAGCAACTTCCGTAACCGCCGCTTTGCCTATGGATTCGGCCAAATAGCAAAAAAGGAAGACATTCCTGACGGAATGTCTTCCTTTTTTGTCGGAACAGAAGAGGACTATACGAACAAGAGCCAAACGAACCATAATGGTTCGTCTGGCTCTCTTTTGGTGGACCTGAAGGGATTCGAACCCTCGACCTCTCGGATGCGAACCGAACGCGCTCCCAACTGCGCTACAGGCCCAGCTCTTTTGTGTCCGCTCACGCAAACGCTTAATTATTATAGCATATTTTTCAGGTTTGTAAAGCCCTTTTTTCAGTCGGCCAGCTTTTGGGCCACGGCGCTGCCATAGGCCTCGTCGGCCTGGAACAGGCCGCTCAAAACCGCCCCGCGGACGGACTCCGGCGCCGCCCTCAGCCCCTGGGCCAGGTTGGCGGCCAGGTGGTCCTGTTCCTCCGCGGAAAAGGCCCGGAACCGCTCCCCCGCCTGGGTAAAGTCGTCCTGCTTTTGCAGGCCGGACCGGGTCTGGGCTCCCGACACCTCCACCCCCAGGCCGGAGGTGACCAGCCGGTCCGGCCGCCAGTCCGCCTGACGGTTGACCGGGATGGCGCGGAAGCCGTGCCCCAGGCGGTGGCGCTGGGCACTCCAATAGACGTTGGCCCGGCCCTGAAGCATCTTGTCATCGGACAACTCGGCCCCCGGCAGGAGGTTGGCCGGGGAAAACGCCAGCTTCTCCACCTGTTCCCGGTAGTTTTCCGGGTTCCGCAGGAGCTTCAGCCTGCCCACGGGCAGGAGGGGATACCGCGTCTCGTCCCACACCTTGGTGCAGTCCAGGGGGTCGAAGGGCAGGTCCCGGGCGTCGGCGGGGTCCATGAGCTGGACCCGCAGCTCGTACTCCGGCCCCGCGCCCCTGGCAACGGCCTCCCACAGGTCCCGCCCGGCAATGTCCGGGTCCTCCCCCGCCAGCCGCTCCGCCGCCTGGGCGGTGATGAACTCCGTCCCCGCCGCGGGGACCCAGTGGTATTTCACATACCGCCGCTCCCCCGCCGCATTTTTCCAAACGTACGTATTGACGCCGTAGGCCCGCAGATGGCGCAGGCTCTTGAGGGTCCCCACATCGGAGTAGAGCCAGGTGACGAAATGGAGACTCTCCGGCGCCTGGGCCACAAAGTCCCAGAACCGCCCCTGCTCTATGAGCCCGCTCACCGGCGAGGGGGACAGGGCCCGGATGACCTCCGGGAAGCGGATGGCGTCCCGGACGGCAAAGACGGGCAGATGGTTGCACAGCAGGTCAAATACGCCGTCAGATGTGTAGAATTTGGTGGAGAAGCCCCGCACGTTCCGGGCGGTGTCCGGGGTCCCCCGGTTGCTGACGGCCAGGGAGAAGCGGGAGACCGTGTCCACGCTCTGCCCCTCCCGCTGCAGGAAGGGCAGCATGGTGTACTCCCCCATGGGGTGTTCGCAGATGAAGCGTCCAAAGGCCCCCCACCCCTTCCCGTGGACGGCCCGCTCCGGGACCGTATCCGTCACGAACTCATCCAGGGTCTCGTGGAGGACGTTGTCCTGGAGCAGGACTGGGCCGTTAGGTCCCACGGTCTGGCTGTGGGGTCCGCTGGGGAGGGGCGGCTGGACGGGGGTGAACTCCGGCTCCGGCTTTAGCTCTGGCTCCGGCTTCGGGGCGGTCTCCGCCACAGGCTCAGGGAGCGGCGCGGGCTCCGCCGCCGGGGCTAGTTCCGGGGGCGCGGGGGCCGGTGGTTGGGCGGGCACATAGGGCGTCCGGGCCATCATGCCCCGCTGCCGCTCCGCGGCAAAGGGCGAGGGCTTCTTCAGCTTCGACTGCTCCAGCTGATACCATCCGTTGTTGGGCATAGAAAGACCTCCATGTTGCGTTTCTTACCGCTATTCTATGGAGGATTTTTCAGGAATGTGCCTCTTTTCAGAAAAAGCTCAGCTGAACGCCCTGGGGTTTTTCCCGCCTGGGGGCGGCCTCCCCCCGAACCACCGCCTCCGGCAGGCTAGCCAAGAAGGGAGACGGCTCCCGGCCGGACAGGAGAATCAGCTCGTCCCGCGCCCGGGTCATGCCCACGTAGAGAAGCCGCCGCTCCTCCGCCTCGTCCACCACGCGGCGCTTGGATTCCAGAGGCAGGGTCCCCTTGTCCAGTCCGCAGAGGAACACCACGGAGAACTCCAACCCCTTGGCGGCGTGGAAGGTCATCAGGGTCACAGCCCCAGAGGCGTAGTCCATGCCCGCGCTGCGCAGCAGGTCGGCCTCCTGGCCGATGGTGAGGGCCTGGAGGAAGGCGGGCAAATCCGGGTAGAGGACGGCCATGTGGCGCAGGCGGTCCAGGGATTCCCGGCGGTCCAGGCCCAGCGCGGACAGAATGGAATCCAGGAGCTTGTCCGGGCGGTGTGTCCGGGCCTGGGGGGCCAGGTCGGCCAGCACCTCGGCCTGGGGTGCCATGGGCAGGAGCTTCCGGCAGCTCTCCTGCGCCGCCAGGTCCTGAGGCTCTAAGAGCAGACGACATAGGCACAGCACGCCCCGGACCTGGGGATCGGTGAGGAAATCCTCCCGGCCAGCCACCACGCAGGGGATGTCGTCGTGGGCGAGGCAGTCCTCGATCAGGCGAAGCTGGCGGCGGGTACGGCACAGGACGGCGATGTCCGCAAAGCTATGGGCCCCAACGCCCTGGGCTTCCAGCATATCCACGCCGCCCACCTGGCGGGCGATCTCCTTGGCCACGAAGATGGCCTCGGCGCGTTGGCCTTCCGCCGTCAGGAGGCGGACGGAAGGGCCGCTGGGGCGCAAGGGATTCAGCCGGCCTGCCGCCGGGAGGACGGCCTGGGCGGCGGCCAATATCTCCGGGGTGGAGCGGTAATTGCGGTCCAAGCGGTACGTTTTCAGGGCGGAAACATCAGCGGAAAAATCGGCGAAAACCGCCGGTTTTGCGCCCCGGAAGCCATAAATGGCCTGATTTTCATCTCCAATGGTGTATAGTGTTTTTCCTTTGCGGCTCCAGGCCAAAATTAGGCGGTACTGGATGGGGTCCACGTCCTGAAATTCGTCCACCAGGAGGTGGGGAACAGTGTGGTCCAGCTCCTGGGCGTCCAGGAGGAGGTCGTCAAAGTCGGACAGGCCCATGGCCCGGAGGCGGGCGATATAGTGCTGGACGGCCTCGTCCGGGACCTCCGGCTCCTCGGCCCCGAAGCCGTTCTTTTCCCGGGAAACGGCCCGGAGGAGTTGGGCGGGGTCGGCCTTGGCACCCGTCTCCCGGAGGACATCGGCGGCCAGCTCCCAGGTCTCGTAGCGGCCCGCCACCGCCGCACCCAGCAGGTCCTGGCAGATGGCGTGGAAGGTGCCGATGGTCATGGCGCGGGCAGTCCGCTTGCCCAGCCGGGCCTCCAGGCGGGCCCGCAGCTCCCCGGCGGCCTTGTTGGTGAAGGTGACAGCTGTAATGTCTTTTGGCTTGACACCTTCGGACTCCACCAGCCAGGCGATGCGCTGCACCAGCGTCCTGGTCTTGCCGGAACCGGGACCGGCCAGGACAGCCACGGCCGATTCCGGGGCGGTGACGGCGGCCAATTGCTCCGGGTCCAGAGGGGCGGAGACCGGCAGAAGCTGGGGGGCGGACGGGGCGGGCGTGGGCCTGTCCAACCCGGTCCGCTTCCGCTTCTGCTTTGGGGCCGCGCCGCCGAAGAACAGGGAGACCTGGCCGTTGAGGGCCTCCCGCTCCGCCGGGGTCAGCAGGCCGATGGTGCCGTAGACCCCGTCGTAGCCGGGGTCCCGCTCCACCCTTCCGGCCCGGAGGCGGCGGATGCCCTCGGCCACGCAGGGGCCTGCCACCCGCTCCACGTCCTCCGGGGGGACCTCCCGCAGGATGCGGAACTCCGCGCCCAGCTTTTGCAGCATGGTCTCGTAGAGCTCCAGGGTCTTCTTCCCCGTGGCCGAACCGCCGTTGGCGGCGGCGATGACCTCCGGCAGGGGGACCAGGCTCTCGAAGGCGGCGGCAGCCGGCTTCTCATAGCCCTCGGGGCGGTCGGCCAGCTCCTCCACCCGGTGGAGGACCCCGATGGTCAGCTTCTTGCCGCAGATGGGGCACTTCCCTCCTGCCGCCACGGCCTGTTCCGGGGTCAGGCACTGGTGGCAGGGCCGGTGGCCGTCGAAGTGGTACTTCCCCTCCTCCGGGAAGAACTCGATGGTGCCCTTCAGGCCGTCGCCGGTCTGGAGGGCGCGGGAGAGAGCCGGAAAGGAGGGCTGGATGTCCAGCAGGTTAGCCTCCCGGCCCAGCTTGGAGGGGGAATGGGCGTCAGAGTTGGAGACCAGCTGGTAGCCGTCCAGAGCGGAGAGCCGCCAGTTCATGGGCGGGTCGGAGGAAAGGCCGGTCTCCAGGGCGTGGATATAAGGGGTCAGGTCCCCGAAGCAATCCTGGATGGTATCGAAGCCGGAGAAGGCCCCGAACAGGGAAAAATGGGGGGTCCAAATGTGGGCGGGGATAAAGACGGCCTCCGGGCAGGATTCCAGGGTGATCTCCAGCAGGTCCCTGGTGTCCAGGCCCAGGATAGGGCGGCCGTCGGAGTGGATGTTGCCGATGGCCTCCAGCCGCAGAGACAGGGCCTCCGCCGCCTCCAGAGAGGGCAGCAGGATCAGGCTGTGGACCTTCCGGGTCCTGCCGTCCTTTTTGTAGATGGTGCTGATCTCCCCGGTGACCACGAAACGGGGGCCGCCAGCGCGGCCTTTGAGGGT
Organism: uncultured Eubacteriales bacterium; assembly: GCA_900540545.1. Lineage (GTDB taxonomy): Bacteria > Bacillota > Clostridia > Oscillospirales > Oscillospiraceae > Intestinimonas. The sequence continues at coordinate 32,339 of UQGJ01000006.1, forward strand.
ATAAAGCCCCTCCTCCGCCGGGGCCAGCTTGTCCGCCAGCTCGGCCCGCCAGGCGGGGTGGGTGAAGTCTCCGGTGCCTACCAAGCCGATGCCCTTCCGCCGGGCCCACAGGTCCAGGGCCTCCGGCACGCAGTCCTTACTGGTGGCGCGGGAATATTTAGAGTGGATGTGTAAATCGGCAATCAACATGGCGGTAGCCCTCCCCGGATGAACGCTCTTTGATGGCATCATAACCCGTTTTGGGGATGGACGCAAGAGGGAGCGTCAGACGGCCCTTTTCTGATGGATGAAGGCTCCGTCCATTTAATGAGGGCTTCCTTGCGCACAAAGCAATCGTTTGGTAAAATGGAGACGGCGAATCGATTTTTTCATGGAATCACTGATGGCGTATGAGGTGATGTATATGAACAAAGAGAAACTAAAAAAATTCACACGAAAAGCATTGGTTGTACTCATTGTGATTTATCTACTATGTTTGGTTTACTGCACGGCATCGGTCTTTACCATGCAGGCTTTGACCTACAATTCCATGGGTTGGGGAGCAGTTCTGGCAGAATATAAGCTGGATTTCGCAGAAGATTCCATAGAATTAAATTATTATGATTTCGATGGAACGCTCTCTACCCATTTGGAAAGCGCATTTACCCCCGCACAGCAAGCAAAGGTCAGGCTTTCTTGCGCTATCTCTCTTATGCCGCTTTGGAGAAGCGCTTACGATAATCCGTTTGTTATGGATGGCGACCAGTGGCGCACCATAACGGTTTACAATAGCAGGGAGAAGATTACATATGGAAGCAATTCATATCCAATCACATATCATTTTGTCTATCATACAATTATGTCGGTTTTTGACTCAGTAAAATAAGCATAGCCATAAATTTACCACATACAAGTTTATCGGGCAGCCGTCATAATAATGGCGACTGCCCTTGTTGCCGTCTTTGAAGCGCCCGTCAGGTGAGCCAGCGGACTGTGGCGGCCTCGGAACGCGTCCCTGCTGTAAACTGTTGCCGGCCAAAAATCCGTTGGCTTTACCAGGCGACCTTGATAAGAACAAGTCGATATGATAGAATATAAAAAACTTCAGGTCGCATAGGCGGAAAAAACGTAGTGTGGTGGAAGCAAATTTAATGGAGGGAAGAATGAAAACAATAATTATATCAGCATTGATTGGCGTACTTCTTGTAATTACAGGAATTTATTTTTCCGAACTATTTAGTGTAGTCTTTAACGGATTAGGCAGAGACACGGGACTTTTATTCGGACTCGGGAGTTGGCTTTGTCTTGTAATCAGCGTTTCAACCGGCATTATCATATGGCAGATAAATAAAAACAGTAAATAACGTTTGGCTGATGCCTTTGTTGGCTGAATGTGATGTAAGTGGAAGGGCCCCTGCACAAAAAAGTGCAAGGGCCCTTTTTGGCTATTTAGGCCAAGAAGAAGCAAATTGCCGCGCCAGTATACGCAAACACTGGCGCGCAATAACGAGCGCGCCGCCCTATCCCAGGGCCACGTCCAGGACCATCATCACCAGGAAACCGGCCATGACGCCCAAGGTGCCCACGTTGGAGTGCTCACCCAGGTGGGCCTCGGGGATCAGCTCCTCCACCACCACGTAAATCATGGCCCCGGCGGCGAAGGACAAAAGCCAGGGCATTAGGGGCTGGATGGAGCCGGCCACCAGGACGGTGAGGATGCCGAAGACCGGCTCCACGAAGCCGGACAGGCTGCCGCAGAGGAACGCCTTGAATCGGCCCATGCCCTCCTGGCGCAGGGGGAGGGAGACCGCCGCGCCCTCGGGGAAGTTCTGGATGCCGATGCCCACGGCCAGGGCCATGGCGGCGGTGTAGAGGGCCGGGTCCCCTCCGTGCTGGGCGGCCAGGGCGAAGGAGAGGCCCACGGCCATACCCTCTGGGATATTATGCAGGGTGACGGCAAAGACCAGCAGGGTGGTCCGCTTCCACTCGGTGCGCACCCCCTCCGGGTCCTTGGAACCGGGGTGGAGATGGGGCATGACAAAGTCCAGCAGCATGAGGAAGGCCACGCCCAGGACGAAGCCCCCGGCGGCGGGGATCCAGCCCACGCCCCCGGCGGCCTCGGCCTCCTCAATGGCAGGAATAAGCAGGGACCACACCGAAGCGGCAATCATCACCCCGGCGGCGAAGCCCAGGAAAATACGCTGGGCCTTAGCGGAGGCCCCTTTTTTGAAGAAGAGGACCAGGGATGCCCCCAGGGTGGTCATCAGGAAGGTGAAGCCGGTGCCGCCGGCCGCCCATAAAATTGGCTGCATGATTGGATGCGCCTCCTTTTCGTTTGAAAGTTGAAGTTGTCCTATTGTATGCCCGGCGGGGCCCGCTGTCAATCAGGCCGCGCGGAAAATCTGGGACAGGGTGGCGCCCCGGACCACACGGGGGTAAAGGACCTCCCGGCAGCGGTCGTACTGCCGGAACAGCGCCCTGGCCCGGTCCACGTCGGAGTAGACCTTCCAGTAGCCGCAGAGCTTGCAATTTCGGCCCCGGCAGCGCTGAAAGCCCTCCACGTCCTCCGGCGGGTAGCCCAGGAAAAGCCCTACCTCGTGAGGAAAATCCTCCATCCGGCGCAGCCGGACGCTCAGGCGGTCCAGCATGGCCGCCGCCCCGTCCTCCGGGCGGTAACCGTCCCGGCGGAGGAGGCGCTGGGTCAAGGGCTGGGCCAGTTGCCGGGCCAGGAGGGCCTCCTGCCACACCAACAGCAGGGCGTTCCGGCGACAGGTACACAGCAGGCGGAAGCGGATGCCCCGGCCCCGGAAGTGGCGGTCATAGGCCGCCACCTGGGCCTCTAAATTGGGAAACTCCCGCCAGGACAAGGAGACCAGACTGGCCGGCTTCAGCCGCAGCAGCGTGGGGGCACAGTGATAGGACAGCACCTCGTCCAGGGTCTCGAACATGCGGCTTCCCCCTCTTTCATGTGGTTAGCTTACGCTAACTTATTGGGCAGTATAGCACCGATATGACCCACTGTCAAGCCGCAAATGAGCGGGTCGACGCAATGGGCCTACGCTTGCTATTTCCCGTTTCAGGAGGGATTATGTGCGGGAGACTTTGGATGGAAAAACCCCGGGGCTATTCAGCCTCCGGGGTTTTGATGTGCGCCTTCAATTTTTCAAAGGTCTCGTCGCTGAGGCCGTGTTCCAGGCGGCAGGCATCCCGGGCCGCCGTCTCCGGGGAGACGCCCAGGGCGGTGAGCCACCGGGTGAGCAGGCGGTGGCGCTCGTAGATGGGCTCGGCGATGGCCCGGCCCGCGGCGGTCAGTTCGATAAGGCCCTCCGGGTCCACGGTCACGTAGCCGTTTTGCCGCAGCAGGCTCATGGCGCGGCTGACGCTGGGCTTGGAATAGTTCAGATGATGGACGATGTCGATGGAGCGCACGCTCCCCCGCTGTTCCTTCAAAATCAGGATGGACTCCAGATAGTCCTCGGCGGATTCCTGTATTTTCACAGACATCCACTCCCCTTTCCGCCGGTTTCCCGCCCATTTTAACAGAATTGGGGCCGGGTTGCAAGGTCAGCCGTTTTTTTCCTGTTCGGGGATTGACAAAGCTGGTTAGCCATGGTAAACTAGCGTCTGTCGAAAGTTAAGTTTGACTAACATTTTTGAGAGGTGGTCATCATTATGCCGCTGACGATGGCGGGGACCGGGTCCCAATTTACGGTGAAAAAAATCAACGGGCAGGACGACGTGCGCCGTTTCCTGTCCAGCCTGGGCTTTGTGGAGGGCGAGCCGGTGAGCGTGGTATCCGAGCTGGGCGGCAACCTGATCGTCAACGTGAAGGAGTCCCGTATCGCCCTGAGCAAGGGGATGGCCAGCCGTATCATGGTGTGAGTGAAAAAGGAGGAGAGGCATATGAACACGCTGAAAGAGGTCAAAATCGGCCAGACGGTGATGGTGAAGCGGCTCCACGGCGAGGGCGCCCTGCGGCGGCGCATCATGGACATGGGCATCACCAAGGGCACCACCGTCTATGTGCGCCGGGTGGCCCCCCTGGGGGACCCGGTGGAGGTCACGGTCCGGGGCTACGAGCTGTCCATCCGCAAGGGAGACGCGGAGCAAATCGAAGTGGAGTAAGGACGGGCTTCCTGATGCAGGGCGGCGGGGCCGCCTTTCTTTCGGCCCAAGGGTTAGTTTTAGCTAACCAATTGAAGGAGGTACAAACGATGTCTATCACCATTGCCCTGGCGGGCAATCCCAACTGCGGAAAGACCACCATGTTCAACGCCCTCACCGGGTCCAGCCAGTTCGTGGGCAACTGGCCCGGCGTAACGGTGGAGAAAAAGGAGGGCCGGCTCAAGGGCCATAAGGACGTGTCCATCATGGACCTGCCCGGCATCTACTCCCTGTCCCCCTACACACTGGAGGAGGTGGTGGCCCGGAACTACCTGCTGGGTGAGCACCCGGACGTGATCCTGAACCTGGTGGACGGCACCAACATCGAGCGGAACCTTTACCTGACCACCCAGCTGCTGGAGCTGGGCCTCCCCGTGGTCGTCGCCCTCAATATGATGGACGTAGTCAAAAAGAACGGGGACAGCATCGACGTGGCGAAGCTCTCCGCCGCCCTGGGCTGCCCGGTGGTGGAGACCGCCGCGGTGAAGGGCGAGGGCTGCATTGCCGCCGCGGAGCGGGCCGCCCAGACCGCCGCGTCCCATCAGGCGGCCAAGGCCATCCGCTTCTCGGCCCCGGTGGAGGAGGCGCTGGAGCAAATCGAGGGGCTGGTGCTGGGCATGGTGCCCACTGCGTCCGCCCGCTGGTACGCCGTCAAGCTCTTCGAGCGGGATGAGAAAGTACTGGCTGGGCTGGCCCTGACGGGCGGGGCCGCGGAACAACTGGAGGGCATCATCCGGGCCTGCGAGGACAAGCTGGACGACGACAGCGAGAGCATCGTCACCAATGAGCGCTACGAGGCCATCTCCAAGCTCATGGGCCGCTGCGTCAAAAAGGGCCGGGCGGGGCTTTCCACCTCCGACAAAATCGACCGGGTGGTGACCAACCGCTGGCTGGCCCTGCCCATCTTCGCGCTGGTGATGGTGGCAGTCTACTTCATCTCTTGGACCACGGTGGGCACCCTGCTCACCGACTGGACCAACGATACTTTTGTGGCCGAGTGGGTCCAGGCCCCCCTGGCCGGTTTTTTGAGCGGCATCGGCACCGCGGACTGGCTGGTCAGTCTGGTGGTGGACGGCATTATCGGCGGCGTGGGCGCGGTGCTGGGCTTCGTGCCCCAGATGCTGGTGCTCTTCCTGCTGCTGTGCCTCCTGGAGGACTGCGGCTACATGGCCCGGGTGGCCTTCATCATGGACCGCATCTTCCGCCGCTTCGGCCTGTCCGGCAAGAGCTTCATCCCCATGCTCATCGGCACCGGCTGCGGCGTCCCCGGCATCATGGCCTCCCGGACCATCGAGCAGGACCGGGACCGGAAGATGACCATCATGACCACTACCTTCATCCCCTGTGGGGCCAAGATGCCCATCGTGGGCCTCATGGCGGGCGCCCTCTTTGGGGGCGCGTGGTGGGTGGCCCCCTCGGCCTACTTCATCGGCGTGGCCGCCATTCTGGTCACCGGCATCATGCTCAAAAAGACCAAGCCCTTCGCGGGCGAGCCCGCCCCCTTCGTCATGGAGCTGCCCGCCTACCACGCGCCCAAGGCCGTTAACATCCTGCGGGGCACCTGGGAGCGGGGCTGGTCCTTCATCAAGCGGGCCGGGACCGTCATCGTGCTGGCCTCCATCTTCATCTGGGTCACCTCCAACCTGGGCTTCGTGGACGGGTCCTTCGGGCTGGTGGAGGACATGGACCACTCCCTGCTGGCCGTTATTGGCTCGGCGGTGGCCGTCCTCTTCGCCCCCCTGGGCTTCGGCAACTGGCAGTCCAGCGTGGCCACAGTCATGGGCCTGGTGGCCAAGGAGGAAGTCGTGGGCGTGTTTGGCTCCCTGTACGGCGTGGCGGGCGACGCCCTGGAGCTGGTGGAGGCGGGCGAGTTCGGCGGTCTGGCCCCCATCGCGGGGCACTTCACCGCCCTGAGCGCCTACTCCTTCATGGTCTTCAACCTGCTGTGCGCCCCCTGCTTCGCCGCCATCGGCGCCATCAAGCGGGAGATGAACAACGCCAGGTGGACCGTCTTTGCCGTGGGCTATCAGTGTGTGTTCGCCTACGCCTGCTCCCTGATGGTCTACCAGCTCGGCGGACTCATCCTGGGCGAGGTGGCCTTCGGCCTGGGCACCGTCTGCGCCTTCCTGGTGCTGGCCGGTATCCTCTACATGCTCTTCCGCAGGGGCTACCGTGGCGAGGGCGAGCGGCTCCGCGCCGTGGACGCGGCCTGCGCGTAAACGAAAGGAGATTGTTCTATGGGTACTTTTATCGTCGGCGGGATTCTGGTGGCGGCGGTGGCGCTCATCATCCGGCACCAGTGGAACAACCGCAAAAAGGGCGGCTGTTCCGCCTGCCCCGGCGGCTGCGGTCACTGCGACGGCTGCCACTGAATTAGGAACCGGCCCGTTTGGCACAGAGTCCCGCCCTTGGCGGGGCCTCCGCGCCGGACGGGCCGGTTTTTCGCGCTCTGGCGGAAGCCAATGGGTGCGGTTTTCACCCGTCAGCCTTGTTGCGAGAGAGATAATGTGATAGGATAGGGGCGGCAAATCGGAGGTAACGCTGTGTGTCTCAGGCGAATAAGGCAAATGGAGGGCATATGAATACGATTTACAACACACCACAGGGGAAGCAAAAAATAATTGCTCTTTATGATGAGCAGTTATCAAGGCTTCCTGCGCCATATCACGATATTTACATCGATACCTCTTTTGGCAAAACCCATCTCATTGAAACCGGCAACCAAGGCGGTCCTCCTCTGCTTGTATTTCATGGCGGAAACGCAACAACCGCCTACAATTTGTTGGCGTGCACGTTTCTGCTTGATAAATTTCATATTAATGCGGTTGATACAATCGGTCATCCCGGAAAAAGTGCAGAAACGACTTTATCGCCTTATAATTATGATTACGGCAAGTGGGCAAGCGAAGTCATTTCCGGTCTTGGATTCCAGAAAATGCGATGTTTCGGTGGTTCCTTTGGTGCAGGTATTCTTGCAAAAACGATGTGCGTCGCACCTGAGAAAATTGAAAAATCTGTGCTTTGTGTGCCATCTGGGATAAAAAACGCCCCTGCGATCAATCTGATAAGCATGGCGTTTCCAATGATGTTATATTGGGTCACCCATAAACAAAAATGGTTGATCAAAACGATTCTCCCGATGGCCGTATCAGAGGATAACATCGATCGTGATGCTTTTGAAACGGCAAAGTGCAGTATCGATTACGCAAAAATAAAGGCGGGTATGCCGAGCAATGTAGTTCCGGACGATATGAGGAAATGTCTTGCTCCAACGCTCGTTTTGGCAGGAGAAAAAGACTGTATGTTTCCAGCTAAGCGGGTTATCCCGCAAGCTGAAAACATGATAACCAACTGTACCACATATTTATTGCAAGGCAGAGGGCATATGCACAGCTTAACTGAGACAGAAAAACAAATGATCATTCAATTTCTGATGTAAGATTACGCCTTATCGGTCCAAGGTGTAATGATAAGATAGAAGCGCAGACTGACATTAGAGGTGTAAAATCATGCTCATTACAGACCAAAACATCGATGGCGGGAAAGCATTTGACTGGAGCAAAACTTCGGCAGACTATGCAAAATACCGTGACATTTATCCGCCAGAGTTTTACGACAAAATCATACGCCGAAACTTATGCGTCAGCGGTCAAAGTATCCTCGATCTTGGGACAGGAACGGGGGTGCTGCCAAGAAATATGTACCGCTATGGGGCAAAATGGACAGGTACAGATCAGTCGGAAAATCAGATCGAACAGGCAAAACTCCTTTCGCAAGGCATAGATATTGATTATTATGCATTATCCGCAGAGAACATAGATTTCCCCGATGATTCCTTTGATGTAATCACCGCCTGCCAGTGTTTCTGGTATTTTGACCACCAACAGATCATGCCGAAGCTGTTTCGCATGCTCAAACCAAATGGACGTATTGTGATATTGTATATGGCATGGCTGCCTTTTGAAGATGAAATTGCAGGTGCGAGTGAACGGCTTGTGCTGCAATACAGTCCCAAGTGGAGCGGCGCGGGTGAGACGATTCACCCAATCATGATACCGGATTGCTATAAAGAAAAATTTGAGCTTGTTTATCATGAGGAATATCCACTAACCGTCCATTTTACCCGCGAGAGTTGGAATGGAAGAATGAAAGCCTGCCGGGGCATCGGTGCTTCGCTGACAGAGGAAGAAGTTGCGGCATGGGAACAGGAGCACTTAGAATTGCTTGCCCACATTGCCCCTGCCGAATTCGACATTTTACATTATGGCGCCATTGCCGAGTTGAAAAAGAAATGACGTTCCCTGTAACAGGCCGCCGCCCATGTTGGGCGACGGCCTGTTTTTGTCCGGGGGTCTTGACCCTTTTTTCGCTTTGTGCTATACTCCTTTTTGTTCTATTTAGAACTATAAGAGGGCGGTGCGGGCTATGGTATCGGACTTTCTGGATTTGAGCGCGGGGGCCAAGCGGCTATATGACCGGATGCTGGAGCCGGTGTGCGGGCGGTACGGCCTCAGCCGCATGGAGCTGGACATCCTCCTCTTCCTGGCCAACAATCAGGGCTACGACACCGCTACGGACATCGTGGAGCGGCGGCGGCTGACCAAGTCCCACGTGTCCGTCTCCCTGACCGACCTGGAGCGGCAGGGGTATCTGGCCCGGTCCTTCCGGGGCGGGAACCGCAAGACCGCCCACCTCTCCCTCCTCCCCGCCGCCGAGGCCGTGGTGGAGGCCGGACGGCTGGCCCAGGGGGACTTCTTCGCCGCCCTGCTGGCGGGATTCACAGCCGGGGAGCGCGAACAGATGGAGGCCAACTTCGCCCGCATCGTCCAAAATATCCACACTGCGCTGGAAAAGGGGTAACTTCCTTCATGCTTTACAAATTCATCATCTGCTTTATCGCCGGTATCGGGGCGGGTCTGGGGACCGGCTTCGCGGGCATGAGCGCCGCCGCCGTCATCAGCCCCATGCTCATCACCTTTCTGGAGATGCCCGCCTATGCCGCCGTGGGCATCGCCCTGGCCAGCGACGTGCTGGCCAGCGCCGTCAGCGCCTACACCTACGGCAAGCATAAGAATCTGGACATCAAAAACGGCCTCATTATGATGGTCACGGTGCTGTGCTTCACCCTGGTGGGGAGCTGGGTGTCCAGCCTGGTGCCCAACACCGCCATGGGCAGCTTTTCCGTGGTGATGACCTTCTTCCTGGGCATCAAGTTTATCGTCCGGCCCGTGATGACCACCAAGGAGACCATGGGGGCGGCCAGCCCGAAGAAGCGGGCGATTCAGTCGGTGGCCTGCGGCGTGCTGGTGGGCTTCATCTGCGGCTTCGTGGGGGCCGGGGGCGGCATGATGATGCTGCTCATCCTCACCAGCGTGCTGGGCTACGAGCTGAAAACCGCCGTGGGCACCAGCGTGTTCATCATGACCTTCACCGCCTTCACCGGGGCGGCCAGCCACTTCGCCATCGGCGGGGCGCCAGACTGGACGGCGCTGGTGTTCTGCGTGCTGTCCACTCTGCTATGGGCGCGGGTGGCCGCCAAGTTCGCCAACAAGGCCAGTCCCATCGTCCTCAACCGGGCCACCGGCGTGGTGCTGGCGGGGCTGGGGGCGGCGATTTTGCTCGTCAATTGGTTCGGATAAGCCGCCCGGAGCGCCGCCCAACAGGGCGGCGCTTTTTTCTTTTTGCCATTGCGCCCAAGGCCCATCCGTGCTATCCTGTTACAGGACGGGGATCCCGTCCGATTTGACCGATAAAGGGGGAAAGGCAAGTGGACATCTGTGGACGAAGTACGAAGGCGGACGGCGACGTTCCTCCTTCGGGCAGCGCTTGCCCCTCCCTGGAACTGCCACCCCGCGGCTGACGGCCACGGGGCCGTCCGGCTGCGGCTTCCTCCCTACTTCAAACGCAAAGGAGGAACGACAGTGGATAAGAAAGAACTTGATTTTGAGGGCTGCGCCCAGCTGTTGGAGCGCCGGCAGTACCGGCAGCTCCGGGCCGCCCTGGCCGACGAAAACGAGGTGGACATCGCCGAGTTCATCGAAGGCCTTCCCCAGGAGAAGGCCACCGTGGCCTTCCGCACCCTGCCCAAGGAACTGGCCGCTGAGGTCTTTTCCAACCTGCCCGCCGAGACCCAGCAGGTCATCGTGGGCTCCATCACCGACCAGGAGCTGGGCGCCATCGTGGAGGACCTGTTCGTGGACGACGCGGTGGACATGCTGGAGGAGCTGCCCGCCAACGTGGTCAAGCGGGTCCTGAAAAGCGCCACCCCGGAGACCCGCAGGCTCATCAACCAATTCCTGAAATACCCGGAAAACTCGGTAGGTAGCATCATGACTGCCGAGTTCATCGACCTGAAGAAGTCCATGACGGCGGAGGACGCCATCAAGCGCATCCGCCGCATCGGCGAGGACTGCGAGTCCATCTACACCTGCTACGTCACCGACGAGCGCCGGGTGCTGGAGGGCGTGGTGACGCTGCGGGAGCTGCTGCTGGCCCCGGACAGTGACCGGGTGGAGGACCTGATGGAGCGGGACCTCATCACCGCCCACACCACCGAGGACCGGGAGGAGGCCGTGCAGCGGCTGATGAAGTACGACTTCATCAACCTGCCCGTCACCGACCACGAAAACCGGCTGGTGGGCATCGTCACCGTGGACGACGTGATGGACGTCATGGAGGAAGAGGCCACGGAGGACTTCGAGAAGATGGCTGCCATGGCCCCCTCGGAGAAGCCCTACCTCAAGACCGGGGTGTTCTCCCTGGCCAAGCACCGCATCCTGTGGTTGCTGGTGCTGATGATCTCCGGCATGATTACCGGCGGCATCCTGGGTCGGTACGAGGCGGCCTTCGCCGTCATGCCGTTGCTGGTCACCTTCATCCCCATGCTCACCGACACCGGCGGCAACGCGGGCAGCCAGAGCTCCACCCTGGTCATCCGCGGCATGGCCGTGGGGGACATCGCCCTGGAGGACTTTCCCCGGGTGTTCTGGAAGGAGCTGCGGGTCAGTCTGCTGGTGGGGGCGGCGCTGAGTGTGGTGAATTACGTGCGGCTGGTCCTCACCTACCCCGGCAACGGGCTCATCGCCCTCACCGTGGCCCTGGCCCTCTTTGTCACCGTGGTCATCGCCAAGACCGTGGGCGGGATGCTGCCCATGCTGGCCAAGCTGGTCCACGCCGACCCCGCCATCATGGCCGCCCCCCTCATCACCACCATCGTGGACGCATTCTCGCTGGTCATCTATTTCACCATCGCACAGAGAATGCTGGGGCTGTGAGGGGGACGGGGATGCGGATTGCCGCGCCAGCCTGTGAACTGGCTCGCAAGGACAGGCTCAATCACAACAAAAAGCGCGGCGCCAATCGTCTGATTGGCGCCGCGCTTTTATTTATGCGGTTTGGCTATCCTCGCTGACCACCTGCCGGGCCAGCTTGCGCATCTCCGGGACCACGAAGAGGGCCACGATAATGGCCGAGCCGATGTCGGCAATGGGTCCGGCGTAGAGGATGCCGTCCAAGCCGAAGAAGAGAGGCAAAATCAGCAGCAGCGGAATCAGCAGCAGGAGCTGGCGCAGCATGGACAGCAGCGATGCCTTCAGCGGCTGGCCCGTGGCCTGGAAGTAGTTGGTGGAGACGATTTGGAACCCGGCGCAGAACACGCCGAACACGTAGATCCGCATACAGCGGATGCCGAAGTCGGTGAAGTTCTGGTCCCCGGTGCCGAAGATGGAGAGGATGGGGCCGGGGACGGTCTGGCACAGCAGCCAGCCCACGGAGATGGCGGCGGTGGCCGCCACCACGGCCAACAGGTAGGTCTTGCGGACCCGGTGATAGTGGCGGGCGCCCCGGTTGAAGCCCAGAATGGCCTGGGACCCCACGCCGATGCCGATGCCCACCGAGCCCAGAATCATCACGATTTTCAGCACGATGCCCATGGCCGCCTGGGCGGTCTCGCCGCCCACGGGGCTCAGGTCGCCGTAATACTTGAGGGAGTTGTTCATCACGATCTGCATGAGGCAGGCCACGCCCTGGGTGATGCCAGAGGAGATGCCCAGGGCCGCGATGCGGGAGCACAGCCGCCCGTCCAGGCGCATGTCAGCCCGGTGGAAGGTCATGTGCTTGCCCTTGCGGAGGAAGTAGACCGCCAGAATGATGGCGGAGATAATCTGGGAGGTGATGGTGGCCACGGCCGCGCCCTTCACGCCCCAGTGGAACACGAAGATATAGATGGGGTCCAGGATGGTGTTGAGGACGGCCCCCACGATGATGCCGTACATGGACACCTTGGGGCTGCCGTCGGACCGGGCCATATTGGACAGGGACACCGACAGCACGCTGAAGGGCGCGCCCAGGAGGATGATAGAGGTGTAGTCCCTGGCGTAGGGCAGGATGGAGTCCTTGGCGCCGAAGAGCCGCAGCATGGGATCCAGGAAGATGAGGCCCAGGGCGGCCATGACCACGCCCGCCAGCAGGGAGAGCACCAGCAGCTGATTCAGGGTCTTGCCCGCGGCGGCATCGTCCCCCTCCCCCATTTTCAGGGAGGCGTAGGCGCAGCCGCCGGACCCCAGGAGGGTGGAGACGGCCAGCATGATGGTGACCACTGGAAAGGCGATGGTGGTGGCGGCGTTGCCCATCACGCCCACCCCCTGGCCGATGAAGATCTGGTCCACGATGTTGTAGACCGAGTTCACCAGCATGGAGATGATCGAGGGCACGGAAAAGGCCAGCAGCAGCTTCCCAATGGGCTCGTAGCCCAGGGGATTCGCCCCGGCCGGGTGGGTCAGTGTCTGTTCTTTCGCTCGCTTCAAGTTTCCTGTTCCTCCTCCTGCACGGCGGTAAAGGCGTTCTGGGACATGCGCTCCAGCAGGCGGTGGGCCGACTCCACTTCCTCCGGGGTCATCCCGGCGGTGAGGATGTCGTTCCAGCGCTTCCGGGCCTCGTAGACCGCCTGGGCGATGGGCTCCACCGCCGGGGTGGTGTACAGCCGCCGGACCCGCTTGTCCCGCTCGTCGGGCTCGGAGCGAACGTAGCCCTGTTCCTCCAGCTTCTGGGCCGCCCGGGTCACCGTCCCCTTGTCGAACAGGCCCATGCGGGCCAGGTCCAACATACTAATGCCCTGGTTCTCGTAGATGCGCAGCAGGAAATACTGCTGCCCGCAGCCGATTTGATAGGGCGCCAGCACCCGGTCAAAGAAACGGTTACCCTGCCGGTAGGCGATAGAGATGTTCCGGCCCAGGTACACGGGGTCGTTCATAACCGCCTGTCCCCTTTCATCCGTGCATTCCTTTATTTGATAACTATCCCGATTAGGATAACACGAATTGGTTGCGCGGTCAACCATCTATTTTCCCAAACCTGACGGTATTCCTCAGCGCGGCTTTGACATGATTCCCCGGAAAGTTCGGGCCAACCCGGCCTTTCGGCACAAAATCGATGCCCGCGCATACATTGGGGTAGACGCTAAATGAAAGGAGTCTCCATCCATGGATGAACGTTATATGACCTCTGGCCGCAGCGCCGGACGCAACACGCCGGCCACGCCGCTGCCCGAGGACTACCCCGTCGTGCCCCTGCCCCCCATCGTGCCTGACGACCAGATGCCCGCCCCCGACATGCCTGACAACTCCCTGCCCGAGGGCCAGCCCCCGGTGGCCCCCGGCCCCGGCGATACCCCCGTGGTCCCCCTGCCGCCCATCGTGGGCAATCCCCCGGCGGCCAACCCGGACCAGGTGCCGGTGATCCCCCTGCCCCCCATCGTGGGCAACCCGGACCAGCCCCTTCCCCCCCAGTTCCCCGTGGCCCCCGGCCCCGGCGGCGTGGTCATCCTCCCCGGCCTCATCAGCCCCAGCTACTGCACGGTGCGCTTCCTCAACGCCGCCCCCGGCTTTGACCCCTTCAACGTCACCATCGGCAACCGCACGGTGGCCCGCAACCTGGGCTACGGCGGCATGAGCGGCTACGCCCGGGTAGCCGACGGCTTCCGCACCGTGACCATCTCCTACCCCGGCTCCACCGGCGTGTTCTACCAGCAGGCCATCCCCTTCAGCGCCGGCGAGCTCATCACTCTGGCCATCGTGCGCTCCGGCGGCGGCCTGGACCTGGTGCGCATCAGCGACATCCCCTGCCGCAACCGCCCCGCCGGCCGGGCCTGCATCCGCGCCATCAACCTGTGCTACGGCAGCCCCGCCCTGGACGTACTGCTCAGCGACGGCCGCATGGTCTTTAACGACGTGCGCTACAAGGAGGTCACCAACTTCAAGCAGGCCCGCCCCAGGGATTACAGCTTCTACGTAGCTCAGACCTCCTTCGTCCCCTCCCCCTACTTCTACGACATCGAGACCGTGGAGGACACCCCCATGGCGGCCCCCGGCTTCTTCCTGCCCGGCGTGGGCGCGGTGAACCCCCTGGCCTCCTTCTACCTGGACGCCAAGCGCAACGGGGTGTACAGCATCTACCTGCTGGGCACCTGGAACTACGCCAACCCCAGCCTGCGGGTGCGGGTGGTGGAGGACTTCCAGTAACCCCCTCCCCTTTGCCAGGAAACGCGGATGGAAATCCATCCGCGTTTCTTTTTACAATTTGTTCAAAATATGGCGTTCTTGTACCGGTTCCCTTCGTATGCTATACTGTTTGTTCAAAGGAGTTTTGATGACCAATGATCCAGAACATGCAGCGAAGCCTCCGCAAGAACTTCAAGCACGCCACGCTGAACTTTCTCTTCATCCTCTGCTTTATCAACGTCTTTCAGACTATTTTCGGGCCGGAGAACTCCATCGTGGGGGTCATCTTCACCATCATGATGTCGGCCTCCATGGTGCGGGACATGACGGCCCGGCCGGTGAAGCACCTGCTCATCCAGGCCCTGGTGCTGGTGATGATGGGGGTGTCCGCCTGCCTGGTCCACACCCTGGACCCCTGGGTGGCCCTGCCCGTCAACCTGGCCACCCTTTTCATCATCCTCTACGCCTTCACCTACGAGTACGCCACCCACATGTATTTCCCCTACATCCTGTCCTACCTCTTCCTGGTGTTCATCTCCCCGGTGGGGCCGGAGGGGCTGCCCAAGCGGCTGGCCGGACTGCTGACAGGGGCGGTGTGCATCATCCTCTACCAGCTCTTCACGGGCCGGAACCGGGCGGCGGAAACCGCCAACGGCGTCCTCACCGACCTGATGGGGCAGGTCCAGAGTTCGATTGCCTGCCTCCTCACCGGCGAGGGTGCGCTGGCCGGGCGGGACGACGTGCGGCGGAACGTCTGCCGCCTCAGCCGCACGGTCTATGACCGCCGGAAGACGGTCCTGTGCGTCTCCGACGCCAGCTTTTCCATGATCGACGCCGGGCGGGGGCTGGAGCATCTGGTCCTCCTGCTTCACGACCTGGACCCCGCCCGGGCAGCGGAATACGCCCCTCTGCTCCGGCGGGTATCAGAGGTCCTGGACGGCTTCGCCGCCTATCTCCGCGGGGACGCCGCCCCCCTGCCGCCGCTGGAGGAGGCGGCCTTCCTCCTCCCCGGACAGGACCCGATGGGCCAGGAGTTTTACCGCGGACTCACCTACATCCGCGCCTGCCTGACCCACATGGCCGACCCGGAACGGCGGACGCGCTACCATGAGACGGCCCTGTCCCTGTCGGTGCGCATCCAGGCGGCCATGGACGTGAGCCCCGTCCGCGTGGTCTACGCCCTGCGGGTCTCCCTGCTGCTGGCCCTTTTCACCCTGGCGGTCCAGCTTCTGGCCCTGCCCCACGGCAAGTGGCTCCTGTTCACGCTGGCCTCCCTGTCCCTGCCCTACGCCGACGACGTGGGGGCCAAGACAAAAAAGCGCATCCTCGCCACCATTCTGGGCGGGCTGGTGGCGGTGGCCTTTTACGGGCTGATCCCCTCCGCCCCCCTGCGCACGGCCATGATGATGTTCTCCGGCTACCTCTCCTTCTATTTCTCGGATTACACGGGGACCTACGCCTGCTCCACCATCGGGGCGCTGGGCGGCGCGGTCTTTGCCGGGGCTTTCGGCCTGGGGGACGTGGGCGGCATGTTCGCCGTCCGCCTGGGCTATATCTGCGTGGGTGCGGCGCTGGCGTGGCTGTTCAACTGCGTGTTACTCCCCTTCCGCCGGGACCGGGCCACCCACCTGCTTCTGGAGAAGTACGCCGCCACCACGGACCTCCTCTCCCGGGTGTGCCGCAGCGAGGACCCGGACCCCCAACTCTACTACAATCTGGTCATCCAGGCCCACCTCCAGGAGGGCAAACTCACCGCCAACGCCTCGGCGGGGGGCTGGGAGGAGGGCATGTCCGCCATTCTGGCCCAGTGCCGGGACAAGGTCCGGCAGGCCCACCGCAACAACAGCGCATCCCCTATCCTATCCTGGTAAGGAGTCGATCGTATGAAAGCTGTCGTCTACCGTGGCGTGGGGGACCTCCGGTTGGAGGAGCGCCCCCGGCCCACCCTGCGGGACCCCAGAGACGCCATCGTCCGGGTGGTCCGCTCCACCATCTGTACCAGCGACCTGCACATCAAGAATGGGGCGGTCCCCCGGGCCGTGCCCGGCGTCACCCTGGGCCACGAGTTCGCCGGGGAGGTGGTGGAGACAGGCAGCGCCCTCACCGGCCTAAAGCCCGGCGACCGGGTGGCCGCCAACTGCGAGACCTTCTGCGGGGACTGCTGGTTCTGCAGGCGGGGCTGGGTCAACAACTGCGTCCACGGGGGCTGGGAGCTGGGCTGCCGCATCGACGGCTGTCAGGCGGAGTACGTCCGGGTCCCCTTTGCCGACACGGGGCTGACCCCCATCCCGGAGGGGGTCTCCTATGAGGACGCCCTGTTCATCGGAGACATCCTGTCCAGCGGTTACTGGGGTGCCCAGCTCTGCGGCATCCAGCCCGGTGACGCGGTGGCCGTGCTGGGGGCGGGGCCGGTGGGCCTCTGCGCCGCCGAGAGCGCCAAGCTGCTGGGGGCGGGACACGTGCTGGTGGTGGAGCCGGACCCCTTCCGGCGGGCGCTGGCCCTGGAGGAGGGCCTGGCCGATTCGGCCTGGGCCTCGGCGGAGGAGGCCGGGGCCGCCCTCCACGCCCTGACGGAAGGCCGTGGGGCCGACGGGGTCATCGAGTGCGCCGGTGGGAAGGACACCTTCCAGGCCGCCTGGCGGCTGGCCCGGCCCAACGCCGTGGTGGCCCTGGTGGCTATGTACGAGGAAAACCAGGTCCTCCCCCTGCCGGACATGTACGGGAAGAACCTGGTGTTCAAGACCGGCGGCGTGGACGCCAGCCGGTGCGGCGAGCTGATGGACCTGGTGGCCCGTGGAAAGCTGCGCACGGACTTCCTTATCACCCACCGGGGGCCGCTGGCGGAAATCATGGAGGGCTACCGGGTCTTTGAGGGGCATATGGACCACTGCATCAAGTGGGTGGTCATGGGGTAAGTCCCGCGAAGTAGTCCAGGTTGTGGCGGTAGGCCGGGTCCTCCGGCTTGTACGCCCCCGCCCGGCGGTTCCAGTCCTCCGCCCTGGCCCGGTCCCCCAGGCGGTCATAGCAGACGCAGAGCTGGATGCAGGGCAGATAACCGTAGCAGTCGGGCTGGACGAAGGCCCCGGAGTGGTCGTCCCTGGGGCGGGTCAGGGCCAGCTCATACCAGAAGGCCGCCCGGCGGCACTCCCCCTGGTCCAGGAAGTGCCCGCCCAGGTCACAGCAGGTCTCGGCCCTGGGGTCGTCGTACTCCAGACTGCGCAGCAGGGCCCTCAGGGCCTCCCCCCGCGCCCCCAGGCCGTACAGGCAGTAGGCCAGGAAGCGGCAGGCCTCAATGTTGTTCTCCACCCAGCCCTCTCCCCCGTCCAGAAAGGCCCGGAACCGGGCCGCCCCGTCGGCGTAGCGCCGGTGGTAGTACAGCTCCCGGGCGTAGTAGAACTGCTCCCGGGGTTGCAGGGGCAAGCCCCTGGCGATGCGGTCCTCAAAGATGCGCAGGTTGCGGTCCGGGTCCCCCGGCCCCTCTTTTTTGTGGGTGATGGCCGCCTGGGACCAGGCCACCTTCCCGAAGGGCGGGATGACCTCGTGGACGGCCCCCTGCCACAGGTCCCGGTGGAGGTTGCGGATCAGCCGCTCCCGGTCGTAGGAGAAGGTTGGGTGGCCCGCTGCGTCGAAGGCGGTGTGGTAGGGCATCATCACCACGTCGGTGTCGGCGGGCAGGGTCCGCTTCAGGTCCAGGAAGGCCGCCCGGTCCGGCTCCAGCAGCACATCGTCGGCGTCCAGCCAGAGGCAGTATTCCATGGTAGCCTTGGAGAAGGCGAAGTTCCGGGCGGCGGAAAAGTCGTCTATCCACGTAAAGTTGTATGCCTTGTCAGTATATCGGGCCGCAATCTCTCTGGTGCGGTCGGTGCTGCCGGTATCCACGACGATGATTTCATCCACGGCCCCCTTTACGCTGTCCAGGCAGCGGACCAGGACGGCCTCCTCGTTTTTCACGATCATACACAGGCTCACGGTAGCCATAAAAACGCCCCCTTTTCCGCCATCCTATGCGGAAAAGGGGGCGACTGTGTGTCTGTATTTTCCCTTTACAGGCCTGTCACGGCATCCACGGGCAGGGAGAGCAGGATGCCGTGGCAACCGGTGTGCATCCCGGCCGTCCGGTTCACCGCTTCCATCACCGGGTCCCGGAGGGCGGCGGGGACCAGGATGGCCACGGTCTCCTTCTCGGCCACCAGTCCGGCGGCGTCCGCCCCCTTTAGGGCGTCCAGGCTAAGCTGACGGGCGTGGAGGATGGTGCCGCCGCCGGCCCCGGCGGACCGGGCGGCCTCCATCACCGTGTCGGCGCCGCCGTGGTCCACCAGAGCCAGCACCAGGGCGTGAGGTTCCTTGTTCATCTCGTCTGCCTCCTGTTCCGCCGCCTCCGCGCCGTGGGCCAGCCGGGCGGCCATGGCGCTGATGGCGGTCAATCTCGTAGTGAACGCAATGCCCCGGCCGTGGCGGTGGAGCTGGAAGGACTCCCCCACCCGCTCCAGGGCCGGACCCACCGCGGGGGCGGGCAGCAGAGACACCAGCACGTCCTTCTCCGTCTCGCCCAGGCCCAAGTAGTGGAGCACGTCGGAGCGGGCGGTGCCCCGGCCCCGGAGGACGAACTGGAGGGGATGGCCCAGGGCGCGCAGAAGGTCTGCGGCCTCCTCCCCCACCCCACGCTCCAGGATGGACACCAGGACTTTGATGGGTTGGCTCACGGTCCCACCTCCTCATAGACAAGGATGACATCCTCCTGGCCGGGGGCAAACCAGGCCTGCGCCTGGGCAGCCCGGCGGGCCCGGCGGGTGTAGACCAGCCCCATGAGCTGGATGGCAACCAGAGGCGTCATCGCCACCATGGCCACCACGCCGAAGGCGTCGGTGAGGATGTCGCCCCCCGCCGCCTCGCAGGCCCCCATGGCGAAGGGCAGCAGGAAGGTGGCGGTCATGGGGCCGGAGGCCACACCGCCGGAGTCGAAGGCGATTGCGGTGAACACCTTGGGGACCCGGAAGGACAGCAGGATGGCCAGCAGGTAACCGGGGACCAGGAACCACATGAGGCTCACCCCCGTCAGCACCCGGAGCATATCCAGCCCCAGGGCCACTGCCATGCCCATGGACAGTGCCCCGCCCATCATCTTCCGGGAGACGGCCCCGCCGGTCAGGTCCTCCACCTGCTGGTTCAGGACCCGGACGGCGGGCTCCGCCGCCACGATGAACCAGCCCACCACCATGCCGATGGGGACTAGGACCCAGCGGTAGGACAGGGCGGCGATTTGGGTGCCCAGGTAGTACCCGGCTGGCATGAAGCCCACGTTGACCCCCGTGAGGAAGAGGACCAGCCCCACGTAGGTGTAGAGCATCCCCACGATGATTTTGCCCACCTGTCGCCGCCGCAGGCGCAGGGCCAGGAGCTGGAACAGGGCGAAGAAGCCCAGAATGGGCAGCAGGCCCACCGCCACCTCCCGGAGGTAGGTAGGGAACCCGGCGGCGAAGTAGGCCCCCACGTCGGCCGTAGTCTCCAGGCTGGGGATGTCGAAGGGGGTGTATTGGAGGTCCGATGAGCCGTTGGTGAGCCCCAGGAGCATGACGGCTAGGATGGGGCCCATGCTGCACAGGGCCACCAGGCCGAAGCCGTCCTCCTCCGAGGCCGCCCCCCGGCGCAGGGCGGTGAGGCCCACCCCCAGGGCCATGAGGAAGGGCACCGTGATGGGCCCGGTGGTCACGCCGCCGGAGTCGAAGGCCACAGCCAGGAACTGGCCGGGCACGAAGAGGGCCAGGCCGAACAGCAGGCCGTATCCTGCGATGAGCAGGGAGTTCAGGGGCAGGCCGAAGCGGGTCCGCAGCAGGGCCACCGCCAGGAACACCCCCACCCCCGCCGCCACGGTGAGGATCAGGGTCCTGTCCGGCACCGCGGGCACCTGATGGGCCAGGACCTGGAGGTCCGGCTCCGCCACCGTCACCACCACGCCGATGACAAAGCACAAGGGGACGGCCGTCCACAGCTTCCGGCTCTTGGCGATCTGGCCGCCGATGCCGTCGCCGATGGGCATCATGGCCATGTCCACGCCCAGGGAGAAGAACCCCACCCCCACGATCAGGAGCAGGGCCCCGCAGAGAAAAAGCATCAGCGACGACACCGGCATGGGGGCCATGGTGAAGCTCAGCAGCAGGACGATGGCGGTGATGGGCAGCACCGCGCTCACGGCTTCCAGGGTCTTTTCCTTCAGTTTTTGATTCATTGCGCCTCCTTCGTTCCGAAACTATACTTCTTCCACCTCCAGTTTACCAGAAAAAGGGGGATGCGTAAATCGTACAAAGGGTAAAATCTGTGTAAAATGAGAGCGCCGGGACATCGTAATGTCCCGGCGCTCTAAGCTTTCAGTCTTTACGCTTCGTTTGCCCGGTCCTGCTGGATCAGCAGCTTCACGGCCTCGATGCCCACCTCGATGGCGGCGTGAAGGTCGTGGCTCTCCTTTTGGTCCAGGCCCGCGGCCTCCCGCTCCTGGTTCCAAATCACGTGGAAGCAGGAGCCGCAGCGCACGTCCAGGGCGGCGGCGCAGCAGAAGAGGGCGGCGGACTCCATCTCGGAGGCCAGAACGCCCAGGCGCTTCCACGCCTCCCACTTGTTCAGCAGCTCGTAGCTGACGGGCATCCGCTTGGGGTCGTGCTGGCCGTAGAAAGAGTCCTTACACTGGACCACCCCGGCGTGCCAGGGCTTGCCCAGGTTCTTGGCCGCCTGGACCAGGGCCTCCTGGACCCGGTAGTCGGACACGGCGGGGAACTCGATGGGGGCGTATTCCCGGCTGGCCCCCTCGTGGCGGACGGCGCCGGTGGCGATGACCACGTCGTCGGACTGGACCTTCAGGGCGATGCCGCCGCAGGTCCCCACCCGGACGAAGGTGTCCGCCCCGATAGCGGCCAATTCCTCCATGGCGATGACGGCGGAGGGGCCGCCGATGCCGGTGGAACAGACCGAGACCTTCTCCCCCAGCAGGGTGCCGGTGTAGACGGTGTACTCCCGGTTGGACTGGACCTTCACGGGGTCGTCGAAATAGGCGGCGATCTTCTCACAGCGGCCGGGGTCGCCGGGCAGGAGACAGTACCGGCCCACGTCCCCCTCCTTACACTTGATATGGAACTGCAATTCATGCGCCTGCATAGGCTCACCTCCAAAATTCAGGTCTTTATCATACACCTTTTTCCCTGATTTTGCAAGAAAAGGTTCACCCGCCGCCCTGTTACCGCTTTGTCTCTTGCAACTTTTCCTGCTCCCGACTATAATGGATGGGCCTGGAGGTGACCGCCCGTGAAAAAGACCGCCCTGCTCTGTGTCCTGTCCCTGCTGATTGGCTGCGCCGCCGGTCTGCTGGGCAACGCCGCGTTTTTGGACGGGCGCGGCATCCTCCCCCCTGTGGACGTGCCCGCGGCCTCCCTGGTCCCCATGACCACCGCCGACCCCGAGGGGCCGGACCCGGCGGACAACGCCCCCCTGCTCCGGGCCAGCCTCAGGGCGCTGGAGGCTTTGAAGGACCGGGATTACAGTGCTTTGGCCTCTCTGGTCCACCCGGAGAAGGGTGTCACCTTCACCCCCTACTCCACCGTGGACCCGGAGGCCGACATCACCCTGACCAGGGACGAGGTGGCCCAGGCCGGGGAGAACGGCAACCGCTATACCTGGGGCGCGTACGACGGGTCGGGAGCGCCTATCCAGCTGACCATCGGCAGGTATATGGACGAGTATGTGTTCAACGCCGACTACACCCGCGCGCCCCTGGTGGGGGTGGACCGGGTCCTCTCCACGGGGAACTCCCTGGAGAACGTGGCCGACGCCTACCCCGACGGGCGGTTCGTGGAGTACTATTTTCCCGGCGTGGACCCGGCCGGGAACGGCTTCGACTGGTGCGGGCTGAAGCTGGTCTTTGAGCTTTGGCGGGGACAGTACCGGCTGGTGGGGATCGTGCACAGCGAGTGGACGATTTGACCCCGCCGCCTACGGGATGTTGATTTACCGCCTACGGGCGGGGACGTAGGGTTTGGAGCGTCCCCCTCCGGGGGGCGGAGTCCCTCCGGGGGCACCCCTTTCCACGTGGAAAGGGGTGGGAAAGACGCCAGGGCTGTGGCCCTGGACCTGGGGGCGGCGCCAACGGGGGCGCGAGGTTGAAACCGGCTAGTGCTAACCAGTCTGCCCTCAAGCCCCCGCCCCGGCCGTTACGGCCTAATATGCGGACGTTCACCCCTCATGCGCTGGCGCAGCGCGCCTAGCATGGCGATTCCCGGCATAGCTGGTGCATATTGGCGAGCGGCTATCAGCCGCCCGTGCAGGCTGGCAATGGGCATACGGCCAAGTAAAAGGCGCACAGACCTTGTGGCGGCTTGTTGGCACCGAGTAAAATGCAACTACTCACAAGTCTTGTCATCCCTCGGAAACCCCACCGCCGCCCGGACGCTCTCCGGGGTCCAGGGGGCCGACAATAGGGGGATGAAATCCCCCGTGTCGTCCCCCTGGTTTTCTTTCGGTTCCTTTCTCAAACGAGAAAGGAATGCCCCCGGCAGGGCCCGTCCCTGCCGCTACTTCCCTACAACCCCGTCCGCATACCTCACATCCGCCATAGCGTCCTTCCCATAGAAGTCCGCGCCAATGCTTCTGGCGTAGTCCTCGGTGAGGACCGCGCCCCCCGCCATGATGCGGCACTCCGGGCACTCCGCCCGGAGCAGGCGGATGGTCTCCTCCATGGCCCCCACGGTGGTGGTCATCAGAGCGGACAGGCCCGCGAACCCGGCCTTTTCCCGTTTCACGGCCTCCAGCACCGCCTGGGGCGGCACGTCCTTACCCAGGTCCACCACCCGGTAGCCGTAGTTCTCCAGCAGGACCTTGGCGATATTTTTCCCGATGTCGTGGACGTCCCCCTTCACGGTGGCCAGCACCACGGTGCCCTTGTCCGCGGGCCGCGCCCCGCCGGCGGCGGTCATGCGCGCCCGCAGCAACTCAAAGACCCCCTTGGCCGCCTCGGCGCTCATCAGGAGCTGGGGCAGGTAGAGCCGCCCGGTCTCGAAGTCCTTCCCCACCCGGTCCAGGGCGGGAATCAAGTCGGTGTTGATGATGTCCATGGGGTCCCGGCGGTCCAGGGCGGCCTTCGCGGCGGCCACGGCGCTCTCCTTCAGGCCGTGGACCACAGCCTGCCCCACGTCCTCCGGGGCAGCCGGGCCGGGGGCCGCCGCCGGGGCCGTCTGGGCCATGGCCGCGATGTAGTCCTGGCAGTTGGGGTCCAGCCCGGACAAGGCCCGCCACGCCCGCCAGGCGTCCATCATCACCTGGGAATTGGGGTTCAGGATGGCCGCCGACAGCCCCCGCTGGAAGGCCAGCAGCAAAAATACGGCGTTGACCTGCTCCCGGGCCGGGAGGCCGAAGGAGATGTTGGAGACCCCCAGGGAGGTCCGGCACCCCAACTCCTCCCGCACCAGGGTCAGGGCATCCAGGGTGGTCCGGGCGGAGGTCTGGTCGGCGCTGATAGTCATCGCCAGGGTGTCAAAAATCAAATCCTCCTTGGGGATGCCATACTCCGCCGCCCGGGCCACGATGCGCCGGGCAATGTCCAGCCGCCCCTCCGCCGTGGCGGGGATGCCGTCCTCGTCCAGGGTCAGGGCGATGGCCACGCCGCCGTATTTCTTCATAAGAGGGAAGATGGCCTCCATGCTCTCGGCCTTGCCGCTCACCGAGTTCAGCAGGGGCCGGCCATTGTAGCGCCGCATGGCCCCCTCCATGACCTTGGGGTCCGCCGTGTCGATTTGGAGGGGCAGGTCGGTGACGCTCTGGAGCTCCGGGATGATGAGGGCCATCAGCTCTGCCTCGTCGATGTCGGGCAGGCCCACGTTCACGTCCAGGACCATGGCCCCTTTCTCCTGCTGGGCCACCCCCTCCCGGAGGATGTAGTCCAGGTCCCGCTCCCGCAGGGCCTGCTTCAGCCGGGACTTGCCCGTGGGGTTGATGCGCTCGCCGATGAGCACCGGGTCGGGGCCGAACTCCACGGTTTTGGCGTAGGAGGACACCCAGGTCCGGCGCTTGGGCGCCAGGGGCCGGAGGGGCAGGTCCCCCGCCGCCCGCCGGAGGGCGGCGATGTGCTCCGGCGTGGTGCCGCAGCAGCCCCCCACCACCCAGGCCCCCGCCCGGACCAGCCCGGCCACGGCCTGGGCGAAGTCCTCCGGCCCCACGTCGAAGCGGGTGCAGCCGTCCACGCACTGGGGCAGCCCGGCGTTGGGGTTGATAATAATGGGCAGGGACGTATATTCTAATAAGGTAGGGAAGAGCCTGGTCATCTGGTCGGGGCCCAGGCCGCAGTTCAGGCCCAGGGCGTCCACCCCCAGCCCCTCCAGCA
This sequence comes from uncultured Eubacteriales bacterium, assembly GCA_900540545.1. Classification (GTDB taxonomy): domain Bacteria; phylum Bacillota; class Clostridia; order Oscillospirales; family Oscillospiraceae; genus Intestinimonas. Next base: position 57,338 of record UQGJ01000006.1, read on the forward strand.
GGGCCACGGCGGCGGGGATGTCGCCGCCGGTGAGGAGCTTGCCGCCCTCGTCGAAGATCAGGGTGACGAAAACCGGCAGGTCGGAGCGCTCCTTGGCCGCCAGCACGGCGGCCTTGGTCTCGTAGAGGTCGCTCATGGTCTCGATAAGAATGAGGTCGGCCCCCGCCCGGACCCCCGCGTCGATTTGGACCCCGAAGGCCGCCACGGCATCCTCAAAGTCCAGGTCCCCCATGGGCTTCAGCAGCCGTCCGGTGGGCCCCACGTCCAGGGCCACCCAGCCGCGCCCCGCCTCGGCCACAGCATCCCGGGCCAGGGCCACGGCGGCGGAGACCACCTCCTCCACGGTCCGCCCCGGCAGGTCCAGCTTTGCGGCGTTAGCCCCGAAGGTGTTGGTCTTGAGGATGTCGCACCCGGCGGCCAGATAGCGGGCGTGAATGTCCCGGACCACCTCCGGCCGCTCCAGGTTCCACGCCTCCGGCGCGCCCCCGGCGGGGAGCCCAGCGGCCTGGAGCAGGGTCCCCATGGCCCCGTCAAACAAGAGGGCCCTGCGGCCCAGTTGAGTTCTGATGTCGTTCATAGTCGGTTCTCCTTTGTGATGTCCGCCCACGGGGCGGTATACGAACAAATGTTTCACGTGAAACATTGAAAAAATCGGTGGAATCCGTTGGGGCACAATGGATTTTTGTAATTTAGCGTGTCAAATCGCGTGCCGCGGCACGGGGCGGATACAGAATGACGCCCGCGGGGCGGGACGGGGGACGGGCGGCTGGCAATGGGCGGAAGGCCAAGTAAAAGGCGCACAGACCTTGTGGCGACTTGTTTGCACCCATCAAAACGCAACTACTCCCAAGTCTTGCCCGGCTCTTACACGAGGGGCGGCAGCCGGAGTTGTTCCAGCGCCAGACCAATACGAGCTGCAACAGCTTTTAAGTCTTGCCTGCCAACGAAAACCGTACCGCCGCCCGGACGTTCTTAGGGTCCAGGGGGCCGACAATAGGGGGATGAAATCCCCCGTGTCGGCCCCCTGGTTTTCTTTCGGTTCCTTTCTCAAACGAGAAAGGAACGCCCCCGGCAGGGGCCCCGCCCCTACCTCCGAAACGCACACTCCCGTTTCCCGCAGCCAGCGCACCCCTCCGCCCCGCACCAGGGCGTGTCGGCCAGCCCCACCACCGCCGTCACCGACTTGGTGGGGGTGAGCATCAGAGCCTCGGTGGCGTTCAGGCCAATGCGCTTTCCGGCGGCCAGGGCGTCCAGGATGCCCCGCTGGTCCTGGACGGCCCAGTCCCCATAGCCAGGGCTGAACCGGGGGCGGAGGTACCGCCCCGTCTCACCGGCCAGCTTTTGGCCGCACTCGTCGCAGTACGCCTCCAGCAGCGACGCGGCGCAGGCCTGGACCATCACCGCCCGGCCCATGTCCGACGCCCCGTACCGCCGCAGCAGCCGGTCGCACTCCACCCCCAGGGTGGCGGCGAAGAGGGCGGCCTGGCCGCAGCCGTCCAGGTGGCGGCGGAGGGAGCGGCTATGGAAGGTCAGCCCCGCCAGGGTGGCGGAGTCCTCCCCCAGGGTCAGGGGAAAGGCCGTCCATACCGCCCGGGGCCGGGCCGTCCGCTCCAGCTCCGCCCCGCAGATGCGCAGCTCGTCCTCGGTGTGGGCGTCCACGGTTCCGCCCGGCCGGTGGAGGCCCAAATAGCGCCGGGCCTCGCCCCAGTCGATCTCAGCCACGGGGCTTGCCGATGATGTCCGACAGGTTGGCCATGATGCGGGCGGCCACGTCGGGCTTGTTCATGGTGTAGATGTGGATGTGGTTGACGCCGTGGGCGATGAGGTCGATGATCTGCTCGGTGGCGTAGGCGATGCCCGCCTGTTTCATACAGCGGGGGTCGTCGCCGAACTTGTCGGCCATATCCCGGAACCGGGGCGGCAGGGTGGCCCCCGAAAGCTGGCAGGAGCGGACGATCTGCTTGGCGTTGGTCACGGGCATGATGCCCGCCACCACGGGGACGGTGATGCCGTGGGACAGGACCCGGTAGAGAAAGTGGTAGAGGACGTTGTTGTCAAAGAACATCTGGGTGGTGAGGAAGTCCACCCCCATGTCCACCTTCCGCTTCAAAAAGTCGATGTCGTCCTCCTTGTGGGCGCACTCCACGTGGCCCTCCGGGTAGCAGGCCGCGCCGATGCACAGGTCCGCGCCCCCCTCCATGGCCCGGAGGTGGCCGACCAGCTCGCTGGCGTAGTGGTAGTGTTCCGGCGATGGGAAGTCCGAGTCCTGGGGGATGTCCCCCCGGAGGGCCAGGAGGTTCTCGATGCCAGCCCCCCGCAGGGCGGCCACCTGCCCGGCGATCTCCTCCCGGGTGGAGGCCACGCAGGTCAGGTGGGCCAGGGCGGGGACCCCGTAGGCGTCCTGAAGCCGGGAGGCCAGCTCCAGGGTCCGCTTGGAGGTGCCGCCCCCCGCGCCGTAGGTGACGCTGATAAAATCCGGGGCCAGGGCGGCGGTGTCCCGGAGGATGGGCTCGGCCTCGGCCAGGGTGGTCCCCTGCTTGGGCGGGAAGAGCTCGCAGGACACGGTCACCCAGCCGGTGGAGAGAATTTCGGTCAATTTCATCGGTATACCCCTTGCTTTTATGTATAGTGGCTATTTTACCACAACCGCGAAGCGGTTTGTGGTAAATTGGCATCGTTCGCGGTTCCGCCCGAAGGGCGGGAGCAAATCGTGCCATATGCGGTAAAATAGCCGCTTTGCGGCTATTTTACCACGGCGGGCGGATAGGCGCAATGAGAAAAGGGGGGCGCGAACAGGTTCCAAAATTTTTAGCGCTTTAACTTGATGATTTGTTAAATCTTTCAAACGCAAAACGCCCGCTTTCCGAATTTTCGGAATCTTCACCCTGTTTTGTCTCTATTTTTCCGGTTTTTCGGAACATCCTCTGTGCATGGCCGATATTTCCTGTCCCCTGAACCCCTTGCCGCCCAAGGCTCTGGCCAAATTTGGACTTGCGTTGGCACTGAGCTTGCTTTATAATAGGGCAACTTTTATTTGCGGGAGGCAGAGAGAGACATGATGACGGAAATCAAAGGCGGCACCCTCTATTTTGACGGGTGCGACACCACCGCCCTGGCCAAGAAATACGGCACCCCCCTCTACGTCTATTCCGAGACCGATATGGTGGGCCGGTTCCGCGAACTCCGCGAGACCTTCCTGGACCGCTGGGAGAACACCCGGGTGGCCTACGCCTCCAAAGCCTTCTGCACCCCGGCCATGCTGCGGCTGTGTGAGCGGGAGGGGATGTGCATCGACGTGGTGTCCGGCGGGGAGCTGTCCGCCGCCATCGCCGCCCAGTTCCCCCCCGAGCGCATCGAGTTCAACGGCAACAACAAGCTGCGCTCCGAGCTGGAGCTGGCCGTGGACTACGGCATCGGCCGCATCATCATCGACGGCATGCAGGAGCTGAGCCTCATCGAGGACATCTGCAAGGCCAAGGGCAAGACCATGAAGGTCCTCTACCGGGTCACCCCCGGCGTGAAGGCCGACACCCACGACTATATCATCACCGGCAAGAAGGACTCCAAGTTCGGCATCCCCCTGGACGACGACATCATCTTCCCCGCCATCAAGGCCGCCATCGACTCCCCCTGGGTGGAGTTCAAGGGCGTCCACTTCCACGTGGGTTCCCAGCTCTTCGAGGTCCGGCCCTATCTGGAGGCGGTGGAGTACTCCCTGCGCCTGATGAAGGAGACCAGGGAGCGCTACGGCTACACCATGACCGAGCTGAACGTGGGCGGCGGCTTCGGCATCACCTACACCGCCGAGGAGCGCAAGGACTACGCCTACTTCCTCACCCCCGTCATGGAGCGCATCGACGCCTTCGCCAAGGAGCTGGGCGTGGCCCGGCCCGCCGTGGTCATCGAGCCGGGGCGGAGCATCGTTGGCGAGGCGGGCATCAGCCTCTACACCATCGGCTCCATCAAGGACATCCCCGGCGTGCGCAAGTACGTCTCCATCGACGGCGGCATGACCGACAACATCCGCCCCGCCCTCTATCAGGCGGTCTACACCGGCGTGGTGGCCAACAAGGCCGACCAGAAGGGCACCGAGGTGGCCACGGTCTGCGGCAAGTGCTGCGAGTCCGGCGACATTCTCATCAAGGACATCCCCCTGCCCCCCGTGGAGGCGGGCGACATCTTCGCCATCTTCTCCACCGGCGCCTACGGCTACTCCATGGCAAACAACTACAACATGAACCCCATCCCCGGGGTGGTGCTGGTGAAGGAGGGCCGGGACGAGCTCATCGTGAAGCCCCAGACCTACCAGCACATGCTGGAGCTGGCCGTCATCCCCGACTCCCTGAAGAAGTGAGGCGGTAACATGCGTTTTACCAAAATGCAGGGGGCGGGCAACGACTTCATCGTCCTCAACAACCGCCAGCTCAAGCTGCCGGTGTCCGCCTTCCCGGCCCTGGCTCGGCGAGTGTGCACCCGGCGGGTGTCCCTGGGGGGCAACGCCCTGATGGTGGCCGACTTCCCCACGGAGGGCGGCGATCTGCGGATGCGTTTCTACAACGCTGACGGCTCCGAGGGCGAGATGTGCGGCAACGGCGCCCGCTGTCTGGCCCGGTACGCCTGGGAGAACGGCATGACCAGCGGCGAGACCATCCGCATCGAGACCGTGGCCGGCATGGTGCTGGCCTGGCGGGTGACCCAGCGGGAGTACAAGATTCGCCTCAACGACCCCGGCGTGCTGGACCTGGACCGGCCGGTGGCGGTGGAGGGCGTGACCTACCCCTGCGCCTATGTAGAGCTGGGCAACCCCGGCATCCCCCACGCGGTGGTCCCCATCCCCGGCCTGGGGCAGAAGACGGAGGACGAGCTGCGGCCCCTTGGGGCGGCCCTCCGGTCCCACCCGGACTTCCCCAAGGGGGCCAACGTGAACTTTTACGACGTGGAGCCCGGCGGCATCGTCCGGGAGCTGACCTTCGAGCGGGGGGTGGAGGACTTCACCCTGGCCTGCGGCACCGGCTCCGGCTCTACCGCCGCCGTCCTCACCCTGAAGGGGCTGGTTTCCGGGCCCGTCCACCTGAAAGTCCCCGGCGGGGACCTGCGGGTGGAGTTGGAGCGGCAGGGTGACGCCATCGCCGGCCTCTACCTCATCGGCGACACCAACATCGTAGCCGAGGGCGAGCTGACCGACGAGGACGTGACCATCTGAGGCTTTCCCCGAGGGAAGCTGTCAGCCGCCAGGCTGACTGATGAGGGGAACGCCTCTGAAATAAGAGCGCCCGGTCCAATCGGTCTTCCCCTCATCCGGCCCGTTGGGCCACCTTCCCCCAGGGGAAGGCTGTTTCCACTGTATGTACGGCCTCGCGGCCTTACAGAATATCCTGTGAGAGAGGGATATATTTTTCGTTAGGAGGAGTCAAAATGAGTACTGCAAACCTCGACAAAAAGTCCGTTGCGAAGAACTACACATTCCTGGCCATCATGCTGGGCGCCATGGTCCTCGGCTGTATCGTGGGCTGGATCGCCCCCACCTTCGGCAACACCGTCAAGCCCTTGGGCACCGTGTTCATCAACATGATGTTCTGTGTGGTGGTCCCCCTGGTGTTCGCCTCCATCGCCGGCTCCGTGGCCAACATGAAGAGCCGCAAGCGCGCCGGCAAGATCATGGGCACCACCGTGATCGTCTTCGTGGTCACCGGCGCCATCGCCGCCGCCCTCATGTTCGTCATCATGAAGCTGGTCCCCCCCGTGCTGGTCCCCTGGACCGACCTGCCCAAGGAGGCCCTGGGCGAGTACGCCTCCATCCCTGACATGATCGTCAACTTCTTCACCTCCAGCGACTTCGTGGGCCTGCTGAGCCGCAAGGCCATGCTGCCCCTGATCGTGTTCTCCATCCTGTTCGGCTTCGCCACCAACATGGCCGGCGGCCCCGACAGCGTCATCGGCAAGTGGCTGGCCGGCATGACCGACGTGATGATGCAGTTCGTCAAGATCATCACCTACTACGCCCCCATCGCCTTCTTCGCCATCTTCGCCGACCTGGTCGCCACCTACGGCCCCCAGGTGGTGGGCAATTACAGCCGCGCCCTCATCGTCTACTACCCCCTGTGCTTCATCTACATCTTCACCGCCTTCCCCCTGTTCGCCTGGTTCGGCGGCGGCAAGGGCGGCGTCAAGGCCATGTTCAAGCACATCGCCAAGCCCGCCATCGTCTCCCTGGGCACCTGCTCCTCCGTGGCCACCATCCCCACCAACCTGACCGAGGCTGAGGACACCGGCATCAGCAAGGAAGTGGCCGAAATGGTCTGCCCCCTGGGCGCCACCATGCACATGGACGGCTCCTGCTTCTCCTGCGTGCTGAAGATCGCCTTCGTTCTGGGCGCCCTGGGCCAGGACATGAGCTGGAGCATGATTTTCCCCGTCATCCTGGTGGCCGTGCTGTCCTCCGTGGGCATGTCCGGCGTGCCCGGCGGCGGCTACATCGGCGAGTACATCATCTGCTCCATCTTCTTCCCCCAGCACATCGAGATTGCCTTCCCCATCCTGGTGGCCATCGGCAACCTGGTCGATCCTCCCGCCACCATGATCAACTCCGCCGGCGACTACGTGACCTGCTTCATCGTCTCCCGCTTCTGCGACGGCAAGGATTGGCTGCAGAAGAAGCTGTCCGGCGCCAACGCTTAATCTTACCAATTCCAATCCCATCCCCCTCCCTCAATGCCCAGGCCCCCCGCGCGGCAACGCCGCACGGGGGGCCTGGGTGCTTTTGTGTGAGAGATTTTTAGAGGCAGGACGGTTTCCATGTCTGTTGCACGAGAAATATCGACAATTAAGAATCGCCCCCAACTGTCCAATCACAGCGCGCGGGGTGCGGCCAGTGGGGCCGCACCCCGCGCATTCGTTTCCTTATTCGCTGTAAGGCTTGGTGGTATCGATGAGGACGGCGCCCGCCGCCGCGTCATAGCCCACGTAGAACCCCAGGGCTTTGCCCAGGTCCCGGAGTTTGAAATAGGTGTACCCGCTGCCCGACGCGTCGGTGAGGACGATGGCGTCCAGGGCGGCGGTCTGGCCGTCCACCTTCACGGCGCTGGCGTTTTTGGCGTAGGGCTGGTCGCCGGTGAAGGGGGTGGACATCTCGCTGCCGTTGGGGGAGGTATAGGCCGATTTCGTGGTCACGGCGATGGTCCCGTCCCAGCCCACGTTGAACTGGGCGGCGGTGCCGTTGAGCACGTGGGCCACGTCCCGCAGCTTGAAGTAGTTGGTGCCGCCGCCGTTGGCGTCGGTGAGGAGGTAGGCGTCGAAGGCCACCTGCTTGCCGTCCACCAGCACCGGGCAGGGGGAGGCTTTCGCCGTGGGGGCGGCGGAGGCGGGGAACTTCACAGGAGAGAGGACGTACCAGAAGGCCATGGCCGAGCCGGTGCCCAGCTGGCCGTAGTTGTTCTTGCCGGTGGTCCAGACGGTGCCGTCCCGCTTGAGGACCATGGTGTTGTCCTGCCCTGCGGCCACGGCCACCACGTCGCCGTCGGGGGCGGGCATACCCATACCCTCCCCGCCGGTGACGAGATAGGGGGCGTACTGCTGGGTGCCGGCCTTCTCGCCGCCCAACTGGCCCTGGTCATTTTTGCCCCAGGTCTCCAGATGCCCGCTGGACAGCAGAATGGCGGAGTGGTCGCCGCCGGCGCTCACCGCCAGCGGTTTGCCCAGGGAGTAGGAGCCGTTGCCCAGGGAGATACCGGTCTCGCTGTCGGCCACCTGGACGGGGGCGTTGACCTGGGTATACTCCGGGTGATAGCCCATGGCGTAGGCCGCCATGATATAGCCGGTGGCCCAGACGGTGCCGTCGGTCCGCAGGATGGCGGTCACGTTCCCGCCACATTCGGCGGACTGGACGCCGTCCAGCACCTTCACTGGGGAGAGGCGGTTCTCCTGGGTGCCGTCCCCCAGCTGGCCCCAGGTATTCTTCCCCCAGGTCCACAGGGTCCCGTCGGTCTTGACGGCGGCGGAGTGGTCTTCCCCGGCGGAGATGGCCTTCACCCCGTCCATGACCTTGACGGGGGCCGCGGCGTGGTCCGTGGTGCCATTCCCCAGCTGTCCGCGCTCGTTGTCGCCCCAGGCCCACAGGGTCCCGTCGGTTTTCAGGGCCAGGGCGTGGCTCATGCCGGAAGAGACGGCCTTCACGCCGTCCAGAATGTGTTCGGGGCCGCCCGCGTGGAGTTCCCACACGGAGCCGTCGGTTTTCAGGGCCAGATTGTGGGGGCCGCCGCCCATGGCCACGGCCCGGACCCCGTCCAGCACCTTCACCGGGGTGCTGCGGTTCTCATAGGTGCCGTCCCCCAGGCCGCCGCCCAGGTTGAAGCCCCAGGTCCACAGCCCGCCCTGGTCGTCCACGTAGCCCATGGAGCCGTAGCCCACGCTGATGCGCTGGCTCCGCCCTGCGGTCTCCTCCGCCGTCAGCGGGGGATAGGCGGGTGTGACGTCCCCGGCGTCGGGGATTGTGGGTTGGGTGGGCGTGGTGCTCCCCGGCTTGCCGCCGGTGCCGCCCAGCCACGGGATGGGGGCGAAGGAGAAGGTCCCGGGCTGGGCCACCCCCGTGATGTCCAGCGCCTTCGGGGTAATCAAATCCAGGCCGCCGTTCCGGGTCTCGTCGCCCAGAATCCCCTTGCCGCCGCTGTACAGGCCCGTGCTCCCATCCAGGCGCGTCCCCCGGTTGTCCATGCCCCAGCCGAACACCGCGCCGCCGGTCTTGAGCGCCACCGTGAAATAGTTGCCCAGCGCCACGTCGGCCACGCCGTCCATGACCTTGCAGGGCGCGGTGTTGGTAAAGGCGAAGTGGTCCAAACCCAGCTGGCCCACCTTGTTGTTGCCCCACATCCACAGGGAGCCGTCCGTTTTGACGGCGGCGTTGGCCCGGGCCGTGCCGTCCTCGGTCTCGTCCGTATGCCAGCTGGTATCCACCCTGACCACGCCGTCCATGAGCTTCACCGGGGTCAGGCGGTCCGTCCGGGTCCCATCCCCCAAATCGCCGCTCTCATTCTGGCCCCAACCCCAGAGGGTCCCATCGGTCTTGACGGCAAAGGTCTGCCCATTGCCGCAGGAGACCGAGGCCACGTCCCCCATCACCCGGATGGGCGTGGTCTGTATCGTCAGCTTGGAGGCGTCGTTGGAGACCCCGTTCCCGCTGCCGCCGTTGCCCAGCTCGCCCCGGCTGTTCAGGCCCCACATCCACAGGGAGCCGTCCTCTTTGATAGCCGCCATATGGTGGTAGCCCGCGTCGATGGCCTTCACTCCGTCCAGCACCCGGACGAAATAATCCGGGGAGGTGGTACTGCCGTCTCCCACCGCGCCGTAAGTATTCATCCCGGCCATCCACAGGCTGCCGTCCGCCTTGAGGACGGCGGTAAAATTGCCGCCCAGGCTCACATCCACCACGTTGTCTGTGATGTGGGTGGGCTGTTCCAAATTCCAGCGGTAAAACCGGCCAAATTCGCCGTTGTTCCCCTGGCCCCACATCCACAGGGAGCCGTCGGTCTTGATGGCCGCCCCGTGGTAGCCGCCCAGGCTGACGCTGGCCACGCCGCCCAAAATCTTGGCCGGCGTATATCGGTCCTCGTTCACCCCGTTGGGGATTCCCTGGCCCAGGCTGCAGTTGAAGGATTTCCCCCAGGTCCACAGGCTCCCGTCGGACTTGACCACGGCCTGGGTGTCTGTTCCGGCCGCAATGGTACGGGTCCGCCCGGCGGCGGAAGCGCCGCCCGCGCCCGCGCCGTGGAAGGCGTCCAGCTCCGGGGACTGGCTCTTGTCCTCCGGCGCCCCGTCCGCCCAAATGGTGTTCTCAAAGGCATCCTCCGCCACCACCGTGTCGGGGTTCAGCAGCGTCACCTTGGCGATGCTGGTGCCCGCGAAGGCCTTGGACCCCACGGACTGCACGCTGGCGGGGATGGTCACCTCCTCCAGGGACCCGCAGCCGAAGAAGGCCGCGTCCCCGATCTCCAGCAGCCCCTCGGGCAGCGTCAGCTCTTGCAACAGCTGCATCTCAAAGGCCCCGTAGCCGATTTTGGTCAGCCCCGTGGGGAAGGACACGGTGTAAATGATGTTGTTGGTATCATTTCTGAAGGCCCTGGCGCCGATTTCCTTCACCCCGGCCGGGATGGTCACGCCGTAGCCGCCGCTGCCCCTGTACTCCGTCAGGACGCCGTTTTCAACGACAAAGTCGCCGCTTGCCGCCTGGACCGCCGCCGGCGACAGCAGCGATGCCGCCAGGGCCAGGGCCAACGCCAGGGAACATAACCGTCTTTTCATAGATGACCGCTCCTATTCTCCTTCTGTGATATGGTTTTATTCTATCGAATCCGCACACAGTTTACAAGACTTTTGTCACCATTTCCGCTATTCCGTTTTTCCGGAAAAGCGTGTATACTGATGGAAAAAGGAGGGCTGGCCCTTGGATCAGATGGAATTTCTCACCGCGGTGACCGACCACGCCGACGAAGGGCTCATCTGCGTGGACGCCGACGGCATCGTCACCCTGTTCAACCGCAAGGCCAAGGAGATCATCGGCATCTCCCAGGAGAGCCGCCGCTCCCACCCCGCCGGGGTCCTGACCCCCGGCGACATTGTCCTCATTGCCGACAACATCATCGGCGACGACGACGGGGACCTGACCCCGGAGGACCTCTCCGTCCTGGGCATCGACGACCCGGACATCCGGGTGGGGGGCAGCCTGCTGTGCGCCGGGGTCTACCAGAACCCCTCCATCGCCCCCCGCTACCGCCACTGGGGCCGGAACACCGGGCAGCCCCGCATGGTATTGGAGGAGGACGACTACCTGGGCCTGTCCCTCCGGCTGGAGATCGACTGGGTGGAAAAGCACCTGGTCATCGAGGTGGGCGGCACGGCCTACTCCATCCGCTTCCTCAAATCCATGGCCAACCTGGTCATCGTGGACGGGGCCACGGGGCAGGTCAAATTCTACCAGGACAAGGGCTGCACCATGCGCCACGAGGACCTGGGGGACCTGCTGAAGGGCCGCCCCTACCAGGCCAAGGGGGAGGGGGCCGAGCTGGACGTCATCGGCAGCGACTTTTTCGAGCTGGTCCAGCCCGACGAGGTGACCACCCGCCTGGACCAGATTTTGAATGGCACCGGGGTCGCCAGCACCCCCCAGACCCTGACCATCAACAAGCGTCTCATGCTCACCTCCCTCTATCCCCTGGGCCGTCCCGGCCACGTGGAGGGGGCGCTGCTGAAGATCAGCGACCTGTCCGAGATGGACGCCCTCCTCCGGGAGCGCAACGAGTTCATCGCCCAGGTGGAGGAGGCCAACCTGAACCTGGACAACTACGCCCAGGGGGTGCCCCCCACCGCCTTTTCCACCTTCGCGGGCAGCTCGCCCCCCATCCAGCGGGTGAAATTTTTGGCCTACAAGGCCGCCCAGGCCCGGTGCCACGTGATCATCACCGGCGAGAGCGGCACGGGCAAGTCCCAGCTTGCCAGGGAGATCCACCAGCTCTCCCGGCCCGGTGCCCCCTTCGTGGAGGTCAACTGCAGCTCCATCCCCAGGGACCTGGTGGAGAGCGAGCTGTTCGGCTACATGGGCGGGGCCTTCACCGGGGCGCTGTCCGGCGGCAAAGCCGGCTACTTCGAGGCCGCCGAGGGCGGCACCCTCTTCCTGGACGAGATCGGCGAAATACCGCCGGAGCTGCAGGTCAAGCTGCTCTACGTCATCCAGAACCGCCGCTTCTACCGGGTGGGGGCCACCAAGCCCACCGACGTGGACGTGCGCATCATCTTCGCCACCAACAAGAATCTGGAGGAGGAGGTCCGCCAGGGCCGGTTCCGGGAGGACCTCTACTACCGCATCAGCGTCTTCCCCATCGAGGTCCCGCCCCTGCGGGAGCGCATCTCGGACATCTACCTGCTCAGCAAGAGCCTCACCGAAAGCACCTGCGCCGAGTACGGCCTGCCCCCCAAGCAGCTCTCCGCCAAGGCCCTGGAGAAGCTGCTCCAGTACGACTGGCCCGGCAATATCCGGGAGCTGGGCAACGTCATTGAGCGGGCCATCGCCATCTGCGACACCAGCGTCATCTACCCCGAGGACATCTTCCTCCGGGGCGGCGAGGCGGAAGGGGTCCTGACCCAGCCGCCCATCCTCCCCGCCGGGGGCCAGACCCTCCGGGACCTCCTCTCCGCCACCGAGCGCCAGGCCATCCTGAACGCCATCGCCGCATGCGGCGGCGACAAAAAGCAGGCCATGGACCAGCTCGGCCTGCGGAAAACCACCTTCTACGAAAAGCTGCACCAGTACGGGATTGGGTGAGCCCGCATTTGTGGTTCCAATTTGTAATTGTCGCAAATGCAGGTGATGATACCCTGTGCGAAGTGGGGACCCCCATAAAATCCCCCATCTGTTCGCACCCTCATTTTGGCCTATCCTTTCCATTTTGATAGCAACCGTCGCTTGTACTATGATACCATCCGTCCCCTTTTTGGCGGTTTTTACAGAGCCAGAGGCAAGATTTTATGCACTTTTACTGTCTCCTGCCGCAAGGCAGGAGTGGATAGAAATGTCCTCCCGGAGACGGATGAGTTGAAGGACCTGGTCTCCTGCCGCAAGGCAGGAGTGGATAGAAATGTTGATATATGCGACCTCGGCGTTTCGGTCGCCGGTCTCCTGCCGCAAGGCAGGAGTGGATAGAAATGGGCGACTGCCACCCGGAACAGATTGCCAGCGCCGTCTCCTGCCGCAAGGCAGGAGTGGATAGAAATAGTATGAGGGCCGGAGCAACGTCTCGGGCGACCGGTCTCCTGCCGCAAGGCAGGAGTGGATAGAAATCACAGAGCACATATCCCGTGCGTACACCATACGGTCTCCTGCCGCAAGGCAGGAGTGGATAGAAATACGCTCGAGGCGTCCGTTCTGCAAAAGGGGGCCCGTCTCCTGCCGCAAGGCAGGAGTGGATAGAAATTTGTTGACCTTGCGCTCCGTTGGCACGGCGCCCACGTCTCCTGCCGCAAGGCAGGAGTGGATAGAAATCCCCTTACTCCGCCGACGCGGTCTTGGTGACGGTGTCTCCTGCCGCAAGGCAGGAGTGGATAGAAATGTGCTGGGCCGGGTGGAGACCAAGGGCAACGCCAGTCTCCTGCCGCAAGGCAGGAGTGGGTAGAAATCACGTATTCTACGAGCTTTTTCAGGCGGACGCGGTCTCCTGCCGCAAGGCAGGTGTGGATAGAAATTACGCCAGCGTGGAGTTGCGGGACAACCCCGCCGTTTCCTGCCGCAAGGCAGGTGTGGATAGAAATTCTTGGCCGTGGCCTAGGGGTCTACGGCGCCCTCGTCTCCTGCCAAAAGGCAGGGATGCGTGGAAAACGCAGAACTTCCCCACCTCAAAAGCGCCCACTGTATGGGCGGCCTTGGGCCGCCCGCCGTTCCTATCCCCACTCCCCGCGCTATGACCCACCGCCCACCGGGCGGTGGGTTTTTTTGTCTCTCTTGCTCTTCCGCCATTTTTCGTTTATAATGTACAAAAATATCGTATTGTAAAATGTATATTTTATGTTATCCGCAAAATTCGACATCACAAAGGGGGCTTTCCATGTACTACGCCCACATCAGCCCCGACGGCGCCCGCCGTCAGACTGTCCTGGACCACCTCACCGGCACCGCCGCGCTGGCGGAGGGCTTCGCGGCGGCTTTCAGCGCGGAGGTGCAGGGCCGGACCTGCGGCATGGCCCACGACCTGGGCAAGTACTCCGCCGCCTTTCAGCGGCGGCTGGAGGGCGGGCCGCCGGTGGACCACTCCACCGCCGGGGCGGTGGAGCTGTGCGGCCTGGGGATGCTTCCAGCGGCGCTGGCGGTGGCCGGACACCACGGTGGTCTGCCCGATTTGGGCGGTCCCGGCGACACCGCCGAGGACGTCACTCTGGTGGGCCGCCGCAAGCGGGCGCAGCAAGGCCTGCTCCCGGACTGCGCCCCCTGGCGGGACGAGGTCTCTCTGTCCCCCGCGCCCCAGCCGGACTTCTGCGGCCACGACGGCTTCACCGACGCCTTTTTTACCCGGATGCTCTACTCCTGCCTGGTGGACGCCGACTATCTGGACACCGAGACCTTCATGGCGGGCCGTCCGGCCCACCGGGGCGGCGGGCCCTCCCTTGCCGTTCTGCGAGACCGGCTGATGGAACACATCGGCCCCTGGCTGGAAAACCGGGAAGCCGACACCCTTAATGGCCGCCGCAGCTCCATCCTGCGCGCCTGCGTCCAGGCCGGAGCGGAGCCGGCCCCTCTGCGGACCCTCACCGTCCCCACCGGCGGGGGCAAGACCGCCGCATCCCTGGCCTACGCCCTGTGCCACGGGGCCAAGTTTGGAAAGTCCCGTGTGATTTACGTCATTCCATATACTTCAATTATAGAGCAAACGGCGGACAACTTCCGGGGCTGGCTGGGGGGCGACGCCGTGCTGGAGCACCACTCCGGGGTGGACTATACCGTGGAGGAGCGGGAGACAGCCGACCCGGACACGGTGCGCAAGGCCCTGGCCACGGAGAACTGGGACGCGCCGGTGGTGGTCACCACCGCCGTGCAGTTCTTCGAATCCCTCTACGCCAGCCGCTCTTCCCGCTGCCGGAAGCTCCACAACATCGCCAACGCCGTGGTGGTCTTTGACGAGGCCCAGATGCTGCCCCTGCCCTACCTGCGCCCCTGCGTGGCGGCCATCGCCCAACTGGTGGAGCACTACGGCGTCACCGCCGTCCTCTGCACCGCCACCCAGCCTGCCCTGGGCCCCCTCTTTCAGGACTGCGCCCCCGGCCTGGCTTTGAAAGAAATCGCTCCCGACCCGGCCGGTCTCTACGCCGCCTTCCGCCGGGTGACCCTGCGGCACGTTGGGACGCTGGATACCCCGACCCTGGCCCAGCGGCTGGGCGAACACCCCCAGGTCCTGTGCATCGTCTCCAGCCGGAAGCAGGCCCAGGAGGTCTACCGGCTCCTGCCCCCGGAGGGGGCCTTCCACCTGTCCACCCTCATGCCCCCGGTCCGCCGCCGGGCCGTTTTGGAGACCATTCGCAGGCGGCTCAAGGCAGGCCGCCCCTGCCGGGTGGTGTCCACCAGTCTCATCGAGTGCGGCGTGGACGTGGACTTTCCGGCGGTCTACCGGGCCGAGGCGGGGCTGGACTCCATTCTCCAGGCAGCGGGCCGCTGCAACCGGGAGGGCAGCCGTGGAGCAGAGGAAAGCGTGGTGTCCGTCTTTGCCTCAGACCAGCCCGTCCCGCCCCTTTTCCGCCCCCAGGTGGACGCCTTCCGCACCGTCTCCGCCCAGCACGGGGATGTGGGCGGGCCGGATGCCATCCGGGACTACTTTGAAATCCTCCGCCACCGGCTGGGGGACGCCGCCCAGGACCGGCAGGACATTCTAGACGCCTTCCGCCGGGGCCGGGACGGGCGGCTGCTGCCCATCCGCACCGTCGCCGAGCAGTTCCACCTCATCGACAGCCCCACCCGGACCGTCTATCTGCCCATCGACGGCGAGGGCCGCGCCCTGTGCGCCCGCCTGGAGGCGGGGGAGCGCTCCCGCGCCCTCTTCCTCCGACTGGGGCAGTACGGCGTGTCCGTGTACCCGGACCACCTGCACGCCCTGTGCGCCGCCGGCGCCGTCCAGGCCGTGGATGAGGAGGCGTTCCTCCTGCGGGACCTGTCCCTCTACGACGACCAAACTGGCCTCTCCCTGGAGGCCGACAGCGGAAAGGGGCTGTTTATCTGAATCAAGTCCGTTCTTTGGGACAGCTTTAATGATAGGATCAAACCAAGAAAGGAGTGAGGCAGCTTGTCCATCTGTGTGGAGGTCTGGGGAGACTACGCCCTGTTTTCGCGCCCAGAGATGAAGACAGAACGGGTCTCCTACGACATCATCACCCCCTCGGCGGCGCGGGGGCTGATCGAGGCCATCTACTGGCATCCGGGGCTGCGCTGGTCCATCGACCGCATCCGCGTGTGCGCCCCCATCCGCTTCGCCAACGTCCGCCGCAACGAGGTCAAAAGCAAGATTTTGGCCGGCGACCTCAAATCCGCCATGGGGGGCGGCGCCCGCCCCCTGGTCCTCTATACCGCCGACGACATCATGCAGCGCTCGGCCATGGTCCTCACCGGCGTGCGCTACGTCATCGAGGCCCACTTCGACCTGACCGACCGGGCCGCGCCGGGGGACAACCCCGGCAAGTTCCAGGACATCATGCGCCGGCGGCTGGAAAAGGGCCAGTGTTACCACCAGCCCTGCTTCGGGACCCGGGAGTTCCCCGCCCACTTCGCCCCCTGCGCCGCGCCGCCCCCCTGCCCCGAGGAGCTGCGCGGCGAGAGGGACCTGGGCTGGATGCTCTACGACCTGGACTACTCAGACCCGGCCAACATCCAGTCCATGTTCTTCCGGGCCATAATGCGGGACGGCGTGGTGGAGGTCCCCCCCAGGGACAGCGGGGAGGTGCGGCGATGATCCTTCAGGCATTGGCCGCCCACTACGAGGACCTGGCCCGCCGGGGCCAGGCCGACCGGCCCGGCTGGGGACCCGCCAAGGTCTCCTTCGCCCTGGTCCTCTCCGAGACGGGGGAGCTGCTCCAGGTGGTCTCCCTGAAAACGGAGCAGCAGATGGGGAAGAAGCTGGTGACGGCCCCCCGGCTGATGGCCGTCCCCATGCCGGAGATCCGCACCGCCGGGGTCAAGGCCAATTTCCTCTGCGACAACGCCGGGTATCTCCTGGGCGTCGACGGCAAGGGCAAACCGGAGCGGACCCGGGAGTGCTTCCTGGCCGCCAGGGACCGCCACCTCCAGCTGCTGGAGGGCGTGGACTCCCCCGCCGCCCGGGCGGTGTGCGCCTTCTTCACCCGCTGGGACCCGGCGGCAGCCGGGGCCGTCCCCGTCCTGGCCCAGGACCTGGAGGAGCTGAAGCAGGGCGGCAATCTGGTCTTTCAGTACGGCCCCTACTTCGTCCACCAGGACCCTGCCGTCCGGGCCCGCTGGCAGGCCGACTACGACCGGGCCGGGGAGGGGGACGCCCAGATCTGCCTCGTCACCGGGGAGCGGTCGGTCCCGGTCTCCCTCCACCCCTCCATCCGCGGCTTCCCCGGCGCCCAGTCCAGCGGGGCCGCCCTGGTCTCCTTCAACGCCCCCTCCCTGGAGTCCTACGGCCATGAGCAGGGGGCCAACTCCCCCACCAGCCGGCAGGCCGCTTTCGCCTACGGCACCGCCCTCAATTCCCTCATCGCCGACCGGGAGCACCGGCAGTCCTATGGGGACACCACCGTGGTCTTCTGGGCCGAGGGCGGGGATCCAGCCTACCAGGACCTGCTCAACGCCGCCCTCTTCGGCGACGGGGCGGAGACGGGCGTCACCGACAGCCAGCTCAAGGGCATCTTCGCCGCCCTGGCCCAGGGCAGGCCGGCAGACTTCAGCGGCGTCACCCTCCGGCCGGATCAGCACTTCTACATCCTGGGGCTCTCCCCCAACGCCGCCCGGCTGTCGGTGCGGTTCTTCTGGCAGGACGACTTCGGCCCCCTGATGGCCCACATCAACAAACATTACCAGCAGTTGGAGATCATCCGTCCCAAAAACGACCCCCACGGCCAGCTCCCCCTGTGGGCCCTGCTGCGGGAGACCGTCAACCAGAAGTCCACCGACAAGGCCCCCAGCCCCAAGCTCACCGGCGAGGTACTGCGGGCCATCCTCACCGGGGAGCGCTACCCCGCCTCCCTGCTCTCCGCCGTCACCCTGCGCATCCGGGCCGACCACCAGATCGGCCGGGGCAGGGCGGCGATCTTGAAAGCCTACTATTCCAGAAATCGGGACGAACGCTGTCCAGAGGAGGTTTTGTGCGTGGAACTCGACCCCAACCATCCCCCCCAGAATATTCCCTTCACCCTGGGGCGGCTCTTTTCCGTCCTGGAGGCCATCCAGCAGAGCGCCAACCCCGGCATCAACGCCACCATCAAGGACAAGTATTTCAACTCCGCATCGGCCACCCCCGCCACCATCTTCCCCATCCTGGTCAATCTGGCCCAGAAGCACCTGCGGAAGCTGGACAAGGGGTTCGCCATCCACTGGGAAAAGCAGCTCACCGACCTGGCCGCCCTGGTGGGCGACCACTACCCCGCCCGTCTCTCCCTGCCTGAGCAGGGGGCCTTCCAATTGGGCTATTACCACCAGACCCAGCTGCGCTATGCGGGAAATAAGAAGGAGGAACACTGATATGAGCGAGCCTATCCGCAACCGCTATGAATTCGTCATCCTCTTCGACGTGGAAAACGGCAACCCCAACGGCGACCCCGACGCGGGCAACATGCCCCGCGTGGACCCAGAGACCGGCTGCGGCCTGGTCACCGACGTGTGCCTGAAGCGGAAGCTCCGCAACTATGTGGAGATGGTCAAGGAGGACGTCCCCGGCTACCGCATCTACATCAAGGACGGAGTCCCCCTCAACCGCAGCGACGCCGAAGCCTGCGCCTACGTGGGGGTGGGGGCCGACGACAAGGCCCTCAAGGCCGCCAAAAAGGAGGACCCGGACCTGGACCGCAAGCTCCGGGACTTCATGTGCCAGAACTTCTTCGACGTGCGGACCTTCGGCGCGGTGATGACCACCTTCGTCAAGGGCGCGCTGAACTGCGGGCAGGTCCGGGGCCCGGTGCAGCTGGGCTTCTCCCGCTCGGTGGACCCGGTGGTCCCCCAGGAGGTCACCATCACCCGTGTGTCCATCACCACCGAGGCCGACGCGGAGAAAAAGGGCACCGAAATGGGCCGTAAATACATCATCCCCTACGGTCTCTACCGCTGCGAGGGCTACGTCTCCGCCAACCTGGCCCGCAAGACCACCGGCTTTTCCGAGGACGACCTGGCCCTGCTGTGGGAGGCCATCCTCAACATGTTCGAGCATGACCACTCCGCCGCCCGGGGCAACATGGCCGTCCGGGACCTCATCGTTTTCCGGCACGACTCCGAGCTGGGCTGCGCCCCCGCTCATAAGCTCTTTGACCTGGTATCGGTCCAACGGGCAGACGGCGTGGAGACCGCCCGTTCCTATGGCGACTATACCGTCACTGTGAATACCGACGCCCTGCCCACCGGCGTCACCTGCACCCGGATGGGGTGACCATCCCCGAGGAGGACTGGCTCCAGCTCTCCGGCCTGGAACACTTCCGCTTCTGCCGCCGCCAGTGGGCCCTCATCCACCTGGAACACCAGTGGGCGGAGAATGCCTACACCGTGGAGGGCAATTTCCTCCACCAGCGGGCCCACGGGGAGACCGCCGAACTCCGGGGCGAGCTGCTCACCGTCCGCTCCCTGCGGGTGTTCTCCCCCACCCTGGGGGTCACCGGCGTCTGCGACGTGGTGGAGTTTCGCCGGGACCCCGCCGGGGTCCCCCTCCACGGCCGGGAGGGCCTCTGGCGCCCCACCCCCGTGGAGTACAAGCGAGGCGCTTACCGGGTCGAGGACCCCGCCGCCCTCCAGCTCTGCTGTCAGGCCATGTGCCTGGAGGAGATGCTCTGCTGCGCTATTCCAATGGGCTTTCTCTACTACGGCGAGACCCGCCGCCGGCATGAGGTAGCCTTTACGGACGGGCTGCGCGGCGAGGTCCGGGCCGCTCTGGAGGAGATGCACGCCCTTGCCCGCTGGGGCCACACCCCCAAGGTCCGGCCCACCAAGTCCTGCAACGCCTGCTCCCTGCGGGAGCTCTGCCTGCCCCGGCTGGGGCGGGGCAGGTCCGCGGCGGCTTATCTGCAGGCCCACGTAGAGGAGGTGGTCCCATGAGGAAGCTGCTCAACACCCTCTTTGTCCTGTCGGAGGACAGCTATCTGTCCCTGGACGGGGAGAATGTGGTGGTCCTCCGGGGCGAGACGGAGGCGGGCCGGTTCCCCCTCCACACGCTGGAATCCATTCTCTGCTTCAGCTACAAGGGGGCCTCCCCTGCGCTGATGGGGGCCTGCGCCGCCCGGAACGTCTCCCTGTGCTTCCTCACGCCCCGGGGCCGCTTTCTGGCCAGAGTCTCCGGCGAGACCAGGGGCAACGTGCTGCTGCGCAAGGAGCAGTACCGCCGCTCCGACGACCCCCTCGCCAGCGCCCTGGCCGCCCGCTGTTTCCTGATGGGCAAGGTCTACAACTGCCGCGGCGTGCTGGAGCGGGCCAAGCGGGACCACGCCCTGCGCATCGACGCGGAGGCCGTCCAGCGGGCGTCGGACGCCCTGGCCACCGGGCTTTCCGAGCTGTCTGCCTGTTCCGACCTGGACCGCCTGCGGGGCCTGGAGGGGGAGTGTGCCCTGCGGTACTTTGGCGTCTTTGACCAGCTGATCCTACAAAACAAAGATTCCTTCTTCTTCCAGATCCGCTCCCGCCGTCCGCCCCTGGACCGGATGAACGCCCTGCTCTCCTTTCTCTACACCCTCCTGGCCCACGACTGCGCCTCCGCCCTGGAGGCGGTGGGCCTGGACCCCTACGTGGGCTTTCTCCACCGGGACAAGCCGGCCCGGGCCTCTCTGGCCCTGGACCTGATGGAGGAGCTGCGCCCCGTGCTGGCCGACCGCTTCGCCCTCACCCTGGTCAACAACCGGGTGGTCCAGCCCGGACAGTTCCAGACGCGGGAGAACGGCGCCGTCCTGCTGGACGAGTCTGGCCGCAAGGCCGTCCTGGCCGCCTGGCAGGAGCGGAAGCGAGAGGTCATCACCCACCCCTTCCTGGAGGAAAAGCTGCCCTGGGGCCTGGTCCCCTATGTCCAGGCCCTCCTGCTCGCCCGCTTCCTCCGGGACGATTTGGACGCCTATCCGCCCCTCTTGTGGAAGTGAGGTGCTTCTATGCTGGTCCTCATCACCTATGACGTGAACACCGAGGACGCCGCCGGACGCAAACGCCTGCGTCAGGTGGCCCGGCAGTGCGTCAACTACGGCCAGCGGGTCCAAAACAGCGTCTTTGAGTGCATTCTGGACGCCACGCAGTACCGCCTAGTCCGCCATAAGCTCATGGAGTTGATCGACCCCGACCGGGACAGCCTCCGCTTCTACCAGCTAGGAGACCGCTACCAGACCAAGGTGGACCACGTGGGCGCCCGCCCCAGCTACGAGGCGGAGGGCACCCTCTTCGTCTGACCTAGCGCGAACCGGAAGCGCCCATAGTTTTCCCGGCAGGTTCGCACAGCAAAAAGGGCCGATTTCAGGCCTTGCCCCCATGTGAATCTTATCCCAATCTCCCTTTTCTACCGCACAATTCCATTGTATTTTTACACTTTTGCTAAAATAGTGCATCCCATTTTGTGCAAATCTGCTGTCGCCCTCCTCGCGGAGGGCGTGGATAGAAATACATGCACTGGTATACGATGATGGTCACGGCGAGTCGCCCTCCTCGCGGAGGGCGTGGATAGAAATATTACAGCACGTGCGCAACAAACCAGCTATTGACTGTCGCCCTCCTCGCGGAGGGCGTGGATAGAAATGGCAATCGACGCGGGCCGCACGTTCGAGGCAAGCTTCGGTCGCCCTCCTCGCGGAGGGCGTGGATAGAAATGGGGTGGCAGTCCCCGGAATCCAGCGCGGTGAAGTGTCGCCCTCCTCGCGGAGGGCGTGGATAGAAATCTGAATACCCTCCTGACTTGCCGCCATTACCACATCAGGTCGCCCTCCTCGCGGAGGGCGTGGATAGAAATATTGTGGACCTGTTGGGCCTGTCACATG
Organism: uncultured Eubacteriales bacterium; assembly: GCA_900540545.1. Taxonomy (GTDB): domain Bacteria; phylum Bacillota; class Clostridia; order Oscillospirales; family Oscillospiraceae; genus Intestinimonas. The sequence continues at coordinate 79,025 of UQGJ01000006.1, forward strand.
TGCCTTGTCGCCCTCCTCGCGGAGGGCGTGGATAGAAATTTGCCCTTGAGGACCGTGTAGGGCGTGGGGGAGAGTCGCCCTCCTCGCGGAGGGCGTGGATAGAAATCACACACTACCCCTGACGCGCTGGGCATTGGGGAGGTCGCCCTCCTCGCGGAGGGCGTGGATAGAAATTATGATTCTTCCGTGTGTCCTGTTCAACTCCGCTGTCGCCCTCCTCGCGGAGGGCGTGGATAGAAATTACATCTGTATTCGCCCTTCCTTTATAGTACAATTGGTCGCCCTCCTCGCGGAGGGCGTGGATAGAAATTTGTGGAAATGGTAGATTGTGGATTACGCAAGGACGTCGCCCTCCTCGCCGAGGGCGTGGATAGAAATATCACCCGTCAGCTCTCCCGCGTCCAACGCCTTGCGTCGCCCTCCTCGCGGAGGGCGTGGATAGAAATATCACCCGTCAGCTCTCCCGCGTCCAACGCCTTGCAGTCGCCCTCCTCGCGGAGGGCGTGGATAGAAATTCCTTTAGCACCTCCAATGCGTTGTGTATTGGAGTGTCGCCCTCCTCGCGGAGGGCGTGGATAGAAATTGGTAGAAAAAAGAAAATAAAAAAAGATGAAAAGTCGCCCTCCTCGCGGAGGGCGTGGATAGAAATCCGCTACCAATTGAAAATCAGTGGCAAAATTACTGGTCGCCCTCCTCGCGGAGGGCGTGGATAGAAATTATCTGATCCCGAATCATGTTCCAGCTCTACCGGAAGTCGCCCTCCTCGCGGAGGGCGTGGATAGAAATCCTTCTCCCAGGCGGCATAGCTGTGGCAGTAGTAGTCGCCCTCCTCGCGGAGGGCGTGGATAGAAATCATCGGACGCCCTTACAGCATTGTTTCCCGCCGTGTCGCCCTCCTCGCGGAGGGCGTGGATAGAAATGTCCCCCGTCAGCTCCCCCGCGTCCAGAGCCTTGCGTTGCCCTCCTCGCGGAGGGCGTGGATAGAAATGAGAAAGGAAGTGAAAGGGGTGAGGCTCTCCCAACGTCGCCCTCCTCGCGGAGGGCGTGGATAGAAATTCAAGGGCAAAAAGGAAAAGACTGTCGTGGCTACGTCGCCCTCCTCGCGGAGGGCGTGGATAGAAATGGAAACCCGAAGTTGCCGCCGGTCTGGTGGCCGGTCGCCCTCCTCGCGGAGGGCGTGGATAGAAATCCCTTCCCAGCGTCCGCCGCGGCGATCAGCCGCTGTCGCCCTCCTCGCGGAGGGCGTGGATAGAAATACCAAGCTGGGCCTCTCCATTGGTCAGAGCTATGTCGCCCTCCTCGCGGAGGGCGTGGATAGAAATATACCCACCCGGACCAGCCGATACCCGGCCACCTCGTCGCCCTCCTCGCGGAGGGCGTGGATAGAAATAATCACTAAGGGACGGGAGGCCCATTTCTTTGCAAGTCGCCCTCCTCACGGAGGGCGTGGATAGAAATGATGAGTACGACGTACTAGCCTCCATGACGTTGGCGTCGCCCTCCTCACGGAGGGCGTGGATAGAAATCTTTCTTGCACCAGCTAAACCAAACTGGTGAGTTACGTCGCCCTCCTCACGGAGGGCGTGGATAGAAATAGGTAGGTCTCCAGGGCGCGGTCGATGGTCAGCGTCGCCCTCCTCATGGAGGGCACGCGTAGACATCTAACATCTAACAGCGGCACCGGGAACTAGGTCCCCGGTGCCGCTGTTAGATGTCTCACGTGAAAGAGCAATATCCGCATTAACAGGCTCACATCTTTGCACATTCCTCCCAAAAAGGAACAACCTTGACTATCTCAAATTCACCCCTCCGCGCCAAATCATTCTAAGCAATCATCTGCTCTTTCTCTTCCATAAAATAGGCCCGTCCTTTTTTCTGGATACTGCGTCTGACTTCTTCCACCGCTTCAAACGGTATTTTCATCTCTGTGGAAATTTTACCGCTGGAATCGTCCTCCATCATCCTTTTCAAGACAGTCCATTCTTCCGGCAGAAGCTGTTCTAAAAAGTCTGCTAGCTCTACACAGGTCTCTACTCCCCACATGTCGCCTTGACAGGATTTTGGAAGCCAATTGGTTACCGCTCCAGCCCCCTCATCCTGTCCGTCCTCAAAAGACAATCGGCTCTGTACCGCGAAGCGGCGGTTTCTCTGCACCCTCACCCGTCTGAGCGATTCCCTAACATATAAAAATAGGTACTCATCATAGGCGCAGCAGCCAGCACATTTGCAATAGCTGTTGTCCGCTTCCAGGCACGCCAGCCACGCTTCGGACCGCAGATCATCGGGCTCGGCCCCTCGGCCATAAAGGGCGCACATGTCGTGGATAAAACCCTTAAATGCGTTCCACTTTCCAAAATCTTGTTCTGATGTCTTCATACCACGGTCTTTCCGTCCGCCTTCTTTTTGGCGTACTTCCGCGCCAACGCCTGCACATCGGGGATCTTTTTCTCCTCCACCAGCACCCCGACCCAATAGCCCCCCTGCTCTTCCCAGCTCATCTGGTATCTCGCCGGCAGACTGACCTCCCGCTCTGACAGCCGCCTGCATAAACATTCGTCTTTCCGGCTCCCATTTTTGGGGAAATGGTAATCCGCATCCTCCCCCGGTTTTAAGACAATTACCTTGCCGTCGTGCCTAACCAAAAAGCTGAACTCTCTGACATCCCCAAGCAAGTACATAAATCGTTCATTCAATGCAACATGCCAACTGGGGTTGGCGGTGGGCGCCGCGCCTTTCATTCGATGTGTTGCCGGTACAAATGCGTTGGAATCCTGCTCTGTATCCAACCCACATCGCTTCTGAAACCCCGTCCAACATCATAATCTGTACAAATCATTTGGGGAGGCACAGATTATGAAATTGTTTCTCATCAAGCGAAAGCTGCTGACCGCCGTCGCTTGTCTTCTGGTGGCGGCGGGGATGTTTTACATCGTCAACCACCCCGCCATCGTGGGCGCCTCGGCCACCACCCGGCAGCTGCCCATCTACTGCGTCCAGCGGGACCAAAAAGTCCTCTCCATCTCCTTCGACGCCGCATGGGGCAACGAAGACACCCAGCAGCTCATCGACATTCTGGGCAAGTACAACGTCAAGGCCACCTTCTTCGTCGTGGGGGACTGGGTGGATAAATACCCGGAGTCCGTCAAGGCCCTGTCCGACGCGGGCCACGAGGTGATGAACCACTCCAACACCCATGCCCACATGTCCCAACTCTCCCGGGACGAGATTATCGCGGACGTGGAGGCCTGCAACGACAAAATCGAGGCCGTCACCGGCGTCCGCCCCACCCTCATCCGCCCGCCCTACGGCGAGTACGACGACAATGTGGTCACCGCCATCCGCTCCATCGGCATGGAGCCCATCCAGTGGGATGTGGACTCCCTGGACTGGAAGGACCTGGCCGCACCGGACATCACCAAGCGGGTCCTCAAGGGCGTCCAACCCGGCTCCATCGTCCTCTTCCACAACGCCGCCCTCCACACCCCCGAGGCCCTCCCCGGCATCATCGAGGCCCTCCTCCAGGACGGCTACACCTTCGTCCCCATCTCCCAAATCATTCTGCCCGGCCAGTGCGGCGTGGACTACACCATCGACCACACCGGCCGCCAGCTCCCCGCCATAGCCGCCCAGTAAACTGTATGCAGCGTCGTTCTCCCCGATTTCGCGGGAGAACGGCGCTGCCGCGCGCTTTGGAGCATGTGCATATCATTTGATTTCTGTGCAAGCCGTGTTTTCTTTCAGTCACTTTTTTATTTCACAGCGTTGTTTATATACTTTATCTGTGGTTTTTCTTGTCCTTCCGACCCGAACGTGCTACACTAAATGCTACTAGAAACGATGCTCCGGCCAGGAGGTGGTCCCGGTGTCCCAGCGCGCAAAACTGCTCATGGCGGGCACCGCCCTTGTGGCCGCACTCGGACTCACTGCCGCCACCAACGCCTGGTTCGTCTCCCTTAGCCGGACACCCGCCGGCGTGGTCCGCTCGGCGCTGGTGCGCTGCCTCCCGGAGTCCGGCCCAGAGCGGGACACCGCCTCCCTGCTGACCTACGGCAGTCTGGTCAGCGGCAGCGGCGTGGACACCGACGGCGTCCCCCTCATCCTGCCCGGCGACTCCCTGCTCTCCATGCAGACCTGGACGGACAATTCCCGCGTCGTCCGCACCTCTCTGGCGCGGGATTTTCAGACTGGCGAGACCCCCGGCACCGTCATCCACCGCACCGAACGCACCGATAAAAACGGCGTCACCGCTACCATGACCCAGCGTGACCTGATGCATGCCTACGAGACTTCATCCTGGTATGAGGGCGACACGGCCACCGGCACTCCCCTTGACCCCGCCCCTTCACTCGACCTCTCCGCCTACACCGCCGTCACCACGGCCGCAACCACGGTGGAGAGACCAGAGGGCAGAACGATTACAACCGTCACCCTCACCACGGTCTATACACCCCGCGCCGAAGGCGACGGGAAGATTTATACCCACGTCCACAACTCCGTCGAGGAGGTCACCCATGAGGCGGCTACCTATGCCCCCGACCCGAGTACCTTTGAAAACATCGCCTCCGTTCTCACTTATAAAACCGACGAGACGGTCCTGTCCGTGGACACGGCCCAAACAGTGACCCACAGTTACTTAATCATCACCGAGACCCCCGCCTCCGTGACAGCTCCGCCCGGCAAAACCGACCCCGTCCCCCTGACCCTAACCCTGGGCAACCTGTCCACCGCCGACGTGAACATCCGGGTGGGGCTGAACGCCACCATCACCCGGACCGACAAGGACAACAACACCACAGTCACCCCTCTGGCCCTGCGGGCCGGGAAAAACGCCGAAGAGGGCGCTTACTTCCTGGGTCTGACAAAGGACAGCCATTTTATCGAACTATTCCGCTTCGAGCCGGCAGACACGGACACCTATCAGTGGGTCCAGAGTGCCGACACCGGCACGGACTCCCAGAACAGTTCCGTCTGGTCCCTCTTCGACCTGTCCCTCAAGGCCCCGGCGGAGGGAGCCAATCCGCTGGACATCCCGCCCCCGGTCCAGCCCACCGCCCCGCCGGACCCCGCGGCCTCGGGGACGCCGGAGACTCCGGCTCCCACTCCGTCCCCCGACCAAGAGGAGACGCCCCCCGACCTCTACGCCGTAATGGACGCGCTGCAAGTGGTCTCGAGATCCTCCTTCGGCGTGGATAAGACCCCCTTCGAGCAGAGCTTCAACGAGCTGTACTGCTCCGGCGCGCCCACCATCCGCCTGAGCGTCCACTTCTACGTCCGCCAGAGCGAATATATGGCGTGGTCGGAATTTTACAGCGACAGCCTGAGCTTCACCGTCCCGGCCCAGACCCCGTAATTTCCCCCGAAAGGAGATGCCGCCATGCTGGCCCGCCTGCGCGCCAAAGGCCGCTTTGGCCTGTACCTTGGCCTGATTGCCCTGCTGGCCCTGCTGTGCGGCATCGCCGTCTGGTCCGTGGCCCGGACCGGCGCCTACCTCACCGACGAGGGGGATTGGCAGTACCTGGGCGGCGACTACCGCATTGGCACCATCGACTACACCGTCACCGTCAACGACCAGCAGCTCATGGGCCTGGCACCCGGCACCGCCGAGGCCACGACCTACCAACTGGTGGTGCCCATGGTGGCCGGGGTGCGCATGTACGACCCCACCGTCACCGCCGCCCTGCGGACGGCGGAGTTCAACGAGGGGGCCACCCTCATGCGGGTGCGGGTCATCAACCGCAGCGACAGCATGGTGGAGGTCCACGCGGCCTTCACCCTCCAGGAGGAGACTGGGAACAGTTCCCCCCTGCGGGTCCTCCCCCTGCCGGTGGACCTGGACGCCGTCTCGGCGGCGCGGCTGGACTACCGGAAATATGTGACGGACACCCTGCGTCTCACCGACCCCAACGACTTTACCGCCGCCAATGCCGAACCAGCCGCCCTGACCGCGCTGGACACCGCCTACGCCGCCTACCACGACGGCCATCCCATGAGCCTGGACGCGGGCATCATCCCCGGTTCCATCGGGGCCGACCCCACCGCCGCCAACGTCACGGTGGTGGACGGCAAGCCCTACTATTTCAAAGACGTGTTCCTGCTGCTGTGGACCGAATACGGCACGGGCGAATACAACGTTGAATCCACCCCAAGTGCCCCCATCCGGCAGGGCCAGTTCCTAGCCACCTTCACTGTGGGGCAGGTGGACTAAATAAGGTATCTCTTGCCGCAAATTTGACTAAATGCATGGTTGTAGTTTTTACGGGAACCTTGTATAATGGACTAAATATGAACATTCTGTGACCGAAGGAAGGGAGAGGCCTTGGGAAAGCTCAATTTGAAAGCCGGCGCCAAGCTGGATCTCACCGCACGGGTGGGGGACGAGGAGTTCGAGCTGAAATCCTCCTATGTGAAGGACCACGCCGGTAAGCTGCAGATCACCGCGCCCATGGCCGCCGGAAAGAGCTGGCCCTTGGAGGACGGGACCCCGGTGGAGCTGGGCTGGACCGTGGACGGCACCCGCTACACCCTGGACGGCAAGGTCTCCGGCACCGTCAAGCAGGGCATCCGCACCAATCTGCTCATCGACCCCGCGGAGGAGGTCCAGGCCGCCGAGCGCCGCGCCTTCGTCCGTGTCCCCGCCGAGATCGACGTGGAGATCATCAGCGGCGAGACCGATTCCAGCGGCCAGCGGGTCATGCGGACCTATCCGGGCCGCACCTCCGACATCAGTAACGGCGGCGTCGCCGTCTATACCGACGCCCCCATGGTGGTGGGTGAGACCGTGGACGTGGTCCTGGCCCGGAAGGGCACCAAGAAGATACCCCTGCGGGGCGCGGTCTGCTGGACCAAGCCCGCCCCCCGGAACGCGGGCTACCGCAGCTCCTGCGGACTTCAGTTTTTTTTTCTGAATAGCGACGAGGCCATGAAGGTTGCCAAACTCACCGCAGCCCTGGCTGCCAAGGTTTAAGCCGTGGGGACCAAACTGCTGGACCGCCCCCCGGAGGCCGAATCCCCCGTCGCGGAACCCGAAGCGCCGGACTCCGGCGTGGAGGGCACCAAGCGCAAGCTCCGCACCGCCGCCCTGCAAAAGGGCATGGTCCGCCTCATCACCAAGACCAACGCCGTCAACCTCATGCTGGTGGTCCTGCTCTCCATCGTGGCCGTCATCTTCCTGCTCAGCATGGTCCAGTCCGGCGTGGGCACCTTCACCATCAGCCTGAACCGAACCGACATGTACCGCTACGGCATCGAGCTCTCCTCCGACTCCGGCTTCACCTCCGCGTCCAGCCGACTGGAGGCCGAGGCCATCGACGGGGCCACCAACATCTCCGTGCTGGACCTGCCGGACGATTTGGACGATACCGACGGTAGCCACAACGGCAGAAATTACATAGCGTATACCTTTTACGTCCGCAACAACGGCACCACGGACCTGAATTACCGCTATATGCTGGACATCCAGGACGTGACCCGGGAGCTGGACGAGTGCGTCCGGCTGGCCGTGTACTATAACGGCGGCGACCGCCAGATTTTTGCCAAGCGGGCCGCCGACGGCGGCCCGGAGCCGGGCACGGTCCCCTTCGTCTCGGCCAAGCAGATCGACAGCGGCACGATTCTGGATATGGCGGTGGGCAGCGTGGATAAGTACACCATCGTCATCTGGATCGAGGGCGACGACCCCGAGTGTACCGACGACCGCCTGGGCGGCGTCATCAAAATGTCCATGAGCATTGAAGTTCTTTTGGAAGATAATCCGTTATAGGGCCGTCATATATGGCGGCCGCGAAGCGGCAGACAGATGGGGCGGCCCCCCTCTGCCTTCCCCCAGGGGAAGGCCCCCGCGCCTGTCATTGCAAGCCAGTCCGCAGACTGGCGTGGCAATCCGTCTTCCCCATAGCCTTCCCCCGGGGGAAGGTGGCCCGAAGGGCCGGATGAGGGGAACGCCGATTCCACCACACGCTCTCATATCGGGCGCCTTCCCCTCATCAGTCCGGCTCCGCCGGACAGCTTCCCCCAGGGGAAGCCAAAGCCGCGCACAATCTGACCCCATCAGTTTTAGATAGATATGTTCACATAGAAGAAAGGGATGGACCACATGAAAACGAAGCCCCAAGAAAAGAAAAGCGCAAAAACCCTGAAAGGCCAGCTCTTCGGCGCACTATCCATGATGTTGGTTGCCGCCATCGCCCTGGGCACCAGTACTTACGCATGGTTTATCAACAACCGGACCGTGGAGGTCCAGAGCATGGAGCTCACCGTCTCCACCTCCACCTCCCTGCTGGTGGCCGTGGGTAAGAAGGCCAGTATCGCTTCCCCCAGTGAGGTGGGGAACTGGACCGGCTATAAGAGCCTTGTAACCAACCAGGACATCACCGGGATTACCGAAACCGGCGATGTGGCCGGCGCGGCTCTGGACACCGCCGACTGGTACATAGGCGAAAACAATAACGACCGGCTGGCGCAGAACCTGCTGGCCTATCATCTGACGCCGGCGTCTATTTCTGACGTGGGGCTGGCCCTTGGAGCCACCGGCTCCACCCCCGCCCTCAAGTTCTATTCCGCCGGGAACCACGTGGTGAACGGCAAGCTGGATGAGTTTGCCGAGGTGGGGATCGGCCTCACGGGCGACGACGTGGGCATGGGTCCCGTCAAGCGTATCCCCCTGAAATTTATGTCCTCCTCCGACGTGGACGTGTATTTTGGTCAGAAGGACTTGACCACGATCGCGGATATGGTCACCGCGGTCACAAAGGACGCGAAGCACACGCTGGAGCAGGGCGTGTATGACCAATACGCCAAGGACATCCAAGCCGCCCTGCGGGTGGCTGTGGTGCCCCAGACGGATGGCGCCACCTTGACCACGGTCACGCCCGTAGTGTTCCAGTTTGACAGTGGCGGAAAGCTGGTCGCCACCAACGTGAATAACACCGATTACCAGCACGTCACCGATGTTGGCGACACAGCCGCGACGGGTGCCGCCGATGTGCCGAACAAGCAGGACGAGGCAAAAGGCCAGTACCCGGCCATCGCTATGGTGGATGCCGGCACGAAGTACATTATCGGCGTCAATATGCTCAACGCCAAGGTCCCCGGATATACCACCGACGCGGGAATCAACGCCGATAAGCGGCTGGCCACGGTCACTGAAAACGGCGGTAGCCTCGACGTTGCGGCCCCTGCCGCCGATCCGAAGCCCATCTTCCAGCTCAAGGCCGGCAAAGAGCGCCCGGTGGACATCTACATCTGGCTGGAGGGCACCGACCAGGACTGCCTGAACGCCCTTTCCGCCCACGTGTTCAACTTGGACCTGCCCTTCGCCGCCGTTGAGACCCCCGTCACTCCCTAACCCATCCCCTACATAACCGAAAGGAGGTGACCGCCCATGTCCGCCAGTGACGAGGCCGCAAAGCTGAAAAAGAAAGCCAAGGCGTCCCTGACGCTGCTGTTGGTGGCGGTCATCTCCATCACCACCGCCACCTACGCCTGGTTCACCCTGTCCAACTCCACCTCTGTGCAGTCCATGGAGGTCCGAGTGGGCACCGGCACCAAGCTGATGGTGTCCACCTCCGACTCCGGCACGCTTGCTGACCCCTGGAACGGCTATGTCTCTGAACTCACCACCGAAATGGTGAACGACGCCCTCTACGACCAGTGCGGCTACCGTCTGGACGACATCCGCCTGTGGCCCCTGTCCTCCGGCGACGGCTATCACCTTTACACCCAGCAGGGCAACGTATCCGGCCCCGCTTCGGCCCCTGACACCAAGTACTATCTGGACCTGGACCTCTGGTTCCGCTCCAGTGTGGACATGGACGTCTACCTCAACGAGGACGTCTCCTCCGTGGGCGCGGACGACGGCACCCTCATCTCCTCCAGGGACGACAACACCAATGCCCAGTCCCCGGTGGACCACGCCGCGCGCATGTCCTTCACCACCTATGACAGCGGCGGCGATCCCAACACCGACACCATTGTCATCTATGAACCCAACAAATCCGGCAACACCAACCTCAACGGCAAAGCCAAGGCCGACGGCGGCGCAGTTCAGGATACCTTTACCGAGCTGGGCGACAATACCGGTCTTCAGCTCAGTCAGGCCGTTTTTTCCCTGAAGGCCGATACCCCCAAGCAGGTGACCATCCGCCTGTGGATCGAGGGGGAGGACCCCCAGTGTGTCAACGGCAACGGCACCGGCGCGGACAAGGACACCAATCTGGAAAAAGCCCATCTGCTGGCCCAGCTCCGTTTCTGCGGCGCAGGCCCGGACGGCAAGTTTATCGAGACCACCGTCACCTGACGGCGGAGATGCCTACGGCAGATTCGCAGAGGCGCAGTCGCGTCTCTGCGTTTGCCGTCCTATAAGGGCGGCGCAACACCCCCTATGAGAGAGAGGTTTCACCTATGAGCGGACTGAAAAAGGCGCTGAATATCATCGTCAATGTGATCCTGTGGGTCCTGATCGTCATCATCGCGTTCTTTGCCATCGTCACCTTCTCCCAGAAGGGCTCCGGGAATGTGGCCCACATCTTCGGCTACACCCCCATGACGGTGCTGTCCGACTCCATGGCCCCCACCTTTCACAAGGACGACCTCATCCTGGTCCACCAGGGGGACCCCGCCGACTATGAGGAGGGGGACATCATCTCCTTCTGGACCGTGGTGAACGGCCAGCGGGCCATCAACACCCACCGCATCGCCGCCGTCTACCGGGAGGGCGGCATGGTCCAGTACGCCACCAAGGGCGACGCCAACCAGATCAACGACGAATATCTGGTGGTCCCCGCCGACATCATCGGCGAGTATGTGGTCTCCATCCCCCTGCTGGGGAAGGTCCTCTCCCTGCTGTCCACCTCCACAGGATTTTTGGTCATCATCGTCCTGCCCATCCTGGCCTTCTTCCTCTACCAGCTCTACCGCTTCATCCTCCTGCTCATCGACCTCAAGCGCCAGACCGTCCTGGAGGCCACCCGCGCCGCCATGGAGGAGCTGGAGCGGGAAAAGGCCGAAAAGGAGCGCGAAACGGAGCCGGAAGAACCGAAGGATTCCGGGGACGACGAAACATAAGACGAAAGATGCGGATTGCCACACCAGCCTGCGGGCTGGTTCGCAATGACATGGCTTGAACTCCCGCCATATCTGTCATTGCGAGGCAGTCCTCAGACTGCCGCGGCAATCCGTCTCCCTATTTTCCCCCATCCCAACCTAAGGATTGATACGATTGGACGGTTTTCTCACCTTTGCCCATGAACTGATTTGGCAGATTTTGACCAACATCGCCGCCTTCTTCACCACCATCGGGACGGCGCTGCTGGGCATCTTCACCAGCTTCGGACAGTACGCCCTGATCGTGGCGGCCTACTGGCCGGGCTTCAGCCTGCTCCAAAAGGTGCTGTTGGTCATTCTGGTGGCCGTCCTGCTGGCGATTCTGGCCCTACTGCTTTACAAGGTCTTTCTCGGCGTCCGCAAGCGGGTGCGCCACCGCCGCCAGGAGGTGGACAACGAGGACCTGATGGGGGAGATCGCCTCCCTGAACCGGCAGGTGGCCGACCTCATCGACGAAAAAAGCAAGATATTGGCCATGAAGGTCTCCCAGCTCGGCCTGCGGCCCGAGGACGAGGCGGCCCTGGCCGCCGACGGCGGCAACGCCGCCGGGGCCGTGGAGGAAAACGGCAGCCGCTTCCCCAAGTTGACCCTGGTGGACGAACTCTACGCCCAGCCCGAGGAAAAGGTCTGGGACGACGACATCACCCTCCCCCAGCTCATGGACGGCTACCGCAACTTCGCCGCCTCCCGGCTGGGCCTGTACTACACCCCTCAAATCGTCCGGCTCTTCTTCGCCAGCATGGCGGCCAGCCGGCTCATCATCCTGGAGGGCATCTCCGGCACCGGCAAGACCTCCCTGCCTTACTCCGTGTCCCGCTACCTCCAGAACCCGGCGGGCATGGTGTCCGTGCAGCCCTCCTACCGGGACCGCTCGGAGCTGCTGGGCTACTTCAACGAGTTCACCAAGCGCTTCAACGAGACCGAGTTCCTCCGCCACCTGTACGCCGCGGGCTACCGGGAGGAGCCCAGCTTCATCGTGCTGGACGAGATGAACCTGGCCCGCATCGAGTATTACTTCGCCGAGATGCTCTCCGTGCTGGAGATGCCGAATACGGACGAGTGGGTCGTGGACCTGGTGCCCGTCCAGTGGCCCAGCGACCCCAAGCGCCTGGTGGACGGCAAGCTCACCGTGCCCACCAGCCTGTGGTTCATCGGCACGGCCAACAACGACGACTCCACCTTCACCATCACCGACAAGGTCTACGACCGGGCCATGGCCATCGACATCAATGACCGGGCCGACCCCTTCGAGGCCCCCGACACGCCCCCCATCGCCCTGCGCTGCGGCCACCTGGAGGAGCTGTTCGCCCAAGCCAAGGCCCAGTATGCCATCAGCGCGAAGAATATCGAGCGCCTGTCCAAGCTGGACGACTATCTGCAAAAGCACTTTCGGCTGGCCATCGGCAACCGTATCTCCAAGCAGATGGCCGACTTCGTCCCGGTGTACATCGCCTGCGGCGGCACCGAGCTGGACGCCCTGGACTACATGATACAGCGGAAGATTTTGAAGAAATTCGAGAGTTTGAACCTCTCCTTCGCCCGGGACGAGATGGGCGACCTCATCACCTTCCTGGAAAAGCAGTTCGGCAAGACCGGTCTGCCCATGTGCAAGCGGTACCTGCAAAAATTACAGGTGATGTTCTAAGCGGACAGGGCCGCCATACATGGCGGCCGCCCGCATCCCCCGAATCGAGGTGACCCCCCTTGGCCAGCACCATCAACAATCTCTACCTGAAATACTGCAACCGGGTCCAGCGGTTCCTGGAGAACGACGGCTATTACCAGTACCTGCTGGAGCTGATCGCCGCCGGCAAGCCCACCATCACCCAGTATAACCGGGTGCTGGACAAGACGGTGGACGAGAAGTGGCTGGAGGCCATCGAGGAGGCCATCCCCGCCATCCACGAGATCATCGCCCACCCCCGCCGCTTCCTCAAGACGGTGGAGGAGATCAAGCCCGTGGAGAAGGTCAAGAAGATCGGCCCCGACACGGTGCAGCACCTGTCCTCCCACACCCAGTACATCACCGGTATGCGGGGCGGCACCATCTACCCCGGCAAGCTGCTCACCGTGGAGAACGAGGAGAGCATCGACCTCTACGAAAACCGTTTCGTCAACACCCTCATCCGCAAGCTCTCCGAGTTCATCGAAAAGCGCACCGGCGCCCTGTTCTGGGACACCGGGGACGAGGAGCAGTCCCTGCTGCGGATGGAGTCCACGGTGGAGGACGATTACGAGATCATCGACTACAAGCTGGAACTCACCGTCCACAACAAGCAGACCTATCTGGAAAACGACGCGGCCAAGCTGGAGGTCTTCAAGCGCATCGACCGGGTCCGCCGGGTCATCGCCGACTTCCGCCAGTCCGCCTTCGTGGCCGCCATGGCGGGCACCTCCGCCGTGCGCTCCCCCATCCAGCGCACCAACCAGCTCATCAAGAACCCGGACTACCGCAAGTGCTACGACCTGTGGCAGTTCCTGGAGCGCTACGACCAGGTGGGCTACGACATCGACGTGCGGGAGACCGCCCTGGACTTCGACGAGGACTACCTCTTCCAGATGTACGGCAATCTGGCCCTGAACTACACCGTGTTCAAGTCCCTGCTGGAGAAGGACCAGCGCCGCGTCACCGAGCCGCCCAAGCGGCGCAAGAGCATCAAGCCCAAGTTCGTCAAGCAGATCGTGGAGGAGTTCGTGGACGACTACGACATCCCCGACGTGGAGATCCGCAAGGTCATTGTGGAAGAGGTGGTCAAGGCTCAGGCGGAGATCGAGCGCCGCACCCAGGCCCTGAAAACCACCGACGCCGCCAAGGAAAAAGCGAAGCTGGCCAAGGAGAAGGAGCGGGAGAAAGCCCGCGCCGCCAAGGAAAAAGAGAAGGAAAAGGCCCGCATCGCCAGAGAAAAGGAAAAAGAGCGGGAAAAAGCCCGCATCGCCAAAGAGAAGGAACGGGAGAAGGCCCGCCTTTCCAAGGCCAAGGAGGCCGAGAAGGCCAAACTCGCCAAGGAGAAGGAACGCGAGCGCGAGAAGGCCCGTATCGCCAAGGAGAAAGAGGCCGAAAAGGCCAGACTTGCCAAGGAGAAGGAGCGCGAGCGCGAGAAGGCCCGCATCGCCAAGGAGAAAGAGGCTGAAAAAGCCAGACTTGCCAAGGAGAAGGAGCGGGAGCGCGAAAAAGCCCGCATCGTCAAGGAGAAAGAGGCCGAGAAGGCCAAACTCGCCAAGGAGAAGGAGCGCGAGCGCGAGAAGGCACGCATCGCCAAGGAGAAAGAGGCCGAAAAGGCCAGACTTGCCAAGGAGAAGGAGCGCGAGCGCGAAAAAGCCCGCATCGCCAGGGAGAAGGAGGCCGAAAAGGCCAAGCTTGCCAAGGAGAAGGCGGCGTCCAAGCCCCCTTCCAAGCCGAAGCCGAAAAAGCCCACCGCCTCTGCCGCGCCCACCCCACCGCCGTCCCCCACAGAAGCCGATGTTTTAGAGGAAGCTCCGCCCGAAGTCATCGGAGGGTCCACTGGACCTTCCGCTCCCGACTGCCCGGCCCCCGCGCCGGAATTGGAGCCGCGTTTGGCCCCAGTCCCCGAACCCACACCAGAACCCGTTCCCATACCAGAACCGGAACCCGAGCCAGTCCCCGCTCCTGCTCCACAGCCGGAGCCGGAACCGGCCCCTGCCCCGGCGGAGGAGCCCGCGCCCCAGGTGCGGCCCGCCACCGGCAACCCCGTTTTGGACTGGATCAACCGCCGCAGACGGCGGGACCGCTGACAAATCCATTCGACACTGACCCAGAGAGGAGGCATGACCATGAGAGACCGTCGGGAGCTTATGACCCACATCCTCATGGTCGTGGCTCCTCTTGTCATGCTGGCGGCCCTCACCGCCGCCTGGTTCATCAACTCCAACACCGTGGGGCTGTCGGCCCTGAGCTTCGCCTCCCAGAACACCGGCCCCGGCGCGGCCCTCCACTTCGGCAAGGTGGTCAAGGCGGACCGCGCCGCCACCGCAGACAGTCTCACCAACACCGTCCTGTGGGGCCCGGAGGAAAAAACCGAGGACTCGGCCATCGTCATCGAGAACATGGTCCCCGGTCAGTGTGAATACTACCTGCTGGTGGGCAACGAGCCCATCACCGTCTCCCTCACCGGCGTGGTCTATACGGACGGCGACGGCAAGGAGGTAGTCCCGGCCACCGGTGCGGACCTTCCCCTGGCCCAGTGTTTGGGGTTCTATCTCCTGCCGGTACCCGACGGCACGCTGAACACCTTCGACTGGGACTGGAATAAGGACCCTGAGAACCTAAAATTCCAACCCAGCTCCACACCCACCATCCCCCTAAACCGGGACTCCTCAGGCCAGTTGACCAGCGCCATCCTGAAGGGCGCGCCCCCCACGGACCCCCTCACCCCCGTGGATAACAGCACCCCCGTCTCCGCCTATATCCTGGCCATCTACTGTGACCCGATTTACAGTCAGGGGAAGGACGACCCTCGGCCAGTGAACACCCTGCCCGGGTCCGTTTCCTTTGGCCTGTCCTTCCCGAAGGGAGGGACCACAGGTGGGTAAAAAGGTCCTCTCCGCCCTGGTGAACGTCCTGTGCGTGTGCGCCATCCTGATTTCCCTGGTGGCGGCCTGGACCGTCCTCACCACCCCCCGGGGCAAGGCCCCCCAGGTGCTGGGCTGGTCCATGCTCACGGTCCTCACCGGCAGTATGGAGCCCGCCCTCCCCGAGGGCAGCCTGATTTTCGTCCGCGCCGTCCCCGCCGGAGACATCCAGGTGGGCGACGTCATCACCTTTTACGCCACCCTGGCCGGCCACGACGGGGTCCTCAACACCCACCGGGTCACCCAGGTGGTGGACGAGGGCGGGACCCTGTCCTTCCTGACCAAGGGGGACGCCAACGCCATCGGCGACGTCCAGCCGGTGCAGGCGGAGCAGGTGCTGGGCCGGGTGGCCCTGTGCTCCCCCGGTCTGGGGGGCGCGATTGCCCTGCTGCGCCGCCCCTACGTCTTTCTGCCCCTGGTCCTCCTCCCCCTGCTGGCGCTGATCGCCCGCTCGGCCCTCCGCCTGTGGCGGCTGGGCAAGGAGGAGGTGGCCCGGGCCCAACACGAATTGGAGGAGGCACAGGACCATGACCACCGAGACCCCGGAGCAGGCCCCCCAGACTAAGTCCCGCCGCCCCTTCGGCGTGGCCGACGGCGTCTGCCTGCTGGTGCTGGCGGCCCTGCTGCTCTTCTTCCTGCTCATCGTCCCCGTCCCCGCCCTGCTGGGCCTGACCCCCTACGCCGTGGCCTCGGACAGTATGGAGCCCACCCTCTCCCGGGGCGACTTGATTTTCGTCCGCCCCACTACTCTTGGGGACGTGGCCGAGGGCAACGTCATCGTCTTTCAATACGACGGCAGCGTCATGACCCACCGGGTCTGGTCGGTGGAGGCGGGCGGCGGCGCCCTGCGCACCCGGGCCGACGCCTCCCCCAGCCTGGACCCCTTCCTGGTGACCGGGGAGGAGCTGGTGGGCCGGGCCGTCTACAAGCTGCCCCTGCTGGGCTATCTGAATCTCTGGCGGGAGGGGACGGCATGAGCCAAAAGACCTACCGGCGGCTGACCCGCTTCCTCTTTCTGTTCCTCTTTCTGGTCTTTCTCCTCCTGTACCTGCTGCTCAGCCGCCGCTACGACCGGGCCTCCGCCAACGGGGGCGGCTACGGCTGGCGCAACCGCAGCCTGGCCCTGGGGGACGTGAAGATCAGCGACGTGCGCAGCGGCGGCTTCATCGTGGACGAGTTCCCCTTCGGCCAGTCCACCAGCCCCGCCGCCGAGGACTTTGACCGTCAGGTGGCGGTCTGCCGCACCCACATCGTCAACGAGGGGGAGGTGGCCGTCAACGTGGGCATGAGCATCCACGGCACCCGCCTAGGCGAGGGGGACGCCCCCCTGTACGGCCTCAACTGCGGCGCCTACACCTACGCCGGGGAGGACGACCCGGCGGGGGCGGACTACGCCGCCTTTTTGACCCGCACCTCCGCCCTGCCCCCGGACAGCCAGCGCCTCACCCTCTGGCAGGAGCCGGACGGCGGGACCATGCTCATTCCCGCGGGGGAGAGCCGCTCTCTGGTCCTCTTCTTCTGGGTGGACGAGGCGGAGGTCCCCACCCTCACCGACCTGGACCGGGAGCGGTACAGCGTCACCGTCAAGCTCACCTCCCGGGCGGCGTGAAGCGCCTCCCCGTCCCCCGCTTTTATTTGAACGAAAGGAGGCCCGGAATATGCGGCAGAAAACCACCGACCCCAAGCGGCTCTATCCCGAGCCTCCCCCCAAGCGGCTGGCCGACGAGGAGGCCCTGGCCCAGCTGCGGCAGGACCCGGCATACCGCAAAAACGCCAGTCTGGCCCGCGCCCTGCTCCACCGACCCCGGCGGCTCTTTGAGGCCGCCCCCCGACGCCTGCTCCCCGCCAGGACCCGGCGGGAGCTGGCCTACCGCTTAGTGGCCACCGCCACCAGCTTCGCCGTGCTGCTGGCCTCCCTGCAGGTGTTCCCCCTCCAGCACCGGGCCTCGGCTGTTACTGAAAGCGACGTCACCCCAGATTACAGCTGGCTGACCAAATATGCAGGGACACAGGAGGGCCCCTATCAAATCTCCAGCGCCCAGCAGCTCCACGCCGTGGCACGAATCGTGCAAAAGCTCACGGCGGAAGGCGCCACCATGACCACCGACGACGGTTTGACCATCACCGCGGGGACCTCCGCGGAGTCCGTCCCCGGCAACCTCATGCTCCTGCCCCTCTCCACGCCGGAGCCCACCGCAGTTCCCAGCGCGGAACCCTCCGCGACCGTCCCGCCCTCCCCAGAGGCCACCGTGACCCCTGACCCAACGCCAGAGGTCACGGTCACGCCGGAACCCACCGCGGCCCCGGAGCCGACGGCGACTGCCGAACCCACGCCAGTTCCCACTCCAGAGCCCACAGCGACCCCCACACCGAAACCCACAGAGACGCCCATATCCACGTCCACGCCGGAGGACTCCGCCAAACCCACGGAGAGCATCTACCTCCCTGTGTCCACGGGTTCTCTGGCCTCCAACGCCGCCGGGTCGGCTGCCCTGGCTGCCCTGGCCGCGCCCTTGGCCGCCACCGCCGTGGAGGGGGAGGTCACACTTCCCACCCCCGCGCCGGACCCGGACCCCACCCCCGCGCCCGGGACGACGGACGAGTCCACGTCCAACCCCGGGGCCGGCGAGACCACCACCCCTGATGAGAACTCCGGTACTGAGGCCACCACCCAGCCCACCGCTACCCCCGGGACCGAAGAGACCACCGACCCCGGCGGGGACCCCGAAACCGGGACGACCACTCAGCCCACCTCCACCCCCACGACCGAGGAGACCACCAACCCCGGAGAGGACCAGTATCCCAACACCGGGGCGACCACCCAGCCGCCCCAGTCTAACGACGCCCTGTCCAACGGGGACCCCACCCCAACCCCAAGCACAACCCCGGAGGTCAAGGCCATCACGGTCCCCGTTGGCTTCGAGGGCCGGTACTTCGTCCTTACGGCTGACCTGGATTTGTCCCCCTATCAGAGCGACAGCACCTCCGGCACGGTCTCCGGCTACAAGCCCTGGGTGCCCATCGGCACCATGGACGGCAGTCTTTCCCCCACCGGGGCCGGAAACGCCCCGTTTCTTGGCACGTTTGATGGGAAAGACCCTTCGACCCATGAAATCCACACAATCACCAACCTCTACTACCCCAACACCACTGTGAATTACGGTCCCCTTGTGGCCGCCGGGAGCAAGTATGGCTTCGGCCTCTTCGGCCTTATCGGCGAGACGGGGACTGTGAAAAACCTCATCATCCAGCCTGCGGCCTGGGGGGACGCGAACAAGCCCTATCAGATGGGCGGCGCCTATACCGACGCCACTACCTCAGTGGACGCCACCTCCCACGTGGGTGTCCTGGCGGGCGCCTGCGTGGGGACGGTGGAGAACTGCGCCGTGACCAGCCCCGCGTTCCATGTCAATACCGCTGCCAGCTCCACTCCCAATATCGGCGGTCTGGTGGGCCTGCTGGGCGATACCGGCTCTCTCACCGGCTGCACCCTTCAAAATGGAAGCCTGACCTTCACCCTGGGTGGTTCCAGCGCCCCCGCCGTGGGCGGCTTGGTAGGGACCAGCACCGGGACCATGACCAGCTGCAAGGTCCTCAACACCGCTTTCACTGTTGCGCAGAACAGCGACAGCATCGTCCGCTTCGGCGGTCTGGTGGGCATCCAGGGGGGCAACGACAAGACCGATACGTTGAGCGCCTATAACCTCAGCGAGTGTATTTTCACCGGCTCCATCACCGGCCCCTCCTCCGGCGGCCATAGCCAGAGCCGCGTGGGCGGTCTGGTGGGCTGGGCGTCCAACAGCGGCAAAAGCGTCAACATCGCGAACTGCGCCGTGGGGGCCGACATCTCCGTCCACAACGGCGGGATTGCCACCACCTTGGACGGCGGCATCGGCGGTCTGGTGGGCTATAAAGACATCCGCCTGAAGCTCCAGGGCTGCTTCTCCACCGGCCATATCAGGGGCAACCACCAGGTGGGCGGTCTGCTGGCCAACAGCTTCAATAACAGCAGTACCACCCAATGCTTCAGCACCATGGCCGTGGAGCGGTTCGAGGACAGCGACGCCGCGCTCAATCAGAAGGAGTCCATCGGCGGTCTCTTCGGCTTGTTTGCGGGCGGCAAGGATGTTCAATATATCAATAGCATTGAGGTCAAGGACTGCTACTTCGCCGGCAGTCTCCTCTCCCCCCAGTTCGGCAGCCTCGTGGGCTATCAAAGCGGCGCGAAAGGCAAGGTGGCGGTGTCCAATGTGTCCGTGGACGCCGCCGTGGCCCCCAACGGCCCCTACAAATACAAGGAAGCCGCCAGCATGGACGTCCAGTGGACCAATACCGCCGTAACCGAAACTGAATTCCCCACCGGCAGCGTCTGGGTCAACGCCGACGGCTGCTACCCCCAGCTCGCCTGGGCGGCCAACAGCGCCGATACCGACGTTCAGGCCCTCTCCCAGGCCGCCGCCAAACGGTGGGTGGAGTTGGATAATACCAACTCCTACACCGGCGCCGACGGCCAGCGGACCATCTACCGGCTCAAGGACGGCGCGACCTTTACCGGCCTGACCCTGACGGACACCGACGGCTTCACCGGCAGCGTGGGCACCTCCGACAAGGTGGGCGGTCTCTTCAAAACCAAGGTCTCCGTGGGCGGCTATGACGTCCCTGTCATCCGCAAGGCGTTTTACGCCCTCACCCAGGCCGACGGCAAGGCCAACGTCATCACCGACGGCGCATCCCTGGTCCGCTTCACGGACCAGGTGAACCGCTACGGCGGCGGCTATCTGGGCGGCGTGTGGAGGTTCGCCGAGGCGGTGAACGCCGCCGGCACCGCCGTGCCCAGCTATGCCGGCTTGTCCGGCTACGCCGCCGCCACCTCCTTTTTCTGCGGAACGCTGGAGGGCAGCGGCGAAACCGTGGGTAGCAGCACCGTCATGGGGGTCTCCTATACGGAGAACGACCCGGTAGGACTGCTTGCCACCGCTTACTTTGCCACCATTCGGAACTTCACCCTGTCCAATGTGACGGTCACCGGCCTGCTCCAGACCAACAATACCAGCTTCGGCGCTGTCGGCTCCAAGCTCATCGGGGGGACGGTCTCCAACGTTTCGGTGCAGAATCTCACTTATCTGCCGACCGCGTTCACAAAATCCCTGGGCGGCGGAGGTGGCGGCGAAGACCGCATCCACATCGGCGGCCTGTTCGGCATCGCCAAGACCCATGACGCCTCCTTCCTGAACTGCTCCGTCACAGGGCTCCAGGTCGCCGTCAGCACCTCCAGCAATCAGCTCGCCATCTCCGTGGGCGGCATTTTGGCCCACGTGTCCACCGGCAACACCTATACGTTCACCCACTGCGACACGGATATGGACGTCACCTTTTCCTTCACCAGCAACAACGCCAATCCCACCCAAAATACCGCGCCCAGCATCGGCGGGATCGTGGCCTACAACAACTCCGGCGCCACGAACCTCTCCAACTGCCACACCACCGGACAGATGACCGGCGGGAACGTGGGCGGTATGTTGGGCCGCACCCTGCGATTCAACTTGACAAACTGCACCTTTGCCGGTACGCTGTCCACATCCTCCGGCATCCAGGACGATTCCACCAAGGACAATACCGGCGGCAATACCGGCGGGCTGATTGGCTATCCCCAGCACACCAGCTGTGAAGGCTCCATCACCGGCTGCGCGGTGTTGGGGTCCATCAGCGCCCAATTCAGCGCCGGCGGACTCATCGGCTACCTCACCAGCAACAAGTCCATTGTCATTTCCGACTGCTCCGTCTCCGGCGTGGTCTCCTCCAACAGCTCGACCGGCGCCGCCGGCGGCATGGTGGGCGCGGCCAGCGCCGGCGCCGCCGACAATCTCACCATCCGGCGCGCCTACTTCGCCGGCCAGGTGGAGAGCAACAAATACAAGGGCGGCATAGTGGGCAACCTGGGCAACGACACCAAAACCACCTTCGCCGACGCCTATTTCGACGCCAGTCTCACCCAGACCGGCCTGTCCGCCATCGGCACCTATGCTGATATGCTGCCAGAGGCCGCGGTGCCCCGGGACAGCGGCGTGTGGAATACCACCCTGGGCAGCGCCGACGCCTGGACGGCGGGGGACGCCTACCACTACCCCGGCATCAAGGACCTGAAGGACCTGGCTCCCGCGTTCACCCAGCGGCTGTTCCGTCTCACCAGCTCCAGTACTGTCTACGCCGTGAGCCTGAACGACTTGGACCTGAAAACCGTCCTGCCCGGCGCTATCACCGCCCAGCCGGGGGATGGCTGCCCCTTTGTCCCGGTTGACGAACTGCCCGTCACGGAGGGTTCGTATACCGTCACCTCCTATACGGCGGCATCCGGTTCCGCCGAGCTCACCGGCCCGCTGGTCTTCACCTACACCGGCCTGGGCAAAGACTTTTCCATCCCCTATACCGTGGGTCTTAACCCCTTTGAGGAGGGGGACGGCAGCGCCCAGCACCCCTTCATCATCCCCGACGCCAAGACCCTGGACACCTTCCGCCGCTATGTGGACCTGGGCCGGGATTCCCAGAACACCCACTATCTGATTGGCGCTCTGGAAACCCATACGCCTGTTACCATCGCCCTGGAGACAGCCACGGACACGTGGACGCCCGGACCCTGGCCGGGGGTCAAAACAGCCTTTGCCGGCAAGCTGAACGGCAACAGCAGCACCATCACCGGCCTGAGCTGCACTGGCTGGCAGGACGAGTTCACGCGCTGGAACAGCGGGCTGTTCTACTCCCTTACCAGCACGGCGGCCATCCGGGACCTGACCATCTCCGGCGCGCGGATTTCCATGCCCGGCGGCCACAACGCCGCCGCCGGGGTCCTGGCCGCCCGGAGCGACGGCGCCGCCCTCCAAAACCTCCAGATCACGGGGACCATCGACGCCAGCTACCGCTCCAGCTTGGGCGGCCTGGTGGGGCTCCTCTCCCCCCAGTCCGACACCGCCTTCTCCGGCATCACCGCCGACGTGGCCATCACCGGCTCCGACCAGGCCCTCGACACCTCCCTGCTGGACCAGTACGAATCCACCGGCGATAGAACCAACCCAAGGACCCCCAACACCGGCGGCGGCGGGGGCATCGTGGGCAAGGTCCTGGGGGACGAGACCAAGACCATCACCCCGTCCGTCACCTTCACCCAATGCGCCGCTTACGGCTCGGTCAACGGCATGACCGCCACCGGCGGTCTCATCGGCCTGCTGGACAACCGAAAGCTGAATGTGACCCTCACCGACAACTACTCCCTCACCCAGTTCATCGACAACGCCGCCATGAAACAGGCCGCTACCGGCGGCATGGTGGGGGCCGTCTACCACAATCTCAGCTTAGGGCTGAGTTCCTCCAACTATAACGGCAATCTCACCCTGACCCGCTGCTACTATGCAGGCGAGAGCGACTACACCTTCGCCGCCGCCAGCGGCGCGGCGGATGCCCCTACCTACCGCCTGTCCGGCGGTCTGGTGGGCCGGGTGCCCGCCAAGACCACCCTCGACGGGGGCGAGCCGAAGCGGGATAGCTCCAATCATATCGTTCTCAGCGGCACCAACGTGAAAATCGAGGACTCCTACTTCAACTCCGACTCCAACTATTACCCTGTGTGGGTGCCTGTCTTCAACGCCAACAGCACATGGTACAACGAGCGCAACGATAACCTGGACTATCTGCTGGCCTCCCGCACCTTCGTTATGTCCAGGACGGAATCCGACAGCGTGATGAGTAACTGGAATACGGCCGCGGGCCAGACGGTCTGGTCCTTCGCCGAGGGCCTGTTCCCCGTCTTTGCCGGCCAGACGCTGGACGACGCCCTCACCATGCGCCACATCGCCGTCCACACCACCCCCTCCGGCGGTGGGGGCAACCACTACGCCAACGTCTATGTCCGCTACGCCGGGGCCACCGTCTCTGCTCCCAACGCCACCACCGCCGAGGACTCCGCCCCTCTGCGCCGGACCTACAACGAAAAGATGCTGGTGGCCACCCAGACGGGGGAGGGCCAGGTGACCGTCACCGTGACCTGGAAGGACCAGACCCGGACCTTGAACATCGTCCCCGACGTGACCCCCGCCAACCGCAGCGACGTCAGCTCCTTCTACATCAACCCCGACGGCATGTGGGCTCCGAACTCCCACCAGTGGACCCTCTACACCGCCAACGCCCTGGCCGGCCTGTCGGTCCAGGTGGACCAGGGGACCGACGAGAACCTTCTGCCCCATTCCAGCACTCCCCTCGTCACTGGCGATACCATCACCCTGGGCCGGGACATGGACCTGTCTGCCGCCCCCGATATCCCCGCCATCGGCACCGACGATCATCCCTTCGTCTCCACCTTCGACGGCGCGAACCGCTTCCTGGAGAACTTCACCCAGAAGGATTTTTACGCCGCTATCGGCACCGGCGGCATCCGATACACCGGTCTCTTCGGCGTGGTGGACGCCGGTGCAAAAATCCAAAACCTGACCCTCACCGCCGGGACCAGGACCGACAGCGGCATCCACGTGTTCCCCTCCCAGCACTCCTCCGCCGCCCTCTGCGCCGTGGTGAAAAGCGGCGTCACCCTGAAAAACTGCTTTGTCAGCACCCCCATCTTCGGCGTCCCCAACACCCGCAGCACCACGTCCTCCGAGGGCACGGGAACCGGGACCGGCACGGGAACCGGCACCAGCGCCACCGACGCCTCGGTGGGCGGCCTAGTGGGCCGGGTGGACGGCGCGGAGAACACCATGACCAACTGCGCCTTCACCGGCTACATCTATGCCGCGCAGCCCACCGGCACCAGCGGCGCCGCCGGCGCCCCCGCGGGCGGTCTGGTGGGGCTGGTCACGAAGACCGGCGCCCTCACCATGACCGGCTGCTATGCCGCCGGGTACATGGAGGGCGGCGACGACATCACCGGCGGCGTGGCCGGGCAAATCGAGGACGGCGGCAACCTGACGGCGGTGGACTGCGCCTACGACGGGAACGCCGCCGGGCTGGCCGTCCCCGCCGCCGGCAGCGGGACCATCGCCTCCAATACCCCGGTTCCCGCCCAGGTGCCCGCCACCTTTGAAGACGGCTATACCGCCGCCGTGGACGGTCTCTATCCCTTCCCCTCCGCCCTGGTCCGGGCCGACCGGGCCGCTGAACAGGCCGCCATGCGGATGCGCCTGAGCGTGGACGCCCACGCCAAGTCGGCCTCCGCCGGCTCCATCAGCTATGTCGGCGGCTCCATCGTTTACTCTGAGAACCGCCAGCCCGACCTGGACGGCAACGAGGAGGACCGCACCATCAACGTCCAGCCCGTGGGCAGCGTCACTGTCGCCCCGGACGGGCAGAGCTTTACCAAGGGCGAGAACGGCTTCGTCCAGTTGGAGCTGCACACCGGCGGCGCCACCGGCCGCCGCGCCCTGGTCAACGTCCGCTGCTGGTACGACGACTGGACCGTAAAGGATGGTATCAAGCACTACACCATCACCGCCCCGGCGGAGCTGGCCGAGCTGGCCGCCCTGGTCAACGGCACCGTCAACCAATACGGCTCCCTGGTGGGTCACACCCACGGCGGCGGCTCCACTGACTTCTATGACGATTTCTCCGGCGCGGTGGTCCACATCGCCGCCGACCTGGACCTCTCCCTTCTCACTGATTCCACCGGCAAGCCCCGGCCCTGGACCTCCATCGGCGCCGCCCGCCCCTTCGCCGGGACGATGGACGGCGGCGGCCACGCCGTCACCGGCCTCACCGCCACCGGCGACGCCCTGGGTCTCTTCGACACCATCGGCAAGACCGGCGTGGTCCAGGACCTGCTGGTCTCCGAGGCCGACCTCACCGTGAACGACAACGGCTCCGCCGGCCTGCTGGCCCTGCGCAACCAGGGGATCATCCAACACTGCGGCGTCTCCGGCGCCGTCAACGCCGGAGCGGGCACCCAGGTGGGCGGCCTGTGCGTCGTCAATGATGGAACGATCATCGGCTGTTTCAGCACCGCCGAGCTGGTCCAGAACACCGGCAGAGTAGGCGGTCTGGCAGCCTCCGGCAGCGGTTCCATCACCCAGAGCTGGTTCGCCGGGTACTGCCGCACCGGCGGCACCGCCGCAGGCATCGCCGCCAACGAGACGGACGCAGCCGTCACCAACTGCTACGTGGCCGCCTTCCTCCAGGGCGCGACGGTCTACAGCGCCGCCCCTGGCGCCACGGGCTGCCAAATCGACCAGCAGCTCACTTCCCAGTATGACGGCACCGCCACCCCCGGCGCCACCCTGGCGCTGTCCATGTCCGGCGAGGGCTGGACGGCGGCGGGCGGCGGCTTCTATCCCCGGCTGGCGCACTACACGGCCCTCAAGGAGGGCGACTCCTTGTACGGCTCGGCCCTGGCCCGCTCGGCCGACTTGGCCGCCGCCCAGTTCGCCTTCACTGGCATGACCGAACCCGGCTACGCCCGCTTCAAGACCGTCCAGGTCTCCACGGCGGGGGGCGACACCGGCCGCTTCCTCCAGACCGGCGACACGTCCCTGCTGTCGGTGGGCGGGCAGACCGCCTCCCTGGTGGGGGATGCCACCGGCGAGGTGGTGCTGCGGCTGTGCCTGGGCACCACCGACGCGGTGCTGGCCCGGAACCCCTGCTATCTGGTCATCCCCGCCAGCCTGGCCGTCACCTATACCTTCGATTGGGACGCCCTGCTCACCTCCCCTGGAGTCGTCCAGGTAACTCCTCCTGAGGCGGCCGATGTTTTCAACAGCAGCGACGAATCCCCCCGCATCCGGACCGCGAACGACTGGAACGCCTTCGTCCGCTATGTCTACGCCACCCCCAACACCACCAAGACCTTCCGCCTGGAGCGGGACATCGACTTCGGCGGCGCAAGCCTGTCTCCCATCCCCTCCTTCTCCGGGGTCCTGGACGGCGGCAGCCACACCCTGTCCAGCTTCTCCCTCACCGGCCCCCTTTTCGGGACGGTGATGGACCAGGGCCGGGTGGAGCGGCTGGGCCTGACCAATGTGTCTGTCACCGTCACCGCCAGCGGCCCCCTTCAGGCCGCCTTGGTGGCCGGGACCAACTCCGGCCGCATCGCCGACGTGGCGGTGGAGGGCTCCTCCGTCACGGCCACCCAGACCGCCAACGCCAAGACCAGCGTGGCCGGTCTCGTGGCCCGGAACCTGGGCACCCTGGACGGCAGCTACTTCTACACCACGGAGAAGGAGCAGATCAAGGCCACCATCCCCACGACCACCGTGGACCTAGAGATGGGCGGCATCGCCGGGTACAACTCCGGTCTCATCCGGGGCTGCTACTCCGCCGCCACCCTCTCCTGCGGATACAGCTACACGCAGATTCCCCTGTCCGCTATGGTGGGCCGCAACGACGGCGGCCGGGTCGTCTACTCCTACTGGGTCTCCCACGACCCCAACGACCAGGTGCTGGAGGGCTTCCCCGCCTACCGCAACAGCGACGGCACCACCGTCCCCGGCACCGACCTCTACTTCGGCGGGAAAGCCCTGGACGTGGTGGCCCAGTGGCTCTCCGCCGACCTGTACGGCGGCACCTACCATGTGGACGGCGGCCACCTCAAGCTCTACCACTTCAAGCTGGCCCAATATGATTTCACCGGTCTCTTCGGCGCGGACCAGCCCCAGTATATGATGCTGGCCTTCCAGTACGTCACCGACGCCAACCAACGGCTGTTCTCCAACGGAATCTGCTCCTGGCAGGACTACCTCTTCCCCAACTTCGCCGACCTCCCCCTGACCTCCGCCCTATCCGTCCAGATGCCGCTTCTCAGCGACGCCTTGACCTACCGCGTGGGCGCCGCCTACGTCATCCGCGCGGACACGCCCCGCCTGTCCAGCCTCAGCAGGAACGGGGCCACGGTCCAGGGCAGCGCCGGGCAGGGCTTCCATATTACGAGCCTGGGCACCAATCCCGTCCGGGTCCTGGTGACCGTGGAGCTGGTCCCCAAGTCCGAAGCGGAGCAGGAGCGGCCCTGGGGCGTCTACCGCAGCCACATGGCCGGACCGCCAACCGCCGAGACCACCACATCCTGACAACAGAGAGGGGGGTATGCCCCGTGAAACGAGAAAAACTGCTGCTGGCGGGGGCCTGCCTCCTGCTGTGTCTCTCCCTGGGCCTCTCCGGCACCTTCGCCTGGCTGAGCAAGGAGCAGGAGGCCAACGACGCCTACACCGCCCTCAGCGACTTCGAGCTGGAGGGCAAGCTCACCTTCAGCGACAAGGCCCCCGTCTACTCCGGCGACTCGCTGCTGATTCCCGTCAGTCTGGTCAGCGGCGGCACCAACGACATCTCTACCATGAAGTACGTGGTCCGCTACTCCGGCGTCTCCCCGGCCTACATCCGGGTGCGGATTTTGGAGCAGTGGCTGGACACCAGCACCAACGAGATCATCTCCTCCAGCTTTCTGAAGTACGCCGTGCCCAAGGACGGCGCCCCCGCCGCCATCCCGTCCGGGCAGACCGGCCTCACCACCATCCCCGCCGCCGGGTCCGGCGCCGGAGCCCTGGCCCAGGAGGGGGAGTGGGTGGACAACCGCGCCACGGACTACTGCTACTATTACAGCGTCCCCGTCCAGCCCAAGCAGCTCACCACCCCGGATGATCAAAATGCACCCGTGGACGTGGGCGAGGGCACGGTGGAGCTCACTCTCTTTGCCCAGACCCCGGAGAACACCAGGGACATCCTCGCCGCCCTGGGCGACACGGCCCAGACCACCCAGCTCACCCTGCTCATCGAGGTGGAGGCCGTCCAACCCAACCGCTACCGGGAGTTCTGGAACATCGACGCCATCCCCGCCCCTCATGATTGAGGACACTGCTATAAATGTTTGCTTTGACGATTTTATTGTAGGGAGGCGTACTGAAACTATGTTGATACAAAACATGGTAGGTGACACGTCTACACTAAGGGATAAACCTGTCATCATCACGGGCGGCGGCGGTGGAATCGCCCAGCAAGCCGGGATTGCGCTGGCCTATCTGGGCGCAAAAGTAATCATCGGCGAAGTAGATGAGGAAAAGGGCAGAAAAGCAGAAAGCCTGATTGCGGCCCAATTCCCTGATCGTGCCCGGTATATCCCCCTCGATCTTGAGAAGCCCGATGCAATCCAAGCCTTTTGTGAGAAAGTATCGGCAGAATATGGCCCCCCCTATGCTATCATCAACAACGCCGCCATAACGCCCTTTGATTCGATTGCGCGGCTTCCGCTTTCGGATTGGGACAGAAGTTATCATGTCCACTTGCGGGGGCCGCTGCAAATGATTCGGTTTTTCCTGCCCAAAATGATGGAGGCCCATCAGGGCGTGCTGGTGTTCACCCCATCCTCCGGCGCCGTGGCCTACATGGGAGGCTATGAAGTCTTCAAGACCGCGCAGGTGGAACTGGCAAATACATTGACGGCGGAACTGGAGGATACCGGGCTGTCGGTTTTCAGCATAGGTCCCGGTCTTGTGAAGACCCAAACAGCGATGCAGGGGATTGAAAAAGTGGCCCCTCTTATGGGGATTTCCACCGACGAGTTCTATCATATGAACCGAGAAAATATCGTTTCCGCAGAGGAGGCCGGAACAGCCTTCGCCGTGTCATTGCTCTTTGCAACAAAATATCACGGTCAGGAGATCGGCGGCATACAGGCGCTGATCGATGCGGGCCTCCACGGAAGATCAGATGAAAAAATCTCGACAGCCTTTTGTGAAGAAGGACAGACGTTGTTGACGGCGATTGTCCAGACCTTCGATGAGCAGAATGATGGTTGGAAAAAGAGAAATGTATTTGAAAAGCAGTGGATGCTGCGGGACTTCAAGAAGCACGCGGGACATTCCGCCGACGAGATGGCGGACGCCCTACACCAATGTCAGATTGCCTATACCCGAAAGGACTCTGAGGGGATAAGCGGGTTGTCTGCACTTCTTACGAGTCTTTCCGGGTATTACCGGCACCAGTTGGAAATGATGCAGGGGTATATCAAAGATCCGGAGAAAAGGCGGGAATACGACACGTATATCAAAGGATGGCTCAAGGACATTGAAACGCTGAAACGCATGGTGTGACTGCCCCGCCTTATTAGCCTAAGGCTCACTACGCTATCGTTGTTTTCAATCGTGGCAAGCCGTGTTTCGTGGTACACACGAAACGATGGAATAATTTTTTATCTCATGACAACTGAAACAGCGATACAGGTAACAAAAGCCCCCGGCCATGTTCCTCATGGCCGGGGGCTTTTTTCTGCTTCTCTGGATAATCTTGTCGATAAAGCACTTGCTTTTCGCGGTGGTATCGGTTAGAATTGGCTTGGAAACATATTGCGGCAGGCCACGGGATGTTACCAGCATCCCGCGGCCCTGTGAGAGTGACGCGACCACTCAGCACAGCAGTATAACTGCACCACGGATTTATTATACCTGTTCCCGGTTTCATTGACAAGTGGGAACGGGAAGTAAGTCGTGCGTCCGCATTGATTCATTCAAAGCGGGGCTGAGTCGTACACTCAGCCCCGCTTTATGTTTCCAATGGACGCCCGAGCGCAGGGGCTACTCCCCTGCGCTCCGGGCCGCTCCATTGGAATATGAGGGCGGATACCTGTCTCAAAAAGGTGCCGTACCGGGGTTTCGCGCCCGTCTGGAAGGGAGAGAGAGAAAGGAGCAGGTACGGCAGAAACTGAGAAGGAGTTATGCCATCATGAAAAAACATATCGTTCGTATGCTCTCCTGCACCCTGGTGATGGGTCTGCTGACCGTAGGGGCCTCTGCGGCGGCCTACGGTCCCCATTCCGTGTCGGACACCAATGGAAACACCTATTCCTTTGACGCGGCCGCGGTGGAGACGCGCACCCTGACCTTCGATTACAGCATGTATGAAGAAGACTCGCAGACCGAGGAGGGCACGGTCATCGTGATGCAGCCGGGCAGCAGCGTGACGCTGAGCGGCGCCGACGGCGGGCCGTACACGGCCAGCGGCTACGCTTACAGCAGCGGGGATGCCGGGTATATCGCGCTGGACGGCGCTCTGTACGACTTCGGCAGCGGCCCCGCCGCCGACATCTTTGGTATGAAGTCGGGCTGGTCCCTGCCGGTGGATATGGTCAACGTCGTCCTCGACTACGCCACGGGCGACGAAATCTACCTGGTCCTGGGCGGGTCCGGCTCCGCCGCCCAGCCCGCCGGCGGGACTGCCGCCGCCCCCGCCGGCCCCGGCGATTACACCGTGGTAAAGTACGACACCCTGGGCCAGATCGCCCTGAACAACTACGGCTCCTACAAGTACCACACCGCCCTCTATCAGGCCAACGCCGAGGCGTTCAAGGCCACCGGCGGAGCCCTCAAGCCCGGCATGGTGCTGAACCTGCCCGACACTCTGGGGACCGCCAAGCGCCTCGGTATGCCCGTGGCGGGCGAGGGCGAGACCCTCTACACCGTCAAGGCCGGCGACACCCTGGGCGGCATCGCCAAGGCCGTCTACGGCGACGTGATGAAGTACCAGGCCATTTTTGACCGCAACAGCGACCGGCTCACCAACCCCAACACCATCTACGAGGGGCAGATCATCGTCCTGCCCGCCAAATAAAATCGAATCAAAAAGCAGGGCAGGGTCCCGACCCAAACGGTCGGGACCCTGCCCTGCTTTTTTCTTACTCCATCCCCAGAATGGCGATGCCCACCGCCGCCACGGCGATGACGGCGTACTGGGCCTTGCTCAGCTTCTCCTTCAGCACCACCCGGCTCCACACCAGGCTCATGACGCAGTAGGAGGAGATCATGGGGGCGGCCACAATGACGTTGGCCCCAATGGCGTAGATATAGGCGAACTGCCCCGCCGTCTCGCACAGGGCGGCGGTGAGCTTGTAGCCCTCCCGGCGCTGGGGCCGGATGGGCTCCTTCTTGATGACCACCACGTAGACGAAGGCAAAGACCGCCATCATCAAAAAGGTCAGCTCATAGGCGATGTTGGCCTGCTCCTCGGCGATGACCGTGCCCAGCAGCAGCCCGTCGACGAAGGTACCCAGGCCGTCGATGGCGCAGTACAGCAGTGGGAAGGCGATGGCGATGACGCTGCGGGTGTGCTTTTTGTCCGGGGTGATGCCCTCCGCCGCCCGGAGGGCGTCGTCCTTCCGCTTCTCGATGACGGACAGGGCAAAGACCCCGGCGCAGACCAGAATAACGCCGAAGAGCTGCACCCCCGTCATGGTCTCCCCCAGGAAGAGGAAGCACAGCACCGCCGCCACCGCGCCGGAGGAGTTGCACACCGGGGAGGAGATGGACAGCTCGATGTACCGCAGCCCCGCATAGCCGATGACCATGGACAGGATGTAGCACACGGAGGCGGGCAGATAGGTGACGATGTCCATGGGGGAGAAGGGGGTGCCCGTCACCAGCATAAACACGGCGTGGGCGCCCATGACCAGGCCCACGGCCATGACCATTTTCCAGTGGCTGTACCTGTCGTCTGGCTTGGAGCCCATCTTGGAAAAGAGGTCGGAGCCGCTCCAGAAGAGAATCGCGATTAGCGAGAGTATAAACCAGTTCATATATTACCATCCTTAATCAATTTATGTTAACTAAGAATGGCCTGCGGGGGTGGCCTGCGGGGAAACCGGGCGTTGTGCCAGCATTGGATTCGTTTGGTAGGTCGTTTGGTCAAACCGGGGCCACTTCCTTTCCGCGAAAAAATCGCAACGGCGCATTATACCATACATGCCCTTCTCCCGCAAGACCGACTTCCCGTCCCCAAAATCTCCCGCTTGACAAACGTTTGTTTCAGGTTATAATAGTAGTACAAATGTTTCACGTGAAACATTTGACGAAAAGGAGGCGGAGCCCATGGACCTGATGGAAAAGCTGACCATCCTCACCGACGCGGCCAAATACGACGCGGCCTGCACCTCCAGCGGCCTGGACCGCTCCGCCCGGCAGGGGCGCATGGGCTCTACCCTGCTCTCAGGCTGCTGCCACAGCTTTTCCGCAGACGGCCGGTGCGTCACCCTGCTGAAGGTCCTGATGACCAACGTGTGCTGTTACGACTGCGCCTACTGCGTCAACCGCCGCTCCAACGACCTGCCCCGGGCGGCCTTCACCCCCCGGGAGCTGGCCGAGTTGACCATCCAGTTCTACCGCCGGAACTACATTGAGGGTCTCTTTCTCTCCTCCGCTGTCCTCCAAAGCCCCGACTACACCACCGAGCGGATGATCGAGTGCCTGCGCATCCTCCGCCAGGAATACGGCTTCTGGGGCTATATCCACGCCAAGGCCATCCCCGGCGCCGACCCTCTGCTGACCTACCGGCTGGGCCTGCTGTGCGACCGCATGAGCGTCAACATCGAGCTGCCCTCGGAGCCCTCCCTCCGGCTTCTGGCCCCGGACAAGGAGAAAACCGCCATCCTCACCCCCATGAAGCAGATCCGGGACAATATCAAGGAGTCCAAGCACGAGCTGGCACTGAGCAAGAACGCCCCCCGGTTCGCCCCGGCGGGCCAGTCCACCCAGATGATCATCGGCGCCACCCCGGAGTCGGACCTCCACATCCTCCGCCTCACCGAGAGCCTCTACCAGAAGTACAGCCTCAAGCGGGTCTTTTACTCGGCCTACATGCCGGTGTCCGACCACAAGCTCCTGCCCGCGCGGCAGGACTTCAAGCCGCCCCTGCTGCGGGAGCACCGGCTCTACCAGGCTGACTGGCTCCTGCGCTACTACCACTTCTCCGCCGCCGAGCTGCTGGACGAGGCCCACCCCGACTTCGACGCCCGGGTGGACCCCAAGTGCTCCTGGGCCCTGCGGCATCTGGACCAGTTCCCGGTGGAGGTGAACCGGGCCGACTACGAGACCCTGCTGCGGGTCCCCGGCATCGGGGTCCGCTCCGCCCAGCGCATCCTCACCGCCCGGCGGGTGGGCCCCCTCACCTTTGAGGGTCTCAAGAAGCTGGGGGTGGTCCTCAAGCGGGCCCAATACTTCCTCGTCTGCTCCGGGAGCATGCTCCCCGGCCTCAGCCGGGTCCGCCCCGACTCCGTCCTGCGGAACCTGGTAGCCCTGGAACGGCCGGCCCTGGCCGGGTCCATGCCGGAGCAGCTCTCCCTGTTTGAACCGGGCGCGTAACGGCCGCTCTCTCTAATGGTATTTCGCAGGGCCGCCACAGATGGCGGGCCGCCGGAGGTAACTCTTATGTCAACTTGGACTTCATTTCAATATTTCTATGACGACACCTTTGCCGGGTTCCTCACCTGCGTCTATTGGAGTTATGTCAACAAGGAGCTGCCGGTCTGCTTTTCCACTCCCGCCGACCCCCGCATCTCCCTCTACCCGGACCGGGCGGTGGAGACCGACGAGGCCCTGGCCGGTCGGGTCTACCGCTCGCTGAGCAGCCGCATCTCCCTGGACGCCCAGAGCATGGTGGCCCGGGGCTTCCTCACCTGCATGCCGGAAAAGGAACGCCGGCTTTATGACTTCATCCGCCTGGGCTACCAGATGGGCCCCGCCGTGGTCCGTGCCCTCACCGACCCCAGGGTGGCCCCCCTGAACACCGCCCTCACCCACCTGAAGGGGGAGGTCCACCTGCTCCGGGGCTTCGTCCGGTTCTCCGACCAGGGCGGGCTGCTGGTGTCGGAAATCGAGCCGAAAAACCGGGTGCTGCCCCTGCTGCGCCCCCACTTCTGCGCCCGGTACAACCAGGAGTCCTTCGTCATCTATGACCGCACCCACCGGGAGGCCCTCTTC
The DNA here is from genome assembly GCA_900540545.1 of uncultured Eubacteriales bacterium. GTDB lineage: Bacteria > Bacillota > Clostridia > Oscillospirales > Oscillospiraceae > Intestinimonas. The sequence continues at coordinate 113,419 of UQGJ01000006.1, forward strand.
CACCAGCCGGGGGAGTGGGCCATCGTCCCCCTGGAGGAGTTCCACCTCTCGGCCCCGGAGGAGCGGGAGCTGGACTACCGCCGCCTGTGGCGGAGGTTCTACGACACCATCGCCATCGAGGGCCGCATCAACCCCAAGCTCCGCATGACCCACATGCCCAAGCGGTACTGGGGCACCATGACGGAATTTCAGACGGACCCGGCCCCCGCCGGGAGAAAGGAATTGGTTCCATGAGACAGGTCAAAATCACCGTTCTGCGCAAGCAGCTTTATGAGGATTTGGCGGAGGCCTACCTCACCGACGGGAAGGATGTGGAGTGTGATTTTTACCGGGTGGGGGACACCTTCCTCTACACCGGCGGGGCGGAGATGCCGGAGGGGTTCTGCCCCTGGGCGTGGGTGGACATCTACCCCACCGTGAACGCCCTCTCCCTGGGGGCCAGCTACACGCCCTGGCAGAAGCGGGAGGGGGTCAATGTCCTCTGCTGCAGCGATGGGATCCGGCCGGTGACGTTTTTGCTAGAGGCGCTTTAAATTCAGGGCTGGCCCTGCCGGGGGCGTTCCTTTCTCATTTGAGAAAGGAACCGAAAGAAAACCAGGGGGACGACACGGGGGATTTCATCCCCCTATTGTCGGTCCCCTGGACCCTCGTCAGAACAAGCTGCGTTCCGTTCCGTCCGGCTACGCCGGACATCCACTTCACTCCGCTTGTTCTTCCTCTCCCCAGCGGACCTGAACGGCGGCCCGCCGGGGGCCCCTTGAATCGGGGGTCTGTGCGTATTTGAATCACCCTTGCGCCCGTTGGGAGTCGGCACGGGCGGCTGATAGCCGCCCCTACAAGGGTTTGTGGGTTTGCAAGGAGTGCTTGCGTGGCAAAGGCCATGTACGGGCGGCTATCAGCCGCCCGCCGCCATGCACCAGCCTTGCCGGGCACTGCCATGCCAGGCGCGCCGCGCCAGCGCATGGGGGTGAACAATTGTGTGGTAGGCCGTAACGGCCGGGGCGGAAGCGGAAGGGCAGACTTGTCACCTCTAGCCGGTTTCGACTGTCACGCCCGGTTGGCGCCGCCCCTGGGTCCAGGGCCGAAGCCCTGGTCGTTTCTTCCCAGGGTTCTTTTCGAAAAAAGAATCCTGGCCCCCGCGGCAGCGGCCCCCGGCGGTCCAAAAACAAAAAGGCCCGCATACCTATACGGTACGCGGGCCTTCTCTTGCTTTTTATCCGCCCAAATAGGCTTTCTTCACGTCCTCGTCGGCCAGCAGGGCGGCGGCGGGGGCGGTCTTGACGATGTGGCCCGTCTCCAGCACGTAGCCCCGGTCGGCCACGGACAGGGCCATCTGGGCGTTCTGCTCCACCAGCAGGATGGTGGTCCCCGCCTTGTGCAGCTCCTGAATGATGTCGAAAATCTGCTCCACCAGCAGGGGGGCCAGACCCATGGACGGCTCATCCAGCATGAGCAGCTTGGGCCGGGACATCAGCGCCCGGCCCATGGCTAGCATCTGCTGCTCGCCGCCGGACAGGGTGCCCGCCACCTGCTTGCGCCGCTCCTCCAGCCGGGGGAAGCGCTGGTACACGTCCTTGATGCCCGCATCGATGGCGCTGCCGTTCTGGGTATAGCCGCCCATCTCCAGGTTTTCCTCCACGGTCATCTGGGTAAAGACCCGCCGCCCCTCGGGCACATGGGCCAGGCCCTTGGCCACCACCTTGTGGGGGGCCACGCCGCCAATTTTCTCCCCCAGGAACTCCACGGAGCCGGTCTTGGAGTGGAGCAGGCCCGACATGGTCTTCAGGATGGTGGACTTGCCCGCGCCGTTGGCGCCGATGAGGGTGACGACCTCCCCCTCCTCCACGGAGAAGGACACGTCCTTGATGGCGTGAATGGCGCCGTAGTAGACGTTGATATTTTCCACGTTCAGCATTGCCATGGTCTCACGCCTCCTTTCCGCTGCCCAGGTAGGCCTTGATGACCTCGGGGTTGTTCTGGATGTCCTCGGCGGTGCCCTTGGCGATGATCTGGCCGAAGTTCAGCACACAGATGCCCTCGCAGATGCCCATGACCAGATTCATGTCGTGCTCAATGAGCATGATGGCGATCTGGAAGGTATCCCGGATCTTCACGATGTTGTCCATGAGCTCGCCGGTCTCGGAGGGGTTCATGCCCGCCGCCGGCTCGTCCAGGAGCAGCAGGGAGGGGTTGGTGCCCAGGGCCCGGACGATCTCCAGCCGCCGCTGGGCGCCGTAGGGCAGGCTGCCCGCCTCGTGGTTGGCCAAATCCTGCATGTCGAAGATGGACAGCAGCTCCATGGCCCGGTCCCGGGCCACCTTCTCCCCCTTCCAGAAGGAGGGCAGGCGGAGGATGGCGCTGGACATGTGGTAGTCCATTTCGTTGTGCAGGCCGATGAGGACGTTGTCCAGCACGGTGAGACTCTTGAACAGGCGGATGTTCTGGAAGGTCCGGGCGATGCCCGCCCGGTTGGCCTGGACGGTACTCATGCCCGCGGTGTCCACGCCGTCCAGCAGGATGGTGCCCCGGGTGGGCTGGTAGACCTTGGTGAGCAGGTTGAACACCGTGGTCTTGCCCGCGCCGTTGGGGCCGATGAGACCGGCGATCTCGGTGCGGCCGATGGCCATGTTGAAGTCGTTGACGGCGGTGAGGCCGCCGAAGTCGATGCCCAGGTGGCGGCACTCCAGGATGGGGGCCTTGTCCACGTCCCGCTCGGGGATGATGTTGGGGTTGGGCACGGGCACCAGCTTGGTGTCCGGCTTTGGACGCTTGCTGCTCATTCGGAATCCGCCTCCTTCCGCCGGGGGTTCATGATCCGCTCCAGAATGCGGGAGAGGGAGAAGTCATACTGCCCCAAAAGCCCGGTGGGCTTGAAGATCATCACGATAATGAGGACCGCCGAGTAGACCACCATGCGGTAGTCGGAGAAGGCCCGCAGCAGCTCGGGCAGGACGGTGAGCACCGTGGCCGACAGGATGGAGCCCAGCATGGAGCCCATACCGCCCAGCACCACCATGACCAAAATCTCGATGGACTTCATGAAGCCGAAAGTGGAGGGCTGGAGGGAGCCCAGGTAGCCCGCGTACAGGCACCCGGCCACCCCGGCGAAGAAGGCCGACATGGTGAAGGCCATGACCTTGTAGTAGGTGGTCTTGATGCCGCAGCTCTCGGCGGCGATCTCGTTCTCCCTGATGGAGAGGATGGCCCGGCCGTGGCGGGACTTCATCACCATATGGATGATGAGGCAGGTCAGAATGACGCAGGCCATGACCACGGGCACGCTGGTGATCTTGGGGATGCGCTTGAGGCCGGAGGCCCCGTAGGTGAAGGAGAAGCCCAGGACCTGGTCGATGTTGGTGATGATGACCCGGATGATCTCGCCGAAGCCCAGGGTGATGATGGCCAGATAGTCGCCCTTGAGCCGCAGGGCGGGCACGCCGATGAGGATGCCGAAGATGCCCGCCACGATGCCGGCCAGCACCAGGGACAGGACCACCAGGGCCACGTACTTGCCGCCGGTGGCCCCGGCGGCGTCCACCGCCTTGAGGAAGATGCCCCCGGCGTAGGCGCCCACGGCCATGAAGCCCGCGTGGCCCAGGGGGAGCTGGCCCAGATAGCCGGTGGCCACGTTCAGGGAGACGGCCAGCATGATGTTGATACCCACCAGCATGACGATCTTGGTGTAGTACCCGGAGATGACCCCCGTGGCGTCCAGGGCCACCATGGCGGCGAAAAAGGCCAAAATCAGCACGCCGTTGATGCCGTACCGGGCGGGCATGGGGATGCGCTTGTAAGCTCGTTTCATATCCGCCACCTCACACTTTCTCGGTCATGGGCCGGCCCAGAAGCCCAGTGGGCTTGACCAGCAGGACCACGATGAGGATGGCGAACACCACGCCGTCCTTCCACACGGACAGGCCCACGGCGGAGACCAGGGCCTCGGCCAGGCCGATGACGAAGCCGCCGATCATGGCGCCGGGGATGGATCCGATGCCGCCCACCACGGCGGCCACGAAGGCCTTGAGGCCCAGCATGGAGCCCATGGTGGGGCTGGCCTGGGGATAGGCACATAAGTAGAGGATGGAGGCGATGCCGGCCAGGGCCGAGCCCATGGCGAAGGTGAAGGAGATGGTCTTGTTCAGGCTGATGCCCATGAGCTGGGCGGCCCCCATGTCCTCGCTGACCGCCCGCATGGCCTTGCCCATCTTGGTCTTTTGGACCAGGAAGGTGAGGGCGGCCATACAAATCACCGACACCACGATGGTCAGCAGGGCGGGGAAGCTGATGGTGACGCCCCCCAGCACGAGGCTGGGGCCGGTCACCAGGGCGGGCATGGTCTGGGCGCCCGCGCCGAAAATCAACTGGAAGCCGTTCTCCAGCAGGAAGGAGATGCCGATGGCGGTGATGAGCAGGCTCAGCCGGGGGGCCGAGCGCAGGGGGGTGTAGGCCACCTTTTCAATGACGACGCCCAGCACCGTACTGGCCAGCACGGCCACCAGGATGGCTACCAGGGGGTGGAGGTGGAAATTGACCATGCTCATCCAGGCCACATAGGCCCCCACCATGATGATGTCGCCGTGGGCGAAGTTCAGCAGGAGGATGATGCCGTAGACCATGGAGTAGCCCAGGGCCACCAGGGCGTAGATGCTGCCCGACTGCAGGCCGTTGACGACCTGTGTGACGATGGTGGAGAGAGTGGACATACCGTCACGTCCTTTCTGTCTGTGGGATGGGGGAGCGGCCCGCCGAAGGCGGCGGGCTCCACACGGGTCCGGTTTCACGAACCACTTCTGTGGGGGCCGCCGCCCTCGGCAGCCCAAATCATTTTGGACCGCGGGGGAAAACAGACCATGCGGGGAGGAAGCGGCTTCCTCCCCGCACACTCGGTCTGATGTACGTTTGGCTTAGAACAGCTCGGTAAAGACCTCTTCCCCGCCCTCCAGCTTCATCATGGCGGCGGACTTGATGGGGTTGTTGTACTCGTCGAACTCGTAGGAGCCTGTGATGCCCTCCAGGCCCTTGGTGGCCTTCATGGCGTCGATGACGGCCTGCTTATATTCGTCGCTGCCCTGCTCCAGGCCGGCGGCCTCGGCGGCCTTCAGGCCCTCGCAGAGGATCATGGCGGCATCGTAACCCAGGGGGGCGAACATGCTGGGGACCTTCTCGCTGTATGCGGCCTGATAGTCGGCCTCGAACTGGGCCACGCCCTCGGTGCCGGCGGCATAGCCGGAGCAGTAGACGGCGCCCTCAAGGTCGGCCGCGCTGGCGTACTTGGCCACGCCGCCCCAGCCGTCGCCGCCCAGGAAGGTGCCGGTGACGCCCACCTGGCGGGCCTGGGTAACGATCATGCCGTCGTCCTCATAGTAGTTGGGGCAGAAGATCACGTCGGGGTTCTTGCTGGCGATGTTGGTCATCTGGGCCTTGAAGTCCACGTCGCCCTCGGCGTAGCCCTCCTGGCTGGTCACGGTGATGCCCAGCTCGCCGCACTTGGCCACGAAGGCGTTCTTCAGCCCCTCGGAGTAGTCCTCGCCGGTCTTGAAGATGACGGCGGCGGTGGTGGCGCCCAGCTTCTCGCTGGCGTACTGGGCCATCTTCTCGCCCTGGAAGGGGTCGATGAAGCAGGAGCGGAACACGTTGGTGCGGATGCCGTCCTCCGGCTTCTCCGGGTCCAGCAGCGTGACGCCGGCCGCGGTGGCGGAGGCGGTGATCTGAGGCATGTTGATGGCGTAGGACTCGTCAGCCACGGCGATGGTGGGGCCGGTGAGCACGGAGCCGATAAGGGCGGTGACGCCGTCATCCACCAGGCGGTTGAAGGCGGTGACGGCCTCGGTGGCGTCGCCCTTCTCGTCGTAGGGAATGACCTTGACGGTCTTGCCGTTGACGCCGCCGTTGGCGTTGAGCTGCTCGATGTAGAGCATGGCGCCGTTCTTGACGGCGTTGCCGTACTGGGCGTTGTCACCGGAGGTGTTGGCCAGCAGGCCGATGACGATCTCGCCGCCGGCGGCGGTGGAGCCGCTGTCGGGGTTGGGGGTGGTGGAGCTGCCGCCCTTGTCATCGCCGCTGCCGGCGCAGCCGGAGAGCAGGCTGAAACTGAGCGCGCCGGCCATCATGAGAGCAAGAACACGATTTCTTTTCATTGTAGTCACCTATCCTTTCAGGTTGTTGACAATTATACGCTCTCCATTCATAATGTGTCAACCGTCGTTTTTGCCAATCTGTATTCTGCCGTATCGTGCTTTATAGACAGAATACACAATTCTGTTCACAGGACGAAGCCACCGTCCACCCCCAGGACCTGCCCGGTGAGGAACCCGGCGGTGGGAGAGGCCAGGAACAGCACGGCCCCGGCCACCTCCTCCGGGGTCCCCAGGCGGCCCAAGGGGGTCTCCGCCGCCAGGGCGGCGCGGTCCTCTGGGGAGAGGCGGGCGTTCATTTCAGTGTCGATGACGCCGGGGCAGACGCAGTTGACGGCGATGCCGGAGGGCCCAAGCTCCTGGGCCAGCGCCTTTGTCAGCCCGATGACCCCGGCCTTGGCCGCCGAGTAGGCCGCCTCGCAGGAGGCCCCGCAGCGCCCCCACATGGAGGACACCGTGATGATTTTTCCGCACTTGCGCCCCACCATATGGCGGTAGACCGCCCGGCAGCAATAGAGGACCCCGTCCAGGTCGGTCCCCCGCAGGCGGGCCCAGTCCTGGTCCGTCATATCGCAGAGAAGTCCCGTCCAGGCCACCCCGGCGTTGCATACCAGAATGTCAAGTTGACAAAAATTATCCAACACATTGTCAACCATATTCTTGACCTGGTCCGGGTCGGCCACATCGGCCTGGACGGTCATGGTCCGGCCGCCGTACCGGGCCAGCTCCGCCGCCAAGTCTTCCGCCGCCGCCCGGGCGGTGTGGTAGTGGATGGCCACGTCATAGCCCGCGGCGGCGAAGGCCCGGGCCGTGGCCGCGCCGATGCCGCGGCTGGCGCCGGTGATGAGGGCGGTTTTTCGTTCCATGGTGGTTCCTCGCTTTCTGTTTGGGGGGACGGGCAGGGGCGGGCCCTGCCTGGGGCGTTCCTTTCTCGTTTGAGAAAGGAACCGAAAGAAAACCAGGGGGCGGCTACGGGCATTTTTAATGCCCTACCCGCCGCCCCCTGGACCCCGGGGACGGCCGGGCGGCGGTACGGGTTATGATGGTTGGCAAGACTTGCAAGCTGTTGCAGCTCGTATCGGTCTGGCGCTGGAATGACTTCGGCTGCCGCCCCTCGGCATATCACCCGGCAAAACTTGATAGTAGTTGCGTTTTACTCGGTGCAAACAAGCCGCCAGTGGTTAAAGCGTGTTTGAATTGGCCTTTTGCCCATTGGGAGTCTGTACGGGCCGCCCCGTGGGCATCATTCTCAATTCATTGTCGGCTCTCAATGCCTCCCCCGCACGTAGCGGAACACCCACCGTTTCCACTTGGGCAGGGCGGACTCCACCCGGGCCGCCTCACGGCGGTATAAGCGGGCGGCCTCGTCCCGCTCGGACGGGGTCAGGATATGCTGGCTGAACCGGGCCTTCTCCGCCAATTCTCTCAGGCGGCCGTCCTCCCGGCCGCCCCAGGGGGCCAGCGCACGGAGGCGGCCGTAGAAATACAGGGCCGCCCGGTTGGCATCATCGCTTGCGGCATACCGGCGCTCCCGGCGTCCGGCCCACCACAGGTGCAGGCACAGCAGCGCCGCCAGCCCCAGGACCCCCAGGGGGACCCACAGCCAGCCCCAGCCAGCCCCGTCCTCCGTCTGCCCGGTCCCGCCCTGGGGGGCCGGACTGGGGGTGGGGGCGGCGCTGGGCGACGCACTCTCCTGGGCCGGGGTAGGCGTGGGGGTGGGGGCGGGGGGCTCCACCTCCATATCGAGGGTCACGTCCCCGCCGGGGATCAGCTCCCCGCTGCGGTAGCCGGGGGTCACGTCCACGGGATACCAGCCGTAGCCGTCCAGATAGATCTCCACCCAGGCGTGGGCGGCGGAGTCGGGCACCTGGACCCGGCCCGAGGCGGGCACGTTGGTGACGAACCCGCTGACATACCGGGCGGGCACCCCCATGGCCCGGAACAGCAGGGTCCCGGCGCTGGCGTAGTGCATACAGTAACCCCGGTGGCTCTCATCGAGGAAGTAGCGGACGAAGTCCTCCCCCTCCGGGGTATAGGGGGTCTCGGCATCGTAGACCGTCTCGTGGTCCAGCGTCCGGGCCACCACCTCGGCCAGACCCACCGGGTCCATGGTCTGTCCCCGGTACCGGCCCAGCTGCACCAAATCCCGCCAGACCGGGTCCAGCCCCGCCACGAAGCCCTCCGGCACATCCAGATAGTGCTCGTAGGCAAAGGCCCGGTAGGTCAGCTCCGACAGGGCGGCGGACTGGTCCAGAGTCCGCAGGCTGCCCGGCTGGGCGTCCGTTCGGTAGCGCAATGTGTGCCGCCACACCCCCATGTCCCGGGCCAGATAGGCGTCGTGGACAAAACTGCCCCCCGCCAGCCCCTCCGGCTCTGTGACCAGTTGATAGGGAAAATAGATACACCCGCCCGGGGCTCCGGCGTTCCAAATCTGGAAGGTGTGCACCGTATCCTCCGCCGTCCCGCCGTTGGCGTTGAACTCCTGGATGGAGACGGGCTCGTTCCAGCTGCGGCCGTTCTCCAAATGGGATGCGAAGTTGAAGGGGGAGACCTCCATCCCCGCCAAATCGTCGTATAGCTTCTCGTCCAGGGGCTGCCAGCTCTGCCCGTCGTAGACGGCGGCGGAGTGGCCCCGGAGGTAGAGGGTCCCCGGCGCGGCCTGCTCCACCCGGAGGGCCATGCGGTTGTTGAAGCGTCGGGGCCCGGCGGCGGCCAGATTCACCGTCCCGGTGGAGCCGGAGACGCTCAGACCCGGCCCGTCCAGCAGGCCGCCCTCCAGATTGAACCGGGCCAGCTGGTCCAGCAGCGCCCCCCGGGCCTCCCCGGCCCACTGAGGCTGCCGGTAGCCCTCCTGGGGCAGGACCGCCGTGAGCAGGGCCAACAGCAGGGCGGAGGTGGGCAGGGCCAGCAGGGTGAGCCTTGCGCTCCCCGCCGGGTCCTGCCGGGCGCACAGGCCGGTGAGCAGCAGGGTGCACCAGCAGGCCGCCAGCACCATCAGGGGCAGCCAGTCCGGGGCCCGGGTCACCATCAGGATGGGCACCAGGGGCGGGAAGGTGACGCAAAAGACCGGCAGCAGGCGGCGGGCCCGGACCACGCCCCAGCCCGCCAGCAGGCCTAGGGCCGCCGTGGCCGCCATGAGCCACAGGGCGGTGACGCTTTGCCACATGCCGTCGGTAAGCTGGGCCAGGGGGTAGATGTGTCCGATGCTGGACACCACGTCGGCCAGACTGTTGATAAAAGAGCAGTAGACCGACACGCCCCCCAGCCACAGCCCATCCCACAGCCACCACAGGCCGAAGGCGTACCCCGCCCCCAACAGCAGCAGGGGGACCCACCGCCGCCGGGGCAGGGAGAACACGGTCAGAAAGACCGCCGCCACCACGCCGCACCAGAGGAGCATGGCCGGAACGTCGGTCCCGATGTGATAGGCGGTGGTGAAGGAGAAGAGGGTCCCGGCCAGGGTCAGGAAGAGCAGCAGCCCGTCCCCCAGCACCATCAGCGGCCCACGCTTCTCGGGCCGGACTCTGGGATGCCGTCTCATGACGCCGCCCCCTCTCCCCCGGTGACGTGGAAGTGGCGGAGGGCGCCCTCCCGCCCCGGCACCCGGATGGGGGCGTCCAGCACGGACCGCCCGGAGGCCGGGCCGGGGTCGGACAGGGCCGCCCGCAGGCAGGCCGACAGCCCAGTCTCGTCAGAGACCGGGCAGCTCCGCACCTTGCCGGAGACCGGCTCCGCCCACTGGACCACGTGGGGCCGGTCCCGCTCCAGCAGGGCCAGGGACAGGCCCGCCAGCCGGTCCAGGGTGGCGTCCAGGCCGTCGGCCGTCCCGAAGTGGTCAAAGGTGAGGACCAGGACGGGCCGGTGGGGCTCCAGAGTCTCCCGGACCACCAAATCGTCCTTTTTGGAGGAGAGCTTCCAGTGGATGGAGCGCATGGAATCCCCCGGCCGGTAGGGCCGCAGGTCGTAGTCCTCCCCCGGCCCGCCGCCGGGGCGGGGCTTCAGCGTGGTCCCCTCCTGGGCCGTGTCCTGGGGCAGGACAAGTTCCGCCCCCGCCGCCGGGACGGGCAGCACGAACCACTCCGCCGCCGGCGGAGCGGGGCGGCGGAGGGCGAACAGGCCCAGGCAGTCCACCACCCGCACCTGGGTCACCCGGCACTCCAGGGCCCCGCAGTGGGCGGTGTCCGCCGGCTCCTCCACCAGCACCCCCCGGGAGCCCCCGGCCAGCACCACCCGGCGCCGGGACGCCGCCCCGGTGAGGCGGTTCACGGTCTCCATGCGCAGGGTGCACCGGGCGAAGGGCAGATGGGCGCCCCCTGCCACCGTCACCCGCCACCGGGCCTGTCCACCCCGCTCCACCCCGTCCCCGTGGGGGCGGACCTCCACCCGGCACCCCAGCAGGGCGGGCAGGCTCACCAGCAGGGACAGCAGGGGCAGGCACAGGCACAGCACCAGGGTGAACCAGGCCAGAAACCCGGTATAGTTGATGACAAACAGGACCGCCAGGGCCAGGGCAATCCCGTAGCCGATCCTTCGGCCGGCCACGGCTTACTCCAGCCGGGGCGGCTTCACGCTGTGGAGGATAGTCCCCAGCGGGTCCGCCTTGCCGCCCTCCGCCCCCTCGGCCCGGGGGGAGAGGAGGAGCCGGTGTTCCACCGTGTGCCGGAACACCTGCTGGATGTCGTTGGGGACCACGTAGTCCCGGCCCAGCACGTAGGCCATGGCCCGGCCCATGGCGGCCACGGCCAGGGTGGCCCTGGGGCTGGCCCCCTGGGCGATCAGGGGGTCGGTCCGGGTGGCGTTCACCAGCCGGACGATGTAGTCCCCCACCTCGTCGGAGAGGTAGACCCGGTCCACGGCGGAGCGGAGGGCCTCCAGGCCCTGGCGGTCCACCACCTGGCGGACGCCGCCCCCGTTCTCCCCCCGCTGCTTGCGGCGCAGCAGCTCCAGCTCGTGGTCGGGGGCGGGGTAGCCGATGGAGAGGCGGACCATGAAGCGGTCCATCTGGGAGTCGGGCAGCAGTTGGGTCCCCGACGCCCCCGCCGGGTTCTGGGTGGCGATGACCAAAAAGGGCTGGGGTACTGGGTGGGCCACCCCGTCCACCGTCACCTGCCCCTCCTCCATGGCCTCCAGCAGGGCCGACTGGGTCCGGCTGGTGGCCCGGTTCAGCTCGTCGGCCAAAAACAGGTTACATAATACCGCCCCCGGCTGGTACTCCATGGCGCCGGTGGCCTTGTTCCAGATGGAAAAGCCGGTGATGTCCGAGGGCATCACGTCGGGGGTGAACTGCACCCGGTTATAGTCCAGCCCCAGGGCCTTGGAAAAGGCCAGGGCCATGGTGGTCTTGCCCACGCCGGGGATGTCCTCCAGCAGGATATGTCCCCGGGCCAGAATGGCCAGAAGCACCTCCACCAGCACCCCGTCCTTGCCCACCACGGCCTTTTTCACCTCGGCAATGACGCCGGCGCATACATTTTTCTCACTCATGTCTGACCAACCCTCCCGGTCCTGTTGTGTGATTCCCATCCATTTTAACATGCTTTCCCCCCTGGGACAAGGCCGGTAACCAGTATTTACAAGCCGTTTGGAAAGGCATATACTGGACCTGAATCAAAAATGACAGCGAGGTGCACGGCCATGAGCCTCCCCTTCGACAGCCGCCCCACCCTGGCCTCCTGGCCCAAGCGCATCTACGCCTGGGAGGAGCTTCCCGCCCCCTTCCGCCCCGCCCTGGAGGGGTGGCGGGGTCTGGGGATGCCCCCCGGCAACGTGACCTACATCCCCCGGGTGGCCCAGTCCGGCGGCGGGCCGGAGTACGCCGCCGCCTGGTGGGACGGCCAAGTCTGCCTCCAGACCGGCGGGAACCGCGGGGTCCAGGTCTGCCGCATCGCCCCCGGCGAGGTTCGGATGCTCACCTATCAGCTCCAGCTTCTGCGCTGCGCGGTGTCCCTGGAGCTGAAGGGGGGCCGGCAGCTCGCCTTTTCCTATAACGTGGTGAAGGAGGAGCAACTCCGCCCCGTCCTCAACCTGCTGCTGGGCAATCCCCCGGAGGCCCCCTTCCCCACCGTCCACCCCGGTACCCCGGCCCTGGACCGGCTGCTGGAGGACAGCTACGCCATGTACCACACCGCCCGGCTGTGCTACCGCTTCGGCGCGCCCCTGCTGGACTTCCTGTGGCTCCAGGGCAGGGCCCGGCGGCTCTTTCAGAAGACGGACCCGGAATATTTTCTGGGCGGCCTGGACCGGGGTCTCGCGGTCATTTTCACCGATTCCTACGGCACCCAAACCGCCTACCTCCGCTGGGCAGAGGTGTCCCGGGTGTCGGTGGAACCCAAAGGCCGGAAGGGCCGGGTCCTCCAGGTCACACCCCGCCAGGGCGCGGCGCTGGAAATCCCCCTCCTGCCGGGGCAGGAATCGGAAGCCGCCGCCTTCCTCCGCCGGGTCAAGGCCGCCGGACTTTCGCGGGAGGTCTATTGGGAATAGAATGAAAGGGGCAATTCACTTGCCCCGAGCATTGAAATCTCCGAAGGGTGGAGCCGCCAAAGGCGGCGAAACCCAAAAAAGAAGGACAACATCCGAAGATGTTGTCCTTCTTTTTGGTGGACGATACAGGATTCGAACCTGTGACCTCCCGCACGTCAAGCGGATGCTCATACCAGCTGAGCTAATCGTCCAAACGGCGAATGTTATTATATCCAAAAGTGGGGAGCTTGTCAACTCTTTTTTCAAAAAGGGTGGGGCGGCGGAAAAATCCGCCGCCCTGTCCGCTTTTACGCCTCCTTCGTCACGGGGAACAGCACCCCCGTCTCCAGCTCCTCCGGGCTGCCCACCATGCCCTCGTCCTTGAGATACCGCTCGATGGCCGGACCGCAGACGCGGTACTCGGTGTGCTGGGCCAGCCAGGCGCACAGGGCGTCGTAGGCGTACTTGAGTTCCTCATAGGGCCCCGTGTGGACCACCGCCGCGCAGGTCTGGGCGGGCCGCACCGTCACCGCCGGGTCCTCGCCCTCCACCACCACCTGGGCCTCCACGTCCATCTCGTCGTAAGAGAACTCCCCGCCGTGATAGAGCTGCTGGGTACACCCGGCCTGTTTCAGCCCACGGGCCGCCATCTCCCGGCGCAGGTCCTGGAACAGGGCGTGGGTCTCGGCCACGTTGATGGTCCGGCGCAGGGAAAAGACCCGCTGGGCCGGGTCCTCCAAGATGATGACATGATAGCGCTCCTTTAACATTTCGATTCCCTCCATTTGGATGATGTCTTGTTCCATCCGGCGCAGGCTCTGCCGCAGCTCATTGAGCTGGGCGTAGGCCTCCAGCCTCCGCCGGTGGACCCGCCGGGCCAGCTCGTCCTCCGGCAGGGCCAGCAGCGGCCCGATCTCCCCCAGGGGGAACCCGTACCGCTTCAGCCGCTCGATGCGCGCCAGGTCCTGCATCTGTCCCTCGCCATAGTAGCGGTAGCCGTTGTCGGCCCCCACCTGGTCGGGGCGCAGCAGGCCCAGGGCGTCGTAATACCGCAGCATCCGGGCCGAGACCCCCGTCAGCTTGGAGAATGCGCCAATCGTTAACATTATACTACCTCACAAATCTGGATGGGAACCGGTTCCACCCTTACAGTACACCTTGACACCGTGACAAAGTCAAGCGGGAATTTTTCGCATACACTGGAGCGGGAGGTTTTACCATGGAATACGAAGTCTTACCGGGCTGGGGCTGCTGTCCGCCGCCCTGCCCGCCCTATCCGCCCACCGCCTGTATGCCCGGCCCCACCGGGCCTACCGGACCCCAAGGTCCCACCGGCGCGACAGGCGCTATTGGTCCGGCCGGACCCGTGGGCCGCACCGGTGCGGACGGCATCCCCGGACGGGACGGGGCCACCGGGGCCACGGGCAGCACCGGCCCCACTGGACCGCAAGGGCCAGAGGGGCCCAGGGGCATCACCGGCCCCCAGGGCGTGGAGGGCCCCATGGGTCCCCGCGGCCCACGGGGCGACCCCGGCCCGGAGGGTCCCGCCGGACCCCAGGGCCCCACCGGCGTGCGCGGCCCCCAAGGCCCGGAAGGGGTCCAGGGCATCACCGGCCCCCAGGGCCTCCGCGGCCCGGAAGGGCCCCGCGGCCTCAAGGGAGACACCGGCCCCACCGGGCCCCAGGGCGTCCCCGGCCCCGCCGGACCCATGGGCGTGGGCGGCGGGGCGGTCCAGGCCGCCACCCAGTTTCTCATCCAGCCCCGGACGTACAGCGACGGGGAGTACCTGTCCTTTTACCCCTACCTGGGCACCGGCGCCAGCGCGGGCATCTCCGTCACCGCCGACGGCACAGGCATCCTGCTCACCGGCCGGGCCCTGTTCAGCCTGTCCTATCTCATCCAGGCCCGGCTGCCGGGGGAGGGGTACATCCAGGTGGTCCCGGTCACGGGACGGCAGGACCTGACGGAGTTTACAGGGACAGCCCAGACCCTGGACGGTGCCTCGCCCCTGTCCGTCTCCGGCACCTACTACGAGATGGCCCCCGGCAGCGCCTACGTGGGCCTGCGCTTTCACGCGTCGGCCCCCGCCGCCGTCACGGGCGGGTTTGCCATCTCCCGGCTGTACGGGTTCTGAACCAGCGAGGCCGCCCCGGAAGGGCGGCCTCGCTTTTCTGTATTTTTCTTGGACAACCTGACCGGAATCCTTGCATTTCCCCTTCTCCCTATGATAAAATGATAAAACTTGTAAAATGCCTGTGAATAGGGAGGCCGCAGCCTTGTCAAAATACGAATCCGAAATTTCCCGGCGCCGCACCTTTGCCATCATCTCCCACCCCGACGCCGGTAAGACCACCCTCACCGAAAAATTCCTGCTCTACGGCGGGGCCATCGCCCAAGCGGGCGTGGTCAAGGGGAAGAAGAACTCCCGCGCCGCCACCTCCGACTGGATGGAGATCGAGAAGCAGCGCGGCATCTCCGTCACGTCCTCGGTGATGCAGTTCCAGTACGAGGGTTTCTGCATCAACATCCTGGACACCCCCGGCCACCAGGACTTCTCCGAGGACACCTACCGCACCCTGATGGCCGCCGACTCCGCCGTGATGGTCATCGACGCGGCCAAGGGCGTGGAGGCCCAGACCCGGAAGCTCTTCAAGGTCTGCGTCCTGCGGGACATCCCCATCTTCACCTTTATCAACAAGATGGACCGGGAGGCCCGGGACCCCTTCGAGCTGTGCCAGGAGATCGAACACGAGCTGGGCATCGACACCTACGCCGTCAATTGGCCCATCGGCTGCGGCAAGGACTTCAAGGGCGTGTACGACCGGGACAAGAAGGAGATCATCCACTTCACCTCCAACGGCGGTTCCAAGCAGGCCACGGCGGTGGAGGTGGGCCTGGACGACCCCAACCTGGACGAGCTCATCGGGGCCAAGTTCCGCGCCCAGCTCTCCGACGACATCGAGCTGCTGGACGGCGCGTCCTGCGACTTCGATATGGACCGGGTCCGCCACGGCAAGCTCTCCCCCGTGTTCTTCGGCTCCGCCCTCACCAACTTCGGCGTGGAGCCCTTCCTGGAGGACTTTCTCCGTATGACCACGCCCCCCCTGCCCCGGCTGGCCGGGGACGGCATCGTGGACTCCATGGACGACGACTTCTCCGCCTTCGTGTTCAAGATCCAGGCCAACATGAACAAGGCCCACCGGGACCGCATCGCCTTCATGCGGGTGGTCTCCGGCCGGTTCGACGCGGATAAGGAGGTCTACCACGTCCAGGGGGGCAAGAAGCTGAAGCTCTCCCGGCCCCAGCAGCTCATGGCCGCCGAGCGGGAAATCATTGAGGAGGCCTACGCCGGGGACATCATCGGCGTGTTCGACCCCGGCATCTTCTCCATCGGGGACACCCTGTGCACCCCCGGAAAGAAGTTCCAGTTCGACCCCATCCCCACCTTTGCCCCGGAGCACTTCAAGCGGGTGCGGAGCCTGGACACCATGAAGCGCAAGCAGTTCCTCAAGGGCATGGAGCAGATCGCCCAGGAGGGCGCCATCCAAATCTTCAAGACCCCCTACACCGGCATGGAGGAGGTCATCGTGGGCGTGGTGGGCACCCTCCAGTTCGACGTGCTGGAGTACCGCCTGAAAAGCGAGTACGGCGTGGACCTCTACATGGAGGGCCTGCCCTACGAGTATCTGCGCTGGATCGTCAACGACTCGGAGGAGCCGGTGAAGGAGGATGAGCTGATCCTGGGCACCGACGTGAAGCTGGTGGAGGACTACAAGGGCAACCAACTGCTGCTCTTCGCCTCCCAGTGGTCCATCGGCTGGGTCTCCGACAAGAATAAGGACCTGGTCCTGGCCGAGTTCGGCGGGGCCAAGACCGTATAAAGCACAAAAAGAGGGCCGCGTATTCCTTGTGAATACGCGGCCCTCTTTTTTATCCGCTTAATAGAACCGGGGGCCGGAGGAATAGGACACGAAGGACCCCACCAGAATGAGCAGGCTCACCAGCCCCCACAGAATGGCCAAAATGCCCAGCACCAGCCCGGCCACTGCCATGCCCTTGCCCCGCTGGCCCGTCCGCTTGATTTGGGACAGGCCCATGGCGGAGCAGATGACCGCGGCCAGCCCCACGATGCCGAAAAAGTTGATGAGCAGGGAGACCACCCCCAGCACCAGACCCACCACCGCCATGGAGTTGTTGGTGGTGTTCTCGGGCCGGGTCCCGCCGCCCACCGGCCCACCTTGATAGGCGTACTGGCTGGAGGGGTTCTGGGGTGGAGGCGTGGCGCTCCCCTGATAGGTGTAAGCCGGGGGCTGCTGGGGCGCGGCCTCCCCCTGTCCGGCGTTGCTCTGCCAGTAGGGCTTGGGCGGCTCCGGGGCGTGGGGCGGCTCCACGGGGGCAGGCTCCGGGTCCGGGGTCTTGACCGGGGTACGGAACGCCTCCGCCTGGACCTCCCAGGGGTCGGGCCGGGGTTCTTCCTTCTGCAGCGCCGTTCCGCAGGCCGGGCAGAACGCCATGCCCTCCTGGGCCTCCTGTCCACAGTGTTCACACTTCATTCCCGTCAACTCCTTTTTCCTCTTTGTTCTGCTCTTTCCCTTATTATATGGGCACTCCCTATGCTCTGTCAAGGCGCACCTTTCCCCGCCCTTTGGTATAGAATGGGGTCAGAACACAGGAAACGGGGTGATTGGGTGGATAAACAGGCCGACGCCGCCAAAATGGTTTTATGTCAACAATTGGGCACCGTGGACACCTCCCTGGGCTTCCTGCTGCTCATCATCGCCGCCACCCTGCTGTCCTTCTGGTCGGTGTCCATCCAGCGCGACGGGCTATGCCTGACCCTCCGGGGGGAGACGGAGGCCGCCGCCGCCCTGCCCCCGGTCTACCCCATCAAGCACAAAGCCTCGGCCATCATCGTGGGGGCCCTGGGCTTTTTCCTGTGTCTGGCCCTGGATACCCTCCGCCGGGCGGAGGCCGGGGACGACTGCGTGGCCCAGCGCTCGGCCCGCACCAACGTCTGGGCCTCCCTCCTCGTGCTGGCGGCGGGGATCCTGCGCTACCAAGACCTGGACTTTGTGGAGCGCTGCCAGCGAGGGCTGACCGCCGACGACACCTTACCCGACTGATTTTTTGGGGGGAATCCGATGACCGATACAGAAATCCTGGCCCGCATCATCCGCTGCGAGGCGGGCGGGGAGGGGGAACAGGGCATGAAGGCCGTGGCCTGCGTGGTGATGAACCGGGTCCAGGTGGACTACGGGGAGTACGGCCGCCTGGAGCCTACCATCCGGGCGGTGATCTACCAGCCCGGCCAGTTCGACTGCGTCCGGGAGACCATCCGGGGGCGGCCCAATTCCCAGAACATCTACAACATGTCCGCCGAGCCCATCCACTGGGAGATCGCCGAGTGGGCCATCGCCGGGAACCGGCTGACCAACCTGGGCTTCGCCCTGTGGTACTTCAACCCCTTCAGCCCCAACTGCCGCCCCAACTTTCCCTCTAAGGTGGGGGAGTTCGTGGTGCGCATCGGGGACCACTGCTTTTACAACCCCACCGACGCTTATGCCGAAACCTAGTTGACTGAAAAGGAGTATTTTTATGGCTCAATTCTTCCCTGACGGGGTGCGGGACATCGCCCTAAACGCGGCCCAGGAAAACGGCGCACTGGTGACCCCGCCCACAGAGAATTTCAATACCAGCACCATGCAGGGGTCCATGCAGCAGATTTTGTCCGACAACCTGGGCAACTTCGTGGTCTGCGAATTCCTGGTGGGCACCCAGGCCATGACCCAAAAGCACGGCATCCTCTACTCCGTCGGCCGCAGCTACCTGACTCTCTACGAGGAGACCAGCCAGACCTTTGTGGTCTGCGACATCTTCTCGGTGAAGTTCGTCACCTTCTACCTCCCCGGCCAGCGCCCCGGCCAGACCGGCGGCGGGGCCAATGTCCCTACGGTCAACGTCCCCGGCGTGGGCCAGGTCCCCGCCGGACCCTACGGCCTGGGCGCGGGCAACGTGTCGCCCTCGGCTACGGTGGGTACAAGACGGGGGAGGTAAAGGGGCTCCGGCGGGTCCCCTTTCTTCTCGAAGAAAGGGGACGGAAAGAAGGACCAGGGAGCGGCACGGGCCACGCATGTGGCCCTACCCGCCGCCCCCTGGACCCCGGGGAACGGCCGGGCGGCGGTACGGGTTTTGGGGTCTGGCAAGACTTGATAGCCGTTGCAGCTCATATTGGTCTGGCAATTGAACAACTCCGGTTGCCGCCCCTCGGCATATGACCCGGCAAGACTTGATAGTAGTTGCGTTTTACTCGGTGCAAACAAGCCGCCATTGGTTGAAGCGGTTTTGAATTGGCATAACTCCCTTTGCTAGTTTGCACGGGCCGCCCAGTGAGCGGCCCCTACAAGGGTGGGCTGGTGCATGGCGCGCCGGGTCGTCGCGCCCCACATGATAAGAGACCAGCCTTGCCGGGCATTGCCATGCTAGGCGCGCCGCGCCAGCGCATGGGGGGTGAACGATTACATATTAGGCCGTAACGGCCGGGGCGGAAACGGAAGGGCAGACTTGTTTGCTCTAGCCGGTTTCGACCTCCATGCCTCGTCGGCGCCGCCCCATGGGTCCAGGGCCGCAGCCCTGGTTTTCTTTCCGTCCCCTTTCTCAAACGAGAAAGGGGACCCCCGCGCGGGAGCGCCGTCCCCCCGGAGGGGGGCGCTCCAAATCAAGCGTCCCCACTCGCAGACGGACAAAAAAAGGCCCGCGCACCTCATTCGGTGCGCGGGCCTTTCTTATCTCACTTAGGAGTACAGCTCCTGCAGCTTGACCAGGTGGGCGTAGCGGGCCTTGGCCAGCTCCTCGTTCTCCCGGAAGAGCTTCTCCGCGCGCTCGGGGAAGGCGCGGGTCAGGGCGGAGTAGCGGGCCTCGTTCATCAGGAACTCCTGATAGCCGTCAGCGGGGGCCTTGGAGTCCAGAATGAAGGGGCTCTTGCCCTCCTTCTTCAGGTCGGGATTGAAGCGGAACATGTTCCAGTAGCCGCACTCCACGGCCTTCTTCATCTCGCTCTGGCAGTTGGTCATGCCGCCCTTGATGGAGTGCATCTCGCAGGGGGCGTAGCCGATGATGAGGGAGGGGCCGTGATACTGCTCGGCCTCGTTGATGGCCTTCAGGGTCTGCTGGAGGTTGGCGCCCATGGCCACCTGGGCCACGTAGACGTAGCCGTAGCTCATGGCGATCTCGGCCAGGGACTTCTTGGGCATGGCCTTGCCGGCGGCCGCGAACTGGGCGACGGCGCCCACGTTGGTAGCCTTGCTGGCCTGTCCGCCGGTGTTGGAGTACACCTCGGTGTCGAAGACCATGACGTTCACGTCCTCGCCGGAGGCCAGCACGTGGTCCAGGCCGCCGAAGCCGATGTCGTAGGCCCAGCCGTCGCCGCCGAAGATCCAGATGGACTTCTTGGCGAGGAACTCCTTGTGGGCCAGGATCTCGGTGCACAGCGTGCAGGCCTCGCAGTCGCAGAACTCCTTGCCCGCGGCCTTCATCTCCTGGGCGTGGGCCTTCATCTCACCCAGCTTGTCGCCGAAGATGCCGGCGGCGGCGGGGCTGTTGGTGAAGGCGACGCAGTCGTCCACGCTCATGCGGCACTCTTCCAGCTCGGTGACGTACTTCTTGGTGGCCTCGGCGTTGGCGGTGCCGTCCTCCAGGGTGTCCAGCCACGCCTGGGCGGCGGCCTTCAGCTCGGGGGCGGTGTAGTCGATGGCCAGCAGGGCCTTGGTCTTCTCCACCAGACGGTCGCGGAGGGCCTTCTGGCCGTAGAAGAAGCCCAGGCCGTGCTCGGCGTTGTCCTCAAACAGGGAGTTGGCCCAGGCGGGACCGTGGCCCTCCTTGTTCACGGTGAAGGGGGAGGTGGCAGCCGGGCCGCCCCAGATGGAGGAACAGCCGGTGGCGTTGGAGATGTACATCCGGTCGCCGCAGACCTGGGTGATCAGGCGGGCATAGCTGGTCTCGGCGCAGCCGGCGCAGGAGCCGGAGAACTCCAGCAGGGGCTGCTTGAACTGGCTGCCCTTGACGGAGGTGGTGTCGGACACGTCGGTCTTGTCGGTGACGTTGGCGACCATGTAATCGAACACGGCCTGCTGCTCGGCCTGGGACTCCTGGGGAACCATCTCCAGGGCCTTCACCGGGCAGATGCCCACGCAGACGCCGCAGCCCATGCAGTCCAGGGGGCTGACGGCCAGGGCGAACTGGTACTGGCCCTTGCCCTTGCCGGCCTTGATGTCCACGATCTTGGAGGCGGCGGGGGCGTTCTTGGCCTCGTTCTCGTCCAGAGCGTAGGCGCGGATGGTGGCGTGAGGGCAGACGTAGGAGCACTGGTTGCACTGGATGCACTTTTCGGCGTTCCACACGGGTACGCTGACGGCCACGCCGCGCTTCTCGTAGGCGGCGGCGCCCTGCTCGAAGGTGCCGTCCACGTGGCCCTCGGCGAAGGCGGAAACGGGCAGGCTGTCGCCGTCCATGCGGCCCACGGGCTCCATGATCTCCTTGACCATCTTCACGGTCTCGGGACGGCCGGAGAGGGTCTGGGTGTCCTTCTCGTCCTTGGCGTCCTTCCAGGAGGCGGGCACGTCGAACTTGTGGAAGGCGGTGGCGCCGGCGTCGATGGCCTTGTGGTTCATATCCACCACGTCCTGGCCCTTCTTCAGGTAGGAGTGGGTGGCGGCGTCCTTCATGTAGCCGATGGCCTCGGCCTCAGGCATGACCTTCGCCAGCTTGAAGAAGGCGGACTGGAGGATGGTGTTGGTGCGCTTGCCCATGCCGATCTCCTGGGCCAGGTCGATGGCGTTGATGGTGTAGACCTGGATGTCGTTCTCGGCGATGTAGCGCTTGGCCACGGCGGGCATGTGCTTATCCAGCTCCGCGTCGGACCACTGGCAGTTGATGAGGAAGGTGCCGCCGGGCTTCACGTCGCGGACCATGGGGAAGCCCTTGATGATGTAAGCGGGGACGTGGCAGGCCACGAAGTCGGCCTTGTTGATGTAGTAGGGGGCGCGGATGGGCTTATCGCCGAAGCGCAGGTGGCTGATGGTCACGCCGCCGGTCTTCTTGGAGTCGTACTGGAAGTACGCCTGGACATACTTGTCGGTGTGGTCGCCGATGATCTTGATGGAGTTCTTGTTGGCGCCCACGGTGCCGTCGCCGCCCAGGCCCCAGAACTTGCACTCGATGGTGCCGGGGGCCGCGGTGTTGGGGGACTTGTGCTCGGGCAGGGACAGGTTGGTCACGTCGTCCACGATGCCGATGGTGAACTCGCGCTTGGGGGCGTCCTTGGTCAGCTCCTCATACACGGCGAAGACGCTGCGGGGAGGCGTATCCTTGCTGCCCAGGCCGTAACGGCCGCCGATGATGGTGGCCTGACGGCCGGCCACGGCGTAAGCGGTGACCACGTCCTGATAGAGGGGCTCGCCCTGGCTGCCGGGCTCCTTGGTGCGGTCCAGCACGGCGATCTTGGTGGCGGTGGCGGGGATGGCGGCCAGCATCTTGTCGGCGCGGAAGGGGCGGTACAGGCGGACCTTCAGCAGGCCCACCTTCTCGCCGTTGGCGTTCAGGTAGTCCACGACCTCCTCGGTGACGTCGCAGATGGAGCCCATGGCGATGATGACGCGGTCGGCGTCGGGCGCGCCATAGTAGTTGAACAACTCGTAGTTGGTGCCCAGCTTGGCGTTGACCTGGTGCATGTAGTCCTCGACGATTTCGGGCACGGCGTCGTAGTAGGCGTTGCAGGCCTCACGGTGCTGGAAGAAGATGTCGCCGTTCTCGTGGGAGCCGCGCATGGTGGGATGCTCGGGGTTCAGGGCGCGGGCGCGGAAGGCGTTGACGGCGTCCATGTCCACCATGTCCTTCAGGTCGTCGTAGTCCCAGATCTCGATCTTCTGGATCTCGTGGGAGGTCCGGAAGCCGTCGAAGAAGTTGACGAAGGGGACGCGGCCCTTGATGGCGGCCAGGTGGGCCACGGCGCCCAGGTCCATGACCTCCTGGGGGTTGGACTCGGCCAGCATACCGAAGCCGGTCTGGCGGCAGGCCATCACGTCGGAGTGGTCGCCGAAGATATTCAGGCTCTGGGTGGCCACGGTACGGGCGGAGACGTGGAACACGCCGGGAAGCAGCTCGCCCGCGATCTTGTACATGTTGGGGATCATCAGCAGCAGGCCCTGAGAGGCGGTGTAGGTGGTGGTCAGGGCGCCGGCGGCCAGAGAGCCGTGCACGGTGCCGGCGGCGCCGGCCTCGGACTGCATCTCAATGACCCGGACGGGATCGCCAAAGATGTTCTTCCGGCCCTGGGCGGCCCACTGGTCCACGTAGTCGGCCATGGGGCTGGAGGGCGTGATGGGGTAGATACCGGCAACCTCGGTGAACGCGTACGATACGTGCGCGGCGGCGGTGTTGCCGTCCATGGACTTCTTTGCTCTTGCCATGTTGATCGTTCCTCCTTATTCAAATGGACGTTCATCCACTTTTTCGCCCCTTATACTATCACTTTCTGTTCCATTTGTAAATCGAATCTTCCTTCCAACGAAGATTTTTGGCAGAGCGCCCAAAATTGGTCCTTCCAATTTGACCAAACAGCAGGATTCCGCCCCCCGGAGACCCTAATTGGGCACCAGCTCCAGGCTGACCTCCCCGGAGGGCAGGTCCACCGTATACACATAGGTCCCCGCCTCGTGGGACACGGTCTCCGTGCCCTCGGAGTAGGAGTTCGCCTGCCGCTCGTCAAAGTGGTAGGTGTAGGTCAGCGTCTTTTGGTCCTGACTCAGCTCCAGCGTGTCCGGCCCGTGGCTGTTCTGATACCAATCCCAGTCCCCCGGGATGGGCAGGTCCACCAAGGCCCCGTCCCCCGGCGCGGAGCCGGGCTTGTAGATGAGCGCCAGGGCGGCGTAGGTGCCCCGAGACGTGCCGCCGATGTAATACTGCAGGATGGTGCAGTCCTCCGTCTCCAGCCGCTGCCCCTCGTAGTAGCCGAAGCCGTCCAGGATGTCCAGCAGGGCCTCGTCGTGGGTGGAGTCCCGGTAGCCCGCGTGGCCCAGGTTCAGCGCCCGTTTGGCGTCCAGCGCCGGGATATACGCGCCGCTGCTCCACGCCCGGTCCCGCTTTTCCAGCACGTGGGCCGGGAAGCAGTCCTCCACGGCCTTCCCCTCTGCCGTCAGCTCCGACTCCATGCGGAAAGACCGGCGCTCCAAGGTCTCCGGGTCCAGCTCCAGCAGCCAGAGCTGGGGGGCGATGCCGTTGTAGCCATAGCTGCCGATGGTGTTGTCCTCCCGCAGGTCCACGTTGGAGTAGGAGCCAAAGGCCGTGACGGTCAGCACGCCGTCCCCCTCCGCCACGTCCAGGATGATGTGATGCTCCGAGCGGTAGCGGCTTCCGCTCACCTGCCCCAGAGGGACCCGGTCGGCCACGGCGGCGGTGAGCTGTCCGTCGATGCGCCGGTAGTCCGCGAAGGGGTCCGCCGGGAACACCTGGGCGAACCGCTCCGCCGAAAAGGCCCCCTCCCGCTCCAGCTTCACATGGAGGGGCGTCTCGCCGCCCTTGAGGGTGGCGTAGAGGGCGGCGGTGGTCACGTCCACCGCGTCGGCCCGGAGGAAGCCGTCCCAGGCCACCCGGGGCGGCAGGATGCCGGTCCAGGCCGCCAGGCCCCAGGGCCAGTCCCAGCCGAAGTCCCACTGGTCCGAGTACCCCAGCGCCCGCAGGGTGAAGGTGAGGTACATCTCCGCCGTCACCGGGTCCTCTGCGCCGAACAGGGTGTCGGATACCCCCCTGGCCAGCTCCTGCTCATAGGCGTAGGACACGTAGCCGTCCGCCCAGGCGGGCACGTCGGTGAAGGGGTGGGTCTTGGCGTGGCCCTCGGCCTCGGCCCCCTTGCCCAGGGACCGGACCAGCATCACCACGGCCTCCACCCGGCTGGCGGCCCGCTCCAACTCAAACGCGGCGGCCCCATCGGCCCCCTCTCCCACGCCCCGGAATAGGTCCAGCTCCTGCAGGCTCTGGGCCAGGCCGGCCTCAAAGCCCACGTCCCGCCCGCCCGCGGCCAGGGCTCCCGTGCCCGGCACCAGCAGCGCCAGGCAGAGAACGATCGCAGTCCATTTTTTCATCACGGCACCTCCTGTTCGTTTAGTGATCCACTAGGATAGACGATTCAGCGCCCCCATTTGTGACTGGGGACACAAAAATCATACACCCCAGCCCCGTCCCTTGCAAACCATTTGTAAATAAGGTATATTAAGACGTACTGCAACAACGGAACGGGGGCGGGCTTCTTGCTTTGTAAATTGACCTCTCTGGGCCTCCACGGCATCACCGGCTACGTGGTGACGGCGGAGTGCGACCTGTCCGGCGGCCTGCCCAACTTCGACATCGTGGGCCTGCCCGACACGGCGGTGAAGGAGGCCCGGGAGCGGGTCCGCTCGGCGGTGAAGAACTGCGGCTTCACCTTTCCCGTCTCCCGCATCACCGTGAATCTGGCCCCCGCCGACCGGAAAAAGGCGGGCACTGTCTACGACCTGCCCATTCTGGTGGGCATCCTGGCCGCCGGGGGGCAGATACCCGCCCCCGGTCCCCGGTCCGCCTTTGTGGGGGAGCTGTCCCTGTCCGGGGAGGTCCGCCCAGTGACGGGTATGCTCCCCATGGCCCTGGCGGCCCGTGCGGCGGGTCTCGACACCCTCTACGTCCCTGCCGACTCCGCCGCCGAGGCCACCCTGGCCGGGGGCCTCACCGTCTACCCCGTCCCCACGGTCCAGGCTCTGGCCGCCCATCTCCGGGGGGAGGTCCCCCTGGCCCCCGCCGAGGCGTGGACTCCCTTAGCAGGGGAGACCCCCGGCCCCGACTTCTCTGAGGTCAAGGGCCAGGAAAACGTGAAGCGGGCGTTGGAGATCGCCGCCGCGGGCGGGCATAATATCGCCATGGTGGGCCCGCCGGGCTCCGGCAAGTCCATGCTGGCCCGGCGCCTGCCCTCCATCCTCCCGGCCATGACGGAGCGGGAGGCCCTGGAGTCCACCGCCGTCCACTCGGTGATGGGCCTCACCGGCAAGGACCGGCCCTTGTTGACCCAGCGGCCCTTCCGCGCCCCCCACCACACCATCTCCGCCATGGGCATGGCAGGCGGCGGCACCCCGCTGCCCCGGCCCGGCGAGATTTCTCTCGCCCACCACGGCGTCCTCTTTCTGGACGAGCTGCCCGAGTTCCACAAGGATGTGCTGGAGTCCCTCCGCCAGCCCATGGAGGACGGCCAGGTCCAAATCACCCGGGCCACCGGCAGCGAGACCTTCCCCGCCCGGTTCATGCTGGTGTGCGCCATGAACCCCTGCAAGTGCGGCTGGTACGGCTACTCGGACCGCTGCCGCTGCTCTGAGGGGGACGTGGAGAAATACCTGGGCAAGCTGTCCGGCCCCCTGCTGGACCGGGTGGACCTCTACGTGGAGGTGCCGCCCCTGGACTACGACGACCTGTCCCAGAAGCCCGCCGGGGAGTCCTCGGCGGACATCAAGGGCCGGGTGGACGCCGCCCGCGCCATCCAGACCGCCCGCTTCGGCCCCGCCGGTCCCGACTGCAACGCCCACATGGGGCCCAAGGAGCTGCAGGCTTACTGCGCCCTGGACGAGGAGTGCGCTGACCTGCTCCGGGGGGCCTATGAGCACATGGGCCTCACCGCCCGGAGCTATGACCGCATCCTGCGGGTGGCCCGCACCATCGCCGACCTGGACGGGGAGGCGAATATCCAACCCCAGCACCTGGCAGAGGCCATCCAGTACCGGGAGAGTATGTATTTGCAGAGGTAAATCCCTGCCGGGGGGTTGCCCTCCGGGGGGAGTGGGCGTCATTGTCCATTATCCATTCTCAATTGTCAATTCTTCATCTTAAAGGAGTTAACATAACACATGACTGAAATGATTCTGCTGAAGCTGGGCGAGCTGGTGCTCAAGGGGGTCAACCGCTATACCTTTGAGGACAAGCTCAAGTCCAACATCACCCGCCGCCTGCGCCCCCTGGGCAAGTTCAAGGTCTACACCCGCCAGTCCATCTGCTACGTGGAGCCCCTGGAGGACACCTGCGACATGGACGCCGCCTACGACGCTATGCAGAAGGTCTTTGGCGTCATCGGCCTGAGCCGGGCCAAGGCCTGCGAAAAGACCAAGGAGGCCATGCTGGCCACCGTCCAGTCCTATCTGGCCGACTACCTGGTGGGGGAAAAGACCTTCAAGGTGGAATCCAAGCGGGCGGACAAGTCCTTCCCCATGACCTCCATCGCCCTCAGCCAGTGGGTGGGCGGCGAGCTGGACGACCTGTACCCCAACCTCCACGTGGACGTCCACCACCCCCAACTCTCTATCCATCTGGAGGTCCGGGACTACGCCGCCTTCGTCCACGCCGATCCCGTTCCGGGGGCCGGCGGCCTGCCCGTGGGCACCAGCGGCAAGGCCGTGAGCCTCCTCTCCGGGGGCATCGACTCCCCCGTCTCCTCCTGGATGATGGCCCGTCGGGGTCTGGCCCTGGAGATGGTCCACTTCTACTCCTACCCCTACACCTCCCCCGAGGCCAAGGAAAAGGTCCTGGACCTGGCCAGGCTCCTCACCCCCTGGACCGGGCGGCTCACCGTCCACGTGGTCCCCTTCACCCACATCCAGGAGGAGCTGCGCCGCTCCTGCCCCGAGGATTACTTCACCCTGCTCATGCGCCGGTTCATGATGCGCATCTCCGAGGCGGTGGCCCACCGAGTCGGCGCCCACGCCCTGGTCACCGGCGAGAGCCTGGGCCAGGTGGCCAGCCAGACCATGGACGCCATGGCCGTCACCGGGGCCGTGGTGGGGATGCCCGTGTTCCGCCCCCTGGTGGGCATGGACAAGGAGGAGGTGGTCCAGCTCTCCCGGAAAATCGGCACCTTCGAGACCTCCATCCTCCCCTACGAGGACTGCTGCACCGTCTTTACCCCCCGCCACCCCCGGACCCGCCCCAAGCTGGACGAGATCGAGACCATCGAGGCCCCCCTGGACATCGAAGGTCTGGTCAACGAGGCGCTAGAGGGGATCGAGCGAGTACAGCTGGGGTAAGAACGATTCGGAGCGTCCCCCTCCAGGGGGCGGCGCTCCCGCGCGGGGGTCCTCTTTCTCATTTGAGAAAGAGGACGGAA
>UQGJ01000007.1 GCA_900540545.1 uncultured Eubacteriales bacterium
CCTGGTCCTTCTTTCCGTCCCCTTTCTTCGAGAAGAAAGGGGACCCCCCGGAGGGGACTCCGCCCCCGGCAGGCCCCCCGGAGGGCAAGCCCTTCTAACCCGTCCCCCTCCCTCGTACACTAGAGGGAGGGGGTGTCCATTTTGACCATTTCATTCTTTGCCTTTCTCTCCCGGCTCACCGACCCGCGGCTCCTGCTGGTGGTGGTCCTCACCCTGGCCGTCATCCTGGTGAACGGCTGGACCGACGCGCCCAACGCCATCGCCACCGCCGTGACTACCGGGGCCCTGTCCTTCCGCCGTGCCGCGGGCCTTGCCGCCCTGTGCAATCTGCTGGGGGTGGTGGTCATGACGGCTCTCAACGCCGCCGTGGCCGAGACCATTTACTCCATCGCCGACTTCGGCGGGGATACGGACGCCGCCCTCACCGCCCTGTGCGCCGCTCTGGCGGCCATCGTGCTGTGGTCCACGGCGGCCTGGGTGTTCGGTATCCCCACCAGCGAGAGCCACGCCCTCATCGCCGGGGTCACCGGGGCCGCCCTGGCCCTCCAGGGCGGCTTTTCCAACCTCCACTGGGATTCCTGGGCCAAGGTGCTGCTGGGGCTGTGTGCCTCCACCCTGCCCGCCTTTTTCCTGGGAAAAGCCGCCGGGATCCGGCTGCGGATACCTCCGTGGCTCTGCCGTCCCTTCCAGGTCCTGGGGGCGGCGGCCATGGCCTTTCTCCACGGGGCCCAGGACGGCCAGAAGTTCATGGGGGTCTTTCTGCTGGGGGCCGCCCTGGCTCAGGGGCGGCGGGACACGGAGACCTTCCTCATCCCCCTCTGGCTCATGGTCCTGTGCGCCCTCACCATGGCGGCGGGCACGGCCATGGGCGGGCGGCGCATCATCGACACCGTGGGCCGGGACATGGTGGACCTGGACCCCCGGCGGGGTGTGGCCGCCGACCTGGCGGGGGCCGGATGCCTCCTTTTCTGCACCCTGCTGGGCCTGCCCGTGTCCACCACCCACGCGAAAACCGCCGCCATTCTGGGAGTGGGGGCCTCCGCTGGACGCGTGGACCGCTCCATCGCCCGGTCCGTAGTCCTCACCTGGGTCTGCACCTTCCCCTGCTGCGGCGCCATCGGCTATCTCACCGCCAAACTGCTTTTGTCCCTGATTTAGGCAACTTTTTTGCATCTATCTCTTTTCTTTTCCGCTCAAAAGGGATATAATAGCCTGTAATCCGACTTTGACAAACGGAGGAATCATCACCATGGAACGACTGGTTGGCACCGTATCCAGGGGCATCCGCGCCCCCATCATCCGCGAGGGCGACGACATCGCCCAAATCGTCATCGACAGCGTATTGGCCGCGTCGGAGAGCGCGGGATTTTCCATAGAGGACCGTGACGTCATCGCCGTCACCGAGGCCGTGGTGGCCCGGGCCCAGGGCAACTATGCCACCGTGGACCAAATTGCCGCCGACGTGAAGGCCAAGTTCGGCGACAGCACCGTGGGCGTCATCTTCCCCATCCTCAGCCGCAACCGCTTCGCCATCTGTCTCAAGGGCATCGCCACCGGGGCCAGGAAAATCGTCCTC
Source organism: uncultured Eubacteriales bacterium (assembly GCA_900540545.1). Lineage (GTDB taxonomy): Bacteria > Bacillota > Clostridia > Oscillospirales > Oscillospiraceae > Intestinimonas. Next base: position 1,577 of record UQGJ01000007.1, read on the forward strand.
ATGCTCAGCTACCCCGCCGACGAGGTGGGGAACCACCTCATCGACCTGGACCTGGTGGACGAAAAGGGCGTGGACCCCTATAAGGACGTGCTCACCGAGGCCAAGTACCGGGAACTGTTCGGGTACACCAAGCACGTCTTTACCGGCGTGGACTATATCCAGTACTACAAGGACCTCATCACCTCCTGCGGCTGCGAGGTGGAGGTCATTCTGGCCAACGACTGCCGGGCCATCCTGGACTACACCAAGCACGTCCTCTGCTGTGACATCCACACCCGCGCCCGCTCCAAGAAGCTGCTGCAAAAGGCCGGGGCCGAGCAGGTGCTGTGCCTGGACGAGATCATGACCGCCCCCATCGCGGGCAGCGGCTACAACGAGAAGTACGGCCTGCTGGGCAGCAACAAGGCCACCGAGGACAAGGTCAAGCTCTTCCCCCGGGCCTGCCAGCCCGTGGTGGAGCGCATCCAGAAGGGCATCGGCGACAGGACCGGCAAGCACGTGGAGGTCATGGTCTACGGCGACGGCGCCTTCAAGGACCCCGTGGGCAAGATTTGGGAGCTGGCCGACCCGGTGGTCTCCCCCGCCTACACCGCCGGCCTGGAGGGCCAGCCCAACGAGGTGAAGCTCAAGTATCTGGCCGACAACGATTTCGCCGACCTCTCCGGCGACGCCCTCAAGGAGGCCATCAGCGACTATATCCGCCACAAGGACGCCGACCTGAAGGGCCAGATGGTCTCCCAGGGCACCACCCCCCGGCGGCTCACCGACCTCATCGGCTCCCTGTGCGACCTGACCTCCGGCAGCGGCGACAAGGGCACCCCCATCATCCTGGTCCAGGGGTATTTTGACAACTACACGAAGTAAGCCCGCCGGCTTATCGGAAAGGACGCGCTTCCCATGGCTGAACTCTTTGAGGCCGCAATGGTCATCTGTTTCGGAGCCTCCTGGCCCCTGTCCCTGTACAAAAGCGTCAAATCCCGCACCGCCAGGGGGAAAAGCCTCCCTTTTGAGTGCCTCATCTGGATCGGCTATCTCTGCGGCATCATCGGCAAGGTGATGACCCACAACATCACCTACGTATTCGCGTTCTATATTCTCAATATTCTGATGGTCTCGGCGGACATCCTGCTCTATTTCCGCAACCGCCGCCTGGACCTGCTGGCCGAAACAGCATCCGTCTGATGAATTGACAGAACGAGACCAATTGTGTTCCATTTGGAACACAATTGGTCTCGTTCTTCATTCTCCATCAAAGGCGCTTTTGAGCTTCTTCAGGGCCTTTTTCTCAATGCGGGAGACGTAGGACCGGGAGATCCCGCTCTGGGCGGCGATCTCCCGCTGGGTCCTGGGGGGCTTGTTGTCCAGGCCGTAGCGCATGGTGATGATCATCTTCTCCCGGTCGGTGAGACAGGCGTCCACAAACTTGCGCACCTGGAGGCAGGAGTCCCGGGCGTCCAGATTGTCCAGCATGTCGTCGTCCACGCTGATGACATCCATCAGGGACAGGGAGTTGCCGTCCCCATCCGAGTCCAGGGTGTCGGAGAGGGACACCTCCCCCTGGAGCTTCTTCTGGGAGCGGAAGTACATTAAAATCTCGTTTTCAATGCACCGGGAGGCATAGGTGGCCAGCCGCACGTTTTTATCCGCCTTGAAGGTGGAGATGCCCTTGATGAGCCCGATGGTGCCGATGGAGATCAAATCGTCCTGGTTGCTGGCCTGGGTGTAGTATTTCTTGATGATATGGGCCACCAGGCGGAGATTGTGTTCGATGAGGATATTGCGGGCCTCCATATCCCCGGCGGCGTACTGTTCCAGGTACATCCGCTCCTCGTCGGCCTTCAGGGGCCGGGGGAAGGACCCTCCACCGCCGCCGGACAGGCGCAGGGAGAAAAAGAGGCTGTTGAGCATGAGTAAAATCCAGGCTGAGAGCATGACGCCACCTCCATGATTGCTGTCTCTTCCCACTCTATTCCCCCACCGGCACGTCCTATGAAAGAAACAGCGCCTGACAGAACTCTGTCAGGCGCTGTTTTATGAGAGGCAGGTCCGCGATGCAATCGGTCAGGCGTTGGCCGCCTTGGCCAGGTCGTGGTTCACGTCGTCCTTGCCGCGGACAAAGACCTGGACGATGAACAGCACCAGGCAGGCGGCGGCGAAGACGATGCCCACGGGATAGGCGATGGAGGTGGAGAGCTTGAAGCCCTCGCTGGCCTGGAGGATGTAGGTCATGGACACCGCCGACATGAAGGTAGCAGGAATGGCGGCCATCAGGGAGGCGATGGGCGGATAGCCGAACTTGTGGAGGAACACCGCGCCGGTCCACAGCACCATCATGGCCAGGGTCTGGTTGGACCAGGAGAAATACCGCCAGAGGATGTCCCAGGGCAGGGCCACGGCGATGACGGCACCCACGGCCAGCAGGGGCACGGACAGGGCGGCCCGCTTGGTGACGCTGGACTGGTCGATCTTGAACCAGTCGGCGATGGTGAGCCGGGCGGAGCGGAAGGCGGTGTCGCCGGAGGTGATGGGGCAGGCGATGACGCCGATCATGGCCAGCACGCCGCCCACGGGGCCCATCAGGGTGGTGGAAATCTCGTAGACCACGCCGCCCTGGCTCAGGTTGTCCAGCGCCGCGGACAGGGGGCCGACGCCGTTATAGAAGGCCACGCCGGCGGCAGCCCAGATGAGGGCGATGATGCCCTCGGTGACCATGGCGCCGTAAAAGACAGTGCGTCCCTCCTTCTCGGAGGTCATGCACCGGGCCATGATGGGGGACTGGGTGGCGTGGAAGCCGGAGATGGCGCCGCAGGCCACGGTGACGAACATCATAGCCCACATGGGCAGACCCTTGGGATGGGCGATGCCGATATAGTTCCACAGCTCAGGCATCTGATAGTTGGGGTTGATGATGATGGACCCGCCAATGCCCACGGCCATGATAATCAGGCAGATGCCGAAGATGGGGTAGATTTTGCCGATGATCTTGTCCACGGGCAGGAAGGTGGCGGCCAGATAGTAAATCAGAATGACGGCCAGCCAGAAGGTGGTCCCCACCGCTGGGGGGGTCAACATGCCAATCAGCTTGGCGGGACCCACGGAGAAGTTGACGCCCACCATGACCAGCAGGACCACGGAGAACACCCGCATGACGAAGGCCATGACCTTGCCCATATAGAGGCCCACGATCTCGGATACGCTCTTGCCGTCGTGGCGCTCGCTCATCATGCCGGACAGGAAGTCGTGGACGCCGCCGCCCAGGATGGTGCCGAACACGATCCAGAGATAGACCACAGGCCCCCAGCAGGCGCCTGCCAGAGCGCCGTAGATGGGGCCCAGGCCGGCGATGTTCAGAAGCTGGACCAGGAAGATGCGCCAGGTTTTCATAGGCACGAAGTCCACCCCGTCGGGGTGGGCCACAGCGGGGGTCTGCCGGTCGTCGATGTGGAACACGTGCTCGGTCAGCTTGCCGTATGTAAAGAAGCCGACGACCAGGATGACAAGGGCCAGGAAAAAGGATACCATAGGATTCCCTCCTCATTAGATTCCCGGCGCCGCCTCTCATCAGCGTCGGGGCCAACCTGCAAAATCCGACAAACGAAAGCTATTTTTCTTTCGCTTCCCCGTTTTTGCGGTTCCTATTATAGGCTCTTCGCCTGGATAGTCAAGGAGTAAAATGTAGAAATTGGTCCTACAAATTTGTGCAATTTTGAACAAGGTATGAACGCCAAACAATAACGGTCCCCGAAGCAAACGGCTCGGGGACCGCTATCTCAGTTACCGTTTGCAGCTTTTCCCGCAGGCGGAACAGTTGCCGTCGCAGCCTCCTCCGCAGCCGCAGTCCCCCTTGAGCTGCCGCCGCACGTGGCGGACCAGATAGACCACCGCCCAAACGATCAGAAGGATGATTGCGGCGTAAATCACATATTTCATGCTTCGCTCCTCTCAGAAGAACAGGCTGCCGATCTGGTAGACCAGAAAGGCCCCCAGGTAGGCCGCGCCCAGCTGCCAGGCGATGGAGCGCAGGGTCCACTTGGTGGAGTTCATCTCCTTGTGGATGGTGGAGACGGCCGCCACGCAGGGGACGTACAGCAGCACAAAGACCAGGAAGGCGTAGGCCGCCACCGGGGTCTGGAAGGTCCCGGCCATGGCGGAGGCCACGGTGGCGCCGCTGGCGGTGATGGCGAACCCGTAGAACAGGCTCATGGAGGAGACCACCATCTCCTTGGCGATGAGGCCGGTGAGCAGGGCCACGGCGGCCTGCCAGGTGCCGAAGCCCAAGGGCCGCAGCAGGGGCGCGATGACGCCGCCAATCAGGCCCAGCAGGGACTGCCCGGCGTCGTCCACGAAGGTCAGGCCCCCGTCCCAGCCGAAGGACTGGAGGAACCAGAGGACCACGCTCATGGCCAGAATCAGGGTCCCGGCCTTCACCAGGAAGCCCCGGACCTTCTCCCACACGTGCATGAGGCAGTTTTTCAGGGTGGGCAGCCGGTAGGGCGGCAGCTCCAGCACGAAGGCCGCCGGCTCCCCCTGGAACATGGTCTTTTTCAGGATGATGCCGGAGGCGATGGCGAAGAGGAGGCCCACCACATAGAGGGAAAAGACCACCAGCCCGCTGTACCGGGGGAAAAAGGCGGCGGAAATCAGGCCGTACACCGGCAGCCGGGCCGAGCAGGACATGAAGGGCACCAGCATGATGGTCATGCGGCGGTCCTTCTCGTTCTCCATGGTGCGCGCCCCCATGACGGCGGGGACGGTGCAGCCGAAGCCCATGAGCATGGGGATGAACGCCTTGCCGGACAGGCCGAACCGCCGCAGCAGCCGGTCCATGATGAAGGCCGCCCGGGCCATATAGCCCGAGTCCTCCAGCAGGGACAGGAACAGGAACAGCAGGGCGATCTGGGGCAGGAAGGTGAGGACCCCGCCCACGCCGCCGATGATGCCCTCCACCACCAGGGAGTTGACCCAGGGGGCCACGCCGGTGGCGGTGAGGGCGCCGTCCACCCAGCCCGCGAACACCTCCCCCACCAGCACCCCCACCCCGTCGGAGAGGAAGGAGCCCAGCGGGCCGAAGGTGACGGCGAACATGGCCAGCATCATCAGCAGGAACACGGGCACAGCCAGATATTTCTGGGTCACGATGGAGTCGATCTTGTCCGACAGGGTCAGCGCCCCGTGGGGCCGCCCCTTTTTCACCGACACCTGGACCACATTCTGGATGAACTGGTAGCGGGAGTCGGCCACCAGGGTCTCCCGGTCGCCCAGGGCGTAGGCGTCCTCGTACTCCTCGCAGATGTCCTCCACCCCGGCCCGCTCGGCCTCGTCCAGGCCCAGGGCCCGCTCCACCAGGGCGTCGCCCTCGATGAGCTTGATGGAGGTCCAGTGGGCGGGCAGGCCCAGGTTGTAGGCCCGGTCGTGGATCAGCTCCCCGATCCGGTGGTGGATGGCGTGGGTGTAGTCGTCGTAGAGGTCGTCCGGCTCCACCGTCACCCCCACGTGCATCTGGTGGTGGGCGATGCGCAGCAGCTCCTCCACATTCTGTCCGCTGCGGGCGGTGATGGGGATGACGGGGACCCCCAGGGCCTCAGACAGGCGGCGCACGTCGATTTTATCCCCCAGCTTCTCCACCTCGTCCATGAAGTTGAGGGCCACCACCATGGGCCGCTCCAGCTCCAAAAGCTGGGCCGTCAGGTAGAGGTTGCGCTCGATGTTGGTGGCGTCCACGATGTCGATGATGGCGTCGGGGCGCTCCCCCACGATGAAGTCCCGGGCCACGATCTCCTCCATGGAGTAGGGGGACAGGGAGTAGATGCCCGGCAGGTCCACGATGGTCACGTCCTTGCCGTCCACGCTGGCCCTGCCCTCTTTTTTCTCCACCGTCACGCCGGGCCAGTTGCCCACGTATTGGTTGGAGCCGGTGAGGGCGTTGAAGAGGGTGGTCTTGCCGCAGTTGGGGTTGCCCACCAGGGCCAGCTTCATCTGCCGGGTGTCGTGGCTGGCATAGTCCGGTGTGCCGCCATGGGCGGCCTTTTCGTGGGCGTGGGCCAGGCTCATGCGGCGGAGGGTCTCCTCGTCGGGGATGTGCTGGACCATGCCCTTGCGCCGCTGGCGCTCCAGGCGGCAGGCCTGGGCCTCCTCCGGGCTGCCCGTCACCGCGATCTGGGCGGCGTCCTCCTTGCGGAGGGACAGCTCGTAGCCCCGGACATTGACCTCGATGGGGTCGCCGAAGGGGGCCACCTTCCGCACCGTCACCAGGGTCCCCGGCGTCAGGCCCATATCCACCAGCCGCCGCTTCACCGGCCCCTTCTCATTGCCCACCTTCAGAATGACGGCGCTCTCCCCCGGCGAGAGTGCCACCAGCGTTCCGTCCTCTTTGACTGCCTGCATGTCCACGTCCCTCTCCATTTGTTAGGTCTCTTTAACTTTGATTCCATTATACGCCCCTACTATATCTGGATGCAAGGGCTGAATTTTGCCAGCTTTTCGTGGCAGAAATTCTCTGCCCCATGCACATTGACGAATGGGGAGGCTTCCAGTAGAATAAAAGTACTTGTGAACAGAGGAGCGCGTCCCCATGAGAAAGAGAATCGGTTCCCTGCTGCTGTGCCTTGCCCTGCTGGTCCTCACCGCCGCCCCCGCCCTGGCGGACGGCCCCAACGGGACCATCTCGGTCCAGCTCTGCCAGTGGAAGGCTCAAATCTACACCCCCGCCTCGGCCAACGTGGTCAACCTGACCCTCAACGGCCAGCCCCTGGCCGGGGACGTGCCCGCCATGATACAGAACGGCCGCACCCTGGTCCCCGTCCGTCTGGTGGGCGAGGCCCTCCGAGCCCAGGTGCTGTGGGTCCAGGCCACCGGGCAGGTCATCCTCATGCGGGACGGGGACGTGGTGGTCCTCACCGTGGACAGCGCCAACGCCGTGGTCAACGGCGTGGCCGACACCCTGCCCGACAACGTGCCCGCCATGATCGTCCGCTACCAGGACGCCGACCGCACCATGATCCCCCTCCGCTTCGTCTCCGAGGCCTTGGGGGCCACGGTGGAGTGGGACCAGGAGACCTACACCGCCAGCCTCACCGCCGACCTGCCGGACCCAACCCCTCCGGCGGAGACTCCGGAGGTCCCCGACACCCCGGCGGCCCTGCTGGTCACCGCCATCGAGGCCGACTCCAACGCCCAGACCGTTCTCATCACCACCGACCACGCGCCGGAGTACCGGGTCACGGACCTGGGGGACCGGGTGGCCGTGGACGTGCTGGGGGCCGGGCTGAAGGAGGGCCTTGTGGGGAGCATCGTGGTGGACAACGAGCTGATCTCCGCCGTCCGCTACGCCGCCCACGGCGGCGACCTCTACCCCGGCTATGACCGCGCCGTCCGGGTGGTGCTGGATCTGAAGGAGGGCATCACCTACCAAGACAACGTGAAAATCGAGGCCCGCGGCGACGGCGTGCTGCTGACCACCTACCTGGACGAGGCCCCGGAGACCCCCTACGTCCCCCCCGTTCCCATCGACCCGGGCAAGTCCACCATCGTCATCGACCCCGGCCACGGCGGCGTCCGCCCGGGGGCCATCTACGAGGACATCAAGGAAAAGACCATCAACCTGGCCGTGTCCAAAAAGTTGGAGGTCCTCCTCCGGGAGATGGGCTACAACGTGGTCATGACCCGCTATGACGACACGGACATCGGCCTCTATGAGCGGGCCGACGTGGCCAACGCCGTCAACGCCGACCTCTTCGTCTCCCTCCACTCCAACGCGGCGGTGAACTCCCCGGACTACACCGGCATCTATACGTATTACCACCCCACCAGCCGCCGGGGCGCCCGGCTGGCCGAGGCCATCCAGGGCCCCATCACCGCCGCCACCGGCGCCATCGACCGGGGCATCCGCAGCGCCGACTTTGTGGTCATCCGGGAGACCGAGATGTGCGCCGTGCTGGTGGAGATGGGCTTTATGACCAACCACGGGGAGCTGATGAATCTGGTGGACGACAGCTACCAGGACAAGCTGGCCCAGGGCGTCGCTGAGGGGATCGTCAACTATCTCAATGGCCTGAAATAGATAGCTCTGCCCGGCAAGGCGGGGGCGGAGACGGGCCGCCGGGGTCGGCGGCCCCTACGGTATGTTCGAAAGTCTCTTGTAGGGGCCGCCCACTGGGCGGCCCCTACAGACTGGCAATAGACAGAAGGCCGATTCTAAAATGCACCGTCCCCCAATCAAGGGGGCCCCGGCAGGGGCCCTGCCCCGCCAAATAAAAAAACCCCTTGACTTCTATTTTTAATGGATATATGGTCTATTCCAGGACGTCCTGAAACTTTTGAAGGAGAAATCCGAATGGATCATACAAAACTTGACTCCCTGGACCAGGCCCTCCGCGGCTGCCCCGGCATCGCCGGCATCGCGGTCCGCAGGCACAACGAGCTGGTCTTTGAGCGCTATTTCCACGGCTTCGCCCCCGCCGATGCCGCCCACCTCTTCTCCGTGACCAAGAGCGTCGTCTCCCTCCTGGTCGGCATCGCCCTGGACCGGGGCTGCATCCAAAGCCTGGACCAAAAGGTCCTGGACTTCTTCCCGGACCACCCCGCACCCTCACCGGGCGATACCGCCCACACCGTCACCCTCCGCCACCTGCTGACCATGACGGCCCCCTACAAGTGCGAGACTGAGCCCTACGAGGCCTTTTTCGCCAGCCCCAACTGGGTGGATTTCGCCCTGGACCTGCTGGGCGGCGACAAGCCCGCCGGGGACTTTTTCTACTCCCCCATCGTCGGCGCCCACATCCTGTCCGGCATACTCACCCGGGCCACGGGCCGGTCCGTCCTGGACTTCGCCGCGGAAGCCCTTTTCTCTCCCCTGGGCATCCAGGTCCAGACCGTGACCCTCCCCACCCAGGAGGCCCACATGGCCTGGTCCCTGGAGGAGAAAAAGGCCCCCGGCTGGGTGGCCGACCCCCAGGGCATCCACACGGCCAGCTGGGGGCTGTCCCTGACGCCCAGGGACCTGGCGAATCTGGGCCAGCTCTGCCTGAACGGCGGGCGCTGGGCGGGGCGGGAAATCGTCTCCAAGGCGTGGCTGGACGCCAGCACCAGCCTGCACGCCCGGTGGAACGAGCTGGGCTACGGGTTCCTGTGGTGGGTGGTGGACCCGCAGGCCCACAGCTTCGCCGCCCTGGGGGACGGCGGGAACGCCCTCTACGTCAACCCGGCCCGGGACCTGACGGTGGCCGTCACCTCCCTCTTTCCGTCAGACGGCACGGACCCCATCGAGTTGATTTTGTCCCAAATCGAACCGGTCTTTGCGGACGGTTGAGCTATTGAAAAGGCGGCCGTCTCTGATAGAGACGGCCGCCTTTCTGACAAAATGACCTATGCCCTGTTCAAAACATGCGAGAGATACCCGCCGGCGATGACCCCCAGGATACAGAGCCCGAGACTCAATCCCATATAGCTGCACGCGTCAACATACTTCCCCTGTTCCAGCAGTTGGACGGATTCCAGAGAAAAGGTGGAAAACGTGGTGAACCCGCCGCATACGCCTGTTTTCAGAAACAGGGATTGACTTTTTGTGATTTTTCCGTGGGTCAGCATCCCGGCCACAAATCCAATCAAAACCGCGCCGAGCAGATTGGTCAGCAGCGTCAGGAATGGGTAGGACGACTTGATTGGAATCAAGCTGATGAAATAGCGCAGCACCGCGCCTACCGCCCCGCCCAAACCAACCAATACAACGTTCACTTGGCCCATTCCCTTCCCACTGTCATTTCTCAGGCGCATATCCGCCGGTACCGCTCCATCATACTCCACCGGCAAGCCCGTGGCAAGCCCCGGCTTCGACCTCCAGCCGCTTTTCCCGGCGCAGGTGGACTATTTGCAGCGCCAGAATGCCCACCGTCGAAATGGGATAGAGCAGCCGGATGCCCCCCATGGGGACCGCCGCCAGCACGGCGGGGCTGGACTCCAGAAGCCCCTTCACCCCGCCCCCCGCCATGGGTCCCAGCAGGAAGGCCAGCCCCACGGCCGCCGTATAGAAATTGTCGTAGACGATGCGGTTTTCCCTGGGCATAAGCTCATACCGCCGGTTGAACACCGCCACCGCGAACCCGGAGTTGGCCACCGAGGAGATGGAAAAAGCGATGGGGATGCACCACATCCAGGTCCGCTCCGAGGCCAGGCCCACGAACAGCGTCTCCCCCGCGAAGAGCCAGATGGAGGCCGTCAGGGCGAAGCGGTGCCCCCGCCGGTCGCTCAGCCGCCCCCACGCACCCAGCAGCAGTACCTGGGGCAGGGAGATGATCATATAGAGGGCCGTCACGGTCTGGTAGGGCAGGGCCAGATACCGCATGAGATAGACCATGGTGTAGCTGTCGGAGATATAGAGCAGCAGGTAAAAGGTGAAGATATACCCCACAAAGCCCAGGAACCGGCGGTCCTTCAGCGGGACCAGGACCAGTTCCCCCAGCCTACACCCCCGTCCCGCCGCCCGGTAGGGCTCCCCCTCGGGCGTCCGGGCCAGCAGGACCACCTCACACAGGCCCATCACCGCCGCCACCCCGAAGAGGACGGCGAACCCCAGGTACTGCCGCGCCTTCATTCGGTCCATCCACCAGCCCCCGGCCAGGGCCAGGACCGTGGTGACCGCCAGGGTCAGGGTTTGCCGCAGGGAGATATACCGCCCGCTCCGGTCCTCGTCCACAAAGCCCAGCATCCACTGGTTCAGGACCACGGTAGTCTGGGCCTGGAGGGTGAAGGCCACCACCACCGTGGGGACCAGCACCGCCAATTGCAGCCCCCTGGGGACCACCGCCGGGATGACCACGATGAGCAGGGTGGCCAGCCGGGACAGGATGGTCAGCCCCACCGTCAGCCGCTTCCGGCTGGTGAACCGCTCCAGAAAGGCGGAGCAGAACAGGATGAGGACCCCGCAGAGGTTGAGGATGATGCTCAAATAGCTCACCAGCACGTCCCCGGCCCCCATCAGGATAGCCAGCCCGGTGAGGTAGACCCCGCTGGTCAGATAGGTAAAGGCCGTGCCGAACCCGGCCTGGGCCGTGAAACAGGACAGCGGCGTCGGCTCCCCGTGTTTCATCGCTACTCCCTCACCAGCCGGACGGCCTCAAACATCTTTTCCGCCGTGAGATGGGCCATACCGTCGTGGTAGTCGCTCCACTCGTCGGGGGCGTACAGCAGCTCGGCCAGCATGTCGTGGGGCAGGAGGGAGGAAAGGCCGTCCCCGATGGGGCCCAGGCAGTCCTTCCGCAGGGACGGGCCGCCCAGGGCGATGTACTCCGGGTTCAAAATGCCGCACACCCACCCCACCACCTGGATGAGGGTGTCGACGTAGGCCGGGTCGTCCATGTCCCCGGCCATCTGCTCCTCCAGCAGCCGCCCCCCGGCCAGGGGGACCAGCCCCAGCTCACCCGCGAAATTGCGGCAGCCCCGGAGGATCTGTCCCCCGGCCAGGAACCCGGCCCCCACGCAGCCCGGCTCGAAGTAGAGGTAGGCCATGTTGGTGTCCTCGTGCCGGGCTTGGGGGAACTCCCGCTCATAGCACCGGCCAAAGCCGATGGCGATGGCGTTGATGTCGTTCTCCATCACCACGGGCAGGCCGTACCGGCTGCGCAGGCGGTCCCCCAGGTCGTAGCGCAGGAGCTTCTCCCCCCGCCGCTCCTTGATCCACACGCCCCCGGCGTCCACCACGCCGGGCATCCCGATGCCGATGGAGCGGATGTCCCGCCGCCGGAGCAGCCCGTCCAGACAGGCGGACATGGCCTCCTCCAGCCCCTTGACGTCCCGCCCGGGGACCGCCAGGGGGGCCGTCTCCACGATTTCCCCACAGGCGTTGACCACCAGGGCGTCGGCCCGGTCGTCCCGGATGCAGAAGGCCGCGCCGTGGTAGCGGTCGGGGCGGAAGCGGTAGCGCTCGGCCTTCCGCCCGCCGCTGGAGGCGTCGTGGCCGCTGGACTCCACCTCCCCGCTGTCCAGCATCTCCGTCAGCAGCGCCCGCACGGTGGTGGAGCTGATGCCGGTGCCCTCGGCGATCTCCGCCCTGGTGGCGGTCCCCCGCTCCTTCAGCACCCCGCGAATCAGCGACAGATTGGCCTGCTTCAAAAGCTCCGGTCGGGCCGTCATCAAATCCATCTCGGTCCCCTCCTACTTATATCGGAATCTTTTATAAGTTTCTGATGTAAGTATAGACCCCGCCGCGCCCCCTGTCAACAGGCAAAAATTGGCCCGGTCCAATTTGGACCGGGCCAATCGTTTCCCTATTACCCCTGCAGGCCGTTCTCCTGCCGCTCCATGTTCTCCACCACGATGTCGAAGATGTCTCCCAGGCCCGCGCAGTATTCCAGCACCTGCCAGGGCTCGTTGGTGTGGAAGTGGAGCTTGATGAGGTCCTCATCCCCCGCCACCAGCAGGCAGTCCCCCGCAAAGTGGCCGCGGATATAGTCGTTGATGTCGTCCTCGTCCAGGTCGTGGCCCTCGATGAGCAGTTGTGTGTCATAGCGAAATTCCAGCATGATACGTTCTCCCCTTTGATAAAATCGTGGTCCCGATGTGCTTGTCCAGCCGCCATTGGGGCGCGGGGCCGTCGTCGCCCCAGTATTCGTCGGCGCGGATGATCTTCCCCGCCCGGAACTGGTAAAAAGCCACGCAGTGGAAGGAGGCGCTCCCGTCGGCCGGCCACACGCGGGCCACGCACACCGCCCGGTCCCCCAGGTCCTCCACCCGCTCCACCGCCCCGGCCCAGTCGCCGGGGTATTCGCAGTTGGCCCGGAGGTATTCGGCCAGGGTGAAGCGCTCGTTGGTGCAGTGCCAGTTGATTTCCGCCTCCGGGGCAAAAAAGCCCTCCATGGCCCCGGCGTCTTGCCGGGCCACGGCGTCCCACAGGGCGGTCAGCAGGTCCTTCTTATCCATGTCCAAGCCCTCCCAACAGAAACTGCGCCCCGGCCAGGACCAGCAGTCCGGCCAGATTGGCGGCGAAGAACAGCCCCAGGTACCGCCCCATCCGGGCCTCCGGGGAGCGGGCGTAGAGCTTCAGCGAAATCAGGCTGGCCAGGGAGGCGATGGGTGTCCCCAGCCCGCCCAGGTTGGTGCCCACCAGCAGGCCCCGCCAGTCCCGGGTGAACCCGGACAGGAGGACGGCGGCGGGCACGTTGCTGATGACCTGACTTGTCAGGGCCGAGGTCAGGGCGGCCCGGCCTTCCAGCGCCCCGGCCAGGAAGTCCCGCACCGCCGGGATGCGCCCCAGGTTCCCGGAGAAGATGAAAAAGCACACAAAGGTCGCCAGCAGGGCGTAATCCACCCGTTTCAGCAGGGGACGCGCCCACAGCAGAGCCGAGAGGACCACCGCCGCCAGCAGGACCCCGTAGTGTACCACCCGGAATACCGACAGCAGACTCAGCGCAAACAGGCCCGCCATCAGCCAGAGCTGCCGGGGCTTGCCGATGGTCTGGGTGTCGTGGAACTCCACCTGGATGACTGCCCCGCCGGTGCCCAGGGCGGCCAGCGCCAGCCCCACCAGGCTCACCGCCGCCAATGGGAGCATGGCGGCAAAGAAGTCCCCCATGGGGATGGAGAATTTCGAGCATAAAAACAGATTCTGGGGGTTCCCCACCGGCATGGCCATACTGCCCAGGTTGGCCGCCACAGTCTGCAGGACCACCACGTAGGGCAGCTCTTTCTTCCTCCCAATCAGGTCCAGAACCAGGATGGCAAAGGGCACGAAGGTGAGGAGGGCCACGTCGTTGGTGATGAGCATGGAGGAGAAAAAGGGCAGCAGCACCAGCACCAGGCACAGGGCCCGGAACTTCCGCCGCCCCGCCAGCAGCCGCTGGGCCAGCACGGCGAACAGCCCGCAGTCCTCCAGCCCCGACACCACCAGCATGAGGCAGAACAGCAGGGCCAGCACCCGCAGGTCGAGATAGCCCCAGTAGGCCCCGTCCGGCGGCACCAGAACCATGGAACCCAGCGCGCAGAAGAAGGCGATGCACAGCACCGCCTCCTTCTTGAAAAAGTGTTTGACCTTAGAAAAGCCCCGTAATTCTTCCATGTTCATCCACGTCGATGTTCTCGGCGGCGGGGACCTTCGGCAATCCGGGCATCGTCATGATGTCGCCGGTCATGACCACCACAAAGCCCGCGCCGGCGGACACCTTCACCTTCTGTACCGTGATGCGGAAGCCCTTGGGGGCCCCCAGCTTGGTCTGGTCGTCGGACAGGGAATACTGGGTCTTGGCCATGCAGACGGGCAGGTCCCCGTAGCCCAGCTCGGTGAGGCGGGAGAGCTCCTTGTCGGCGGCGGGGGCGAAGTCCACTCCGTCGGCCCCGTAGACCTTCCGGGCTATGGCGTCGATTTTCTCCTTCAAGGGGAGGTCGGACCCATAGGCGAAGCGGAAGCTGTTCTTCCCCTCGTCGATGATGCGCAGCACCTCGCCGCCCAGCTCCACGCCACCGGCGCCGCCCTTGCCCCACACCTCGCTGAGGGCCACCCGGACGCCGAATTTCCCGCAGGCTTCCCGAATCATCCGGACCTCGGCGTCGGTATCGCTGTCGAACTTGTTGATGGCGACCACGGCGGGCAGGCCGTAGACCTGGGTGATGTTCTCCACGTGCTTGAGGAGGTTGGGCAGGCCCTGCTCCAGGGCCTCCAGATTCTCCTTGCCCAGGTCGGCCTTGGGGCAGCCGCCGTGGTGTTTCAGAGCCCGGACCGTGGCCACGATGACCACGGCGTCGGGGGTCAGCCCGGCGGCCCGGCACTTGATGTCCAGGAACTTCTCCGCCCCCAGGTCGGCGCCGAAGCCCGCCTCGGTGACCACGTAGTCCCCCAGCTTAAGGGCGGTATCGGTGGCGGAGACGGAGTTGCAGCCGTGGGCGATGTTGGCGAAGGGGCCGCCGTGGATGAAGGCGGGGGTGTGCTCCAGGGTCTGGACCAGATTGGGGCGGATGGCGTCCTTCAACAGGGCGGTCATGGCCCCCTGGGCCTTCAAATCGGAGCAGTACACCGGCGCTCCGGCCCGGTTATAGGCCACCACCATGCGGCCCAGCCGGGCCTTCAGGTCCATGAGGTCGGAGGCCAGGCACAGCACCGCCATGATCTCGGAGGCCACGGTGATGTCAAAGCCGTCCTCCCGGGGGACGCCGTTGACCTTGCCCCCCAGGCCGCAGACGATGCCCCGGAGCTGCCGGTCGTTCATGTCCACGCACCGCTTCCAGGTGATGCGGCGCACGTCAATGTCCAGGGCGTTGCCCTGCTGGATGTGGTTGTCCAGCATAGCGGCCAGCAGGTTGTTGGCCGCGCCGATGGCGTGGAAGTCGCCGGTGAAGTGGAGGTTGATGTCCTCCATGGGCACCACCTGGGCGTAGCCGCCGCCGGCGGCCCCGCCCTTCACCCCGAACACGGGACCCAGGGAGGGCTCCCGCAGGGCCAGGACGGCCTTCTTGCCCATGAGGGTCAGCGCGTCGGCCAGACCCACGCTGGTGGTGGTCTTGCCCTCCCCCGCCGGGGTGGGGTTGATGGCCGTGACCAGAATCAGCTTGCCCTTCCGGGGGGCCTTTTTGAGGGCCAGGGTGTCCACCTTGGCCTTGTACTTGCCGTAGAATTCCAGCTTGTCCTCGTCCAGGCCCACCTGGGCGGCGATTTGGGTGATGGGGAGCATTTGGGCGGACTGGGCAATCTCGATGTCGGATTTCATGGGGGTCCCTCCTGTCAAATTGATGGTGAAAACGGTCCGCCGGGGGGCGGGGACGGGGGATGGAGCGTCCCCCTCCGGGGGACGGCGCCTCCGGCGGGGGTCCTCTTTCTCATTTGAGAAAGAGGACGGAAAGAAAACCAGGGCCGCGGCCCTGGACCCGTGGGGCGGCGCCGACGATAGTATGGCAATTGAAACTGGCGCGAGGTGACGAGTCTGCCCTCAAGCACCCGCCCCGGCCGTTACGGCCTATCCTTCTGCCCGTTGTTACATGTTGCGTTGGCGCGGCGCGCCTACCCTGGCAATGCCCGGCAAGGCGAGTGCGGGTCGGCGGGCGGCTGATAGCCGCCCCTACGGGGTGGGACGGGGAAAACGGCCCGTCGGGGACGCCGGGCCCTACGTGGGGGCGGCGTTCTCTCTTGCTTTACTGGTTCAGCAGGGCGGCGGCGGCGGTGCCCAGGAGGTTGGCGTCGGGGACCTGGCGGAAGACGCAGTGGCGGCCCAGCAGGCCGGTGATGTACTCGGCGCAGAGCCGCTCCAGCTTGCCCCGGAACAGGTAGCCCTTATGGAAGGTGGAGCCCTCGGCCACCACGCAGGTGGGCCGCTGGATGCTGCGCCCCACGTCCATCTGGAGCATGATGCCCGCCAGATTGGCGCAGACCAGCCGGGCGGAGCGCTCCACGATGCGGTCGATGATGGTATAGACCGCCTCCCGGTCCTCCTCCGTCTCGCAGGCGGCGGCCAGATAGTTGTTGGCGTAGGGGCGGGCGGTGAAGGCGTCGGCCTGGACCAGGGTGAGGCGGTCCAGCTCCAGCAGCTTCTGATTCAGCCCGGCGGAAAAAAGCCCGTCCTCCGCCGCCACTCGGAGGGCGTGGTAGATGACCTCCCCCTCGTAGCGGCCGGAGACCATCTTCTCGTAGTGGCACATACCGGTGTCCACCGAGGCCGCGTCCAGAAGCTGGTCGAACTCGCTCCTGGGGGCCCCGTCGAAGCGGGCGGACTCCATGTTGATGAGCATGGTCTCCTTGTCCCAGGGGGTGGTGACCTTATGCAGGTTGGCGGCCTGCTCGGCGTAGCAGGTGTTGACGCCGGTGCCGTAGATGAGGCCGATGTAGCCGTCGAAGACCTCCTCCCCCAGGCCGGCCACGCCGCCCAGGAGGGCGGCCACCGTGTCGTTGAGGACCACGAAGGTGACGCCGGGGGCGCCCTTGTCCGCCAGGGCGGCGGACAGGTCCCGGCCCAGCTCCATGCCCTCGGAGCCCAAAATCTGCACCTGCTTGGAGATTTGAAGCACCCGGCCGTCCCGGTTGGGGAGGCTCTCGGCGGCGTAGGAGAAGCACAGGCCCACCCGGCGGCTACGGTCGGTGAGGGGCAGGATGGCGTCGGAGACCCGGTCCACGAACTCGGCCCAGGTGATGGCCCCCTGGGAGCCGGGCATGGGAAAGACATTCAGGTCCTCCACCTCGGGCCGGTCCCCCCGCATGGTCACCAGGCCCACCCGGAAGTTGGTGCCCCCGGCGTCGATGACGATGGTGGGCTGGTCCTGGGGGATGGTGCCGTCCAGGGCCAGATAGGTGGGCAGCATCATCATCCAGGCGTCCGGGTCCCCCCGCAGGCCCTTTTCCATGTCCTGCTGGAACAGCCGGGCGCACTGGTCCACATCCACCGCCTCCAGGTCGAAGCCGTGGCGCTGGAGAAATGCGTCGATCTTCTCTGAGATTTGGGGCATGACTCTCACCTCGTTATAGAACAATTGTTTCACGTGAAACATATTTCGCATAGAAAGAAAAAGACAGGGCGGGCCGAAGCCCGCCCTGATTTGTATTCTACTAGCTTTTTTACTTCTTGGCAAGATATTTGCGCATATCCAGGGCGCAGGCGAAGAGGATGATGGCGCCCTTGATGAGGTAGAAGTAGTTCTGGTTCATGCCGGGAATCATGTTCAGGCCCACGAAAATCAGGCGGAGCATGAGGACGCCGATGACGATGCCGGAAATCTTGCCGATGCCGCCCACGAAGCTGACGCCGCCGATGACGCAGGCCGCGATGGCGTCCAGCTCGTAGTTGAAGCCGGTGTTGGCGGTGTTGGAGCCGATGCGGGCGCCCTCGATGAAGCCGGTGAAGCCGTACATGGCGCCGGCCAGGGCAAAGACCAGGATGGTGGTCAGGAACACGTTGACGCCGGACACCTTGGCGGCCTCCTCGTTGGAACCCAGGGCGAACATGTTCTTGCCGAACTTGGTCTTGTTCCAGATGAACCACATGACCGCCACCAGAATCACGGCATAGAGGACATAGCGGGGAACGTCGGTGTCGCCGATGCGGAAGAGGGGCGCTTTGACGAAATCGGTGTAGCTCTTGTCCAGGTTGGCGATGGCCATGCCGTTGTTGTTACCCATGGTCACGTAAACCAGCAGCAGGGTGTAGACGATGAGCTGGGTGCCCAGGGTGACGATGAAGGGGTGGAGCTTGAACTTGGCGACAAAGAAGCCGTTGAAGGCACCGATGGCCGCGCCGATGAGCATGACGGCGACGATGACCACGGGGATGGGCAGGGCGCCGATCTGGGGCCACATCTTGTTGGCCATGTTCAGGGTGCTCTGGAGCAGGGAGGCGGAGATACAGGCGGTGAGGCCGATGATGCGCCCGGCGGACAGGTCGGTGCCGGTGAGGACGATACAGCCGCCGATGCCCAGGGCGGCGGGCAGGTAGGCCGCGGTCTGGGAGATGATGTTGACGATGGAGCCCACCTTCAGGAAGTTGGGGTTGATGATGGCGATGTAGATCACGGCGATGACCATGAGGATGATCAGAGCGTTGTTGAGGACGAAGTTGCCCACCTTTTTGGGCGTGATCATGCGGGCCGCCGTGGCCTGCAGATTTTTCGACTCTTGACTCATATGGCGTTCCCCCTCTATACGTATTTGGCAGCCAGCGTCAAAATCTCCTCCTGGCTGGTGTTTTTGGCGTCTACCTCGCCGGCCACCTGGCCGCCGGACATGACCAGGATGCGGTCGCACACGCCCAGCAGCTCGGGCATCTCGGAGGAGACCATGATGACCCCCTTGCCCTCCTCCGCCAGATTCAGAATAAGCTGGTATATCTCATACTTGGCGCCCACGTCGATGCCCCGGGTGGGCTCGTCCAGCAGCAGCACCTCGGGCTTGGTGAGGAGCCAGCGGCCGATGATGACCTTCTGCTGGTTGCCGCCGGAGAGGGAGCGTATCTGGGTGGACTGGCCAGGGGTTTTGATATGCATGGCCTGGATGGCCCAGTCCGTGTCCTCCTTCATCTTCTTGTCGCTCAGGCAGATGTGGGCCAGCAGATAGCTGGACAGGTTGGAGATGACGGTGTTCTCCCGGATGTCCCGGATGCCGAAGATGCCCGTGGCCCGGCGCTCCTCGGTGAGGAGGGCGAAGCCGTTTTTGATGGACTCCTTGGGGGATTTGTTCTGGATCTGCTTGCCGTGGAGCCGGATGGTGCCGCCGCCCTTGGTCATGGCCCCGAAGAGGTTTTCCAGCACCTCGGTGCGGCCGGAGCCGTCCAGGCCCGCGATGCCCAGGACCTCGCCCTTCTTGAGCTGGAAGGAGGCGTCCTTGAGGCGGGTGTACTTGCCCGAGAGGTGCTCCACCTCCAGGATGACCTCGCCGGGCTTGTTGGTCTTGGGGGGGAAGCGGTTGGTGAGCTCCCGGCCCACCATCAGCTTGATGATCTCCTCCATGGTCAGGTCCTTGGCGGGCTTGGTGGCCACATACTGGCCGTCCCGCATGATGGTGACCTCGTCGGAGATGCGCAGAATCTCCTCCATCTTGTGGCTGATGTAGATGATGCCGCAGCCCCGGTCCCGCAGCATATTGATGATGCGGAAGAGGTGCTCCACCTCCACCTCGGTAAGAGAGGAGGTGGGCTCGTCAAAGACGATGATCTTGGAGTGGTAGCTGACGGCCTTGGCGATCTCCACCATTTGCCGCTTGGACACGGGCAGGGTGCGCATGATGGCGGTGGGGTCCACCTCCACGCCCAGCTCCTCAAAAATCTCCTTGGTCTTTTTCTTCATGGTCCCCTCGCTGACCATGATGCCGCCCACGGTGGGGTAGCGGCCCAGCCAGAGGTTGTCCTGGACGCTGCGGGTGAGGGCCTGGTTCAGTTCCTGGTGGACCATGGCCACCCCGCTCTCCATGGCCTCCTTGGAGCTTTTGAAGTTGACCTCTTTCCCGTCCAGGATGATGCTGCCGCTGTCCTTGGCGTAGATGCCGAAGAGGCATTTCATCAGCGTGGACTTGCCCGCGCCGTTCTCCCCCATCAGGGCGTGGACGGTGCCCGGCTTGACCGAGAGCGAGACGTTGTCCAGGGCCTTGACGCCGGGGAATTCCTTGGAGATGCCGCGCATCTCCAGCAGTGCGGTTCCTTCCATTTACATCCTCCTCTCCTTCCCTTGTGCTTTCTTTGACGCTCTGCGGAACAGATCAATCCGTTCCCTGCGGGCGGAGACCGCGCAGGGAACGCATTGATGCGTTCCGCGGCATGTTTGGGAACGAGCGGGGCTGCCGATGCTGGCAGCCCCGCTCGGCCAAAACTTATTGCGTTACAGTGTGGGACGCGGCTTAGTCCTCGGAGGAGGCGTCGTAGATACCGTAGGGCACGCGGACCTTGGCCACGCCGGAGTCCACGTTGAACTTGTCGGCGGCGCCGTCCATCAGGTCCTTGCCGTCCTTCACGTTGGCGGTGAGGGCGCAGATGGTGTCGGCCATGCCCACGGCGTCCTGCTTGACGGTGGCGGTCATCTGACCGGCCTTGATGAGGGCCTTGGCGGAGTCGGTGGCGTCCACGCCGAAGACGGGGATGCTCTTGCCGTCGCCGGTGTTGTAGCCCACGGACTGGAGGGCGGAAACCACGCCCTCGGCCATGCCGTCGTTGTTGCAGATGACCAGCTCGATCATGTTGCCGTTGGCGTCGGAGTAGGAGGACAGGTTGGTGGACATGAAGTCAAAGCCGGCCTGAGAGGACCAGGCGCCGTTGGGGTCGACCTGATACTTGGTGGCGGCGTCGGCGCCCATGAAGTACTCCAGGGCGGGCTTACCGGCGGCGGTGAGGACGGCGTCGGCGTCTTCCACGCCGAACTGGCTGCGGGCCTCGGCCTCGGCGTTGCCCTCCTGGCCCTTCATCAGGGCGTAGGTGATCTTGCCGTCGCCGTTGAGGTCCACGGCGTCCCAGTTGTCCAGCAGGTACTTGCCGATCATCTCGCCCTGGAGATGTCCGGCCTCGGGGGCGTTGGTGCCCACGAAGGCGCACTTGTCATAGCTGTTGACCACGTCGTCGGAGACCTCGCGGTTGAAGAACAGGATGGGGATGTCCTTGGCCTTGGCGGCGTCCACAGCGTTCTGGGCGGCCTCGGGGGAGGCGGTCTCCACGATGTTGACGATCAGGAAGTTGTAGCCGTCGGTGATGGCGGTGTTGATCTGGTCGGTCTGGGTGGGCTGGGAGTTGGCGCCGTCGTAGTCGTTGAAGTTCACGCCCAGTTCGGTGAGCTTGGCGTCCAGGTTGGTGCGGACGCTGGTGATGTACACGTCGGAGTACTGATAGTAGAACACGCCGACCTTCAGGTCGCTGGCGGGGGTGACGTCCCCGCCGGACTGGGTCTCCACGGGCTTGGTTTCAGGGGGAGTGCTGGTGGTGGTGCCGCCGCTGGAGCAAGCGGCCAGGCTCAGGGACAGGGCCCCGGCAAGAATCAGGGCAGACAGTTTCCGAAATTTCATGCTGAATGATCCTCCTTGATGTGATGTAGTATCGGCGTATGGCCTTTACCCGTCCTCTATCCTATCGGAAATTCGATTCAGATACCATAGAAAAAACCACTTGATTCCATAAATAATCTATGTTTTCCGCCCGTCCTTTTGTGCAGCTCGACGAAATTCGAGGTCAAAAATTGGTGGAGCCACCCTCAATCCCCCGCCGTTTCAGACATCTGCACGTACATGGGGATGCGCACGGAGCGGTCGTCCCCCACGTCGGCCACGTCGGTCACATCCCCGTCCATCGCCAGGGTCCGGGCCATCTGGAAGATGGTCTTGCCGTGGCTGGCGTAGTCCATGACCACCGTGCCCAGGATGCGGCCGTCCTCCACGGCCTGCAGCCCCTGGGGGGTGCCGTCGATGCCCACGATATTGTGGAACGCCAGGCCCAGCTGCTCCACCGCGTCGGCGGCCCCCAGGGCCATATCGTCGTTGTTGCAGAAAATCATCTCGATGCTGTCCCCGTGGTCCTCGAAGTAGCTTTCGGTGAGGGCGGCGGCCTGGTCCCGGTCCCAGTTGGCCAGTCCCCCGTCCACCCGCTCCACGGGGATGCCGTTGCCCCGCAGCACCTGGATGGGCACCTCGGTGCGGATGATGGTGTCCTGGTGGCGGATCTCCCCCTCCAGCATGACGTACTGGAGGACGCCGTCCCCGTTTTTGTCCAGGCTCTCCCGGTCCGAGTTCCACAGGTCCAGCACCATGCCCGCCTGCAAAATGGCGCTCTCCCGGGCGTCGGAGCCCACGTAGTAGACTTTGTCCCAGGCCTGGAGGTCCTCCTGCACCGGCTCCCGGTTGAAAAAGACGATGGGTACGCCGGCGTCCTGGGCCTTGTCGATGACCCGGGCGGCGTCGGTGCGGTCCACCAGATTGACGCACAGCACGTCGTAGTCCAGAGAGAGGAAGCGGTCGATCTGCTCGTTCTGGGTGGTCTGGCTCTCCTGGCCGTCGGAGATGGTCAGGTAGACCCGCTCCCCGGTCTCCTCGAACCACTGGTCCGCCGCGTCCTGCATGGCGTTGGTGATATTGGTGATATAGGTGTCGTTGCCCTTATAGACGGCCACGCCGATGCGCAGGGACTTGCTCTCCTCCTTGGGGCCGCCGCCGCAGCCCCCCAGTCCCGCCAGCAGGGCCAGACAGAGGGACAGGCAGCCGATTTTTCTCCACATATGCTCTCCCTCCGTCACGCGATGGGGAATAATATCTGGTCCAGTGGGTCGGTGAACATGGTCTCCTGGGTCACGGTGTAACAGCCCAGGGTCACGTCCTCCTGGTTTTTTCCCTCCAGGGCGCCCACCAGGCGCTGGATGCTCAGATAGCCCAAGTCGTAGTCGCTCTGGACCACCAGGGCGGCGGCCCGCCCCTCCTCCAGGGCCTGGAGGAGCTTCCCGGAGGAGCCTAGACCGTAGAGACGGCCCGCCCCGTCCTCCCGCTGGCTCAACTCCTCCGCCAGACCGGATTCCACCGCCACAATGGCTCCGGCGGGCAGGGCCTCCCCCTCCTGCGGCGGCTGGGCCGTCCGCCAGGGGATGCCCAGGGCGTCCAGTTCGCCGGTGAGACCGTCCAAGGCCCCCGCGGGGCCGGACCCGCCCTCCCGGCGGTAGATGGTGCAGGCCGTCCATTCGTCGGCGGCCACGGCCTGGGCCAGGGCGCGGCCCATGGCCCCGCCGTCGGCTGACAGGCTGCTGGAGACCTTGTCGCTGTCCACCCCGGCCCCGGCGCACACCACCTTGAACTCCGCCGGGGCGTCCTGGAGGCCCGCGGCCAGCGCCCCGGCGCCGGCGGGCAGGACCACCGCGCCGTCGGCCTCCCCCTCCCACTCCCGGCGGAGGGCCTCGGCCTGGGCGGCGGCCACGTCCTCGCCGTCGTAGCGGGTGACGAAGCGCACGTCGGCGTTGCGCTCCTGGGCGGCCCGGGTGACCCCCTTACGGAAGCTCTGCCAGCCGTCCTCTCCCGCCCCATCCAGCAGGACGGTGACGTGGTAGACCACCGGCTCCCCCCCGCCGCTGACGTTCTGGATCAGCATGGCCCCCAGGGAGAGCAGCAGCACCGCCAGCACCAGATAGAAGATACGCCGTTCCACTCTGCCCATCACGTATCCTCCATTTCCCCGTAGGGGACGGCGGGCAGGCGCAGGGTCACCCTGGTCCCCTCGTCCGGCTCGGATTCGATGGTCACGCCGTACTGCGGCCCGAAGTAGAGCCGGATGCGCTCCTGCACGTTCTTCAGCCCGATGCCGGACCCCCGGCGGGTGCTGCCCGGCTTGTTGGACTCCGGCCCCGTGGTCAGCAGCCGCTCCACCACGTCGGGGGTCATGCCCAGGCCGTTGTCGGAGACGGTGATGGTGAGGCCCTCCGGCCCCACCGCCGCTTTGATCTCAATCATTCCGTCCCCGTCCATGAAGTCCATGGAGTGGTAGATGGCGTTCTCCACGATGGGCTGGACCACCAGCTTGATGGTGGAGAGGTTCTCGGCCTCCGGGGCGCAGTCGATGACATAGGAAAACTTGTTCTTGTAGCGCATCTCCTGGATGAGCAGGTAGTTGCGGGCGTGCTCCAGCTCGTCCTTCACGGGGATGATGTTCCGCCCCTTGGACAGGCTGATGCGGAAGAACCGGGCCAGGGCGGTGACCACCCGGACGGCGTCCTCCTTCTGGCCGTTCTCCACCATCCAGACGATGATGTCCAGGGTGTTATAAAGGAAGTGTGGGTTGATCTGGGCCTGGAGGGCGTTCAGCTCGCTCTTCTGCTTCTGCTCGTGCTCCCGGACCATGTCGTCGGTGAGGCGGCGCATCTGCTCTACCATGCGCTGGACCGCCTGGCCCAGCTCCCTGGTCTCGGCGGTGCCGCCCACGTAAATGTCCAGGCCGTCCAGGCCGTGCTCAATCTCCCCCACCGACTCCTTCAGCTTCTGGATGGGGTCGGTGAGGGTCTTGGACAGGAGCACGTTCATCAGAATCAGCAGCTCGAAATAGGCGCAGAAAATGACCAGGGTGAACAGCAGGTCCTGGGCCGTGCCCAGGCCGCTGAATCCCGGCTGGTCCACCACGCCGATGACCTTCCAGCCGGTGTATCCCACGCCCCGGACGATGACGGACCGCCGCTCGCCGCCCCGCTCCTCGGTGTAGATGCCGTCCCGGTGGGCGGCGTGTTCCCGGTTGGACTCGCTGACCAGCCCCGAGGCGATGCGGGTCCGGTCCGGGTGGTAGATCAAATTCCCCTCGCTGTCGGTGAGGTAGGCGTAGCCGCTGCCGGACAGCTTCACGTTGTTGAACAGGACGGATAGGGCGCTGTATTTCAGGTCGATGAGCAGTACGCCGGGGCGGGTCTCCTTGCCGTAGGTCAGCTCCACCGCGCAGGACAGGGAGACCACCCATTTATAATTGTAGTCGGCCTCCAGGAAAAGGTTTTGGACCGCCGGGTTGCCGAAGTGGAGGTTTTCCGTCTTTTCCATGGCGCTCTGGAACCAGGGCTCGGCGGTGACGGCGATGCCGGGGCGCAGCTTGGCCGCCGGGGCGGTGGCGATGACCCGGCCGTCGCCGTCAAAGAGGACCATGTTTTCAACGTAGTCGCTGTACGTGTTGTAGAGCAGGCGCATCTCCTCGCTGACCGAGTTGGCCTCCAGGTCGGTGTTCTTGATGACGTTATAGTAGAGGGAGTCGGACAGGCGGATCATGTCCCGGAGGTAGGTGCTCAGGGACTGGTTCACCTGGTCCACGATCATCTGGTTCTCCCCCTCGATGGTGGCGTCCAGCTGGGCGGAGTAGCGCACCGAGAGGGTCACGCCGGTGAGGACGATGGCCAGCACGGCGGAGATGGTGAAGGAGGCGAACATGACGTAGCGGATGCTGCCCTTGAAGAAGCGGGCGCTGAGACGTTCCAGCCAGGCTTTCATGTGTGGCCTCCTCTCGGGTGGGATGGGCAGGGCGGGCCCTGCCGGGGGCTTGCCCTCCGGGCGGGGTCCCCTTTCTGGTTTCAGAAAGGGAACCGAAAGAAAACCAAGAGGCGGCACGGGCCACGCATGTGGCCCTATCCGCCGCCCCCTGGACCCTGGGAACGTCCGGGCGGCGGTACGGTTCTCGGGGATGGCAAGACCTGATAGCCGTTGCAGCTCGTTTTGGTCTGGCGCTGGAACAACTTCGGCTGCCGCCCCTCGGCATATGACCAGGCAAAACTTGAGGGTAGTTGCGTTTTCATTGGTGCAAACGGGCCGCCATTGGTCTATGCGTTTTTGAATCGGCCTTCCGCCCATTGGCAGTCTGCACGGGCCGCCCAGTGGGCGGCCCCTACAAGAGACTTTCAGTTTCCGCCGTAGGGGCCGCAGACCCCGGCGGCCCGTCCACGCACTAGCCATGCCGGGTATTGCCATGCTAGGCGCGCCGCGCCAGCGCATGAGGGTGAACGAGTGCATGTTAGGCGTAACGGCCGGGGCGGGTGCGGAAAGGCAGACTTGTTACCTCTAGCCGGTTTCAACCTCCATGCTATCGTTGGCGCCGCCCTTAGGTCCAGGGGCCTCAGCCCCTGGTTTTCTTTCCGTCCCCTTTCTCAAACGAGAAAGGGGACCCCCGCCGGAGGCGCTACTTTCGAAACTGCGACGGGGAGACGCCGAAGCGCTTCTTGAAGACATAGGAGAAATAGTTCGGCTCGTCGTAGCCCACTTTTTCGGCCACCAGATAGGTCTTGTCGTCGGTGGTGCGTAACAGCTCCACGGCGTGCTCCATGCGCACGTCGGTGAGGTATTGGACGTAGCTCCGCCCCGTCTCCTGTTTGAAGATGGTGGAGAAATAGGACTGGCTGATATGCAGGTGGTCGCACAGCTTGTCCACGGACAGGTCGGACTGGGGGTAGTGCTCCCGGATATAGCGCTCAGCCTCCTCCACCATGCGCTTGGCGGTGGAGACCCGGCGCTGGTTCAGGCACCCGCTCATGCGCAGGCACAGGTCCAGCAGCCAGTCCCGCTGGGTCTGGCGTGGGGTGTCCTCCCGCAGCAGGGGGAGCCACGTCTCCCGGGGGCCCAGCATCTCCGCCTCCCCCAGCTTATAACGCTGGATGATGGGCATGAGGGTGCCCAGGATGCCGATGAGACGGGCCTGGGGGCTCCAGTCCTCCCCGCCGGCGTCCAGAAGCTGGTCCACCAGAGCGGCCACCTGCTCCCGGGAGCCGAACTTGATGGCGGAGAGGAGCTGCTGCTCCCGGCGGTTGTCCACCTCCTGGCCGCCCCGGTCCAACTGCTCCATATCCTGGATATAGATGGGCTTGCCGCCGCCGGTGAACACCTTGTACTCCACGGCGGCCCTGGCCTCGGCGTAGGATTTGTAGAGGTCCCCCGGCTCCTGGCAGGCCCTGCCGATGCCCACGGTCATTTTGACCCCCAGGATGCGCTGGCACTCGGCGCAGACCTCCCCCATGAGGCTCATCAGGGACTCCACCGGATCCCGGTCCCAGGCCGTGACCACAATGACTGAGGCCAGGTTGAGGAAAATCTCCCGGTGACAGCGGCCCCGGAGGGCGTCGTCCACCATCTGCCGGGCGGACACGGGAATCAGCTCCGGGGAGAGGCCCTCGCCCCCGTGCTTGCTCAGGCTGCACACCGCCGCGATCTTGTACTTTCCCTCCCGGATGGTCAGGCCGAAGCGCTCCATCTGGGTCTCCAGCTCCCGCTGGTCCATGGGGCCCCGGAGCAGCTCGTGGAGGAACTTTTCCCGCAGCAGGGGCAGGCTCTTCTGGTATGCCTCGGTGAGCTGGGCGATGTTCCGCCGCTGGGCGATCTCGGCGTCCAGCAGGCCCTTCACCCGGCCCAAAATCTTGGTCAATTCCTCGGCGTTCACCGGCTTGAGGACGTACTCCACCACGTTGAGCTTGATGGCCTCCTGGGCGTATTCGAACTCGTCAAAGCCGGAAAAGACGATGAGTTTCAGATTGGGCCACCGGCGGGCCAGCTCGGCCCCCAGCTCCAGCCCGTCCATAAAGGGCATCTTGATGTCGGTGAGAACCACGTCCAGGTCCAGGGACTCCGCCTTTTCCAAGGCGTCCCGCCCGTTCTCCGCGTCGGCCACGATCTCAAAGCCCAGGGCGTTCCAGTCGATTTTCCGGGCGATGGCCTGGCGGACCTCCGCCTCGTCGTCCACGATCATGATTTTGTAGAAGCCCACTGCGCTCACCCGTTTCTTTCAAGTTTCATGGCCGTCTGCCTGTGGCAGACGGCCGAGGGCCGGCCCTCGGGGTGGTGATTCAGAATCAGGAGAAGGCAAAGGCCGTCCTGGTGCGGTAGGTCTCCCCGGCCCGCAGGACCACGGAGGGGAAATTCGCGTGGTGGACCGCGTCGGGGAAGGCCTGGGTCTCCAAGGCCACGGAACAGCGGCGGCCGTAGCGGGCGCCGCCCTTGCCGGGGCGGTCGGACAGGCCGTTGGCCGTGTAGACCTGCATCCCCGGCTGGTCGGTCCAGACGGTCAGAGTGATTTGGGTCTCCCCGCTGGCAAGGACTGCCGCTTTCCGGTAGCCGGCGCCGTTGAGGGCCCAGTTGTGGTCGTAGCCGCCGCCAATTTTGATTTGGGGGCAGGCGGCGTCCCAGCCGTCCGCCAGGTGTTCCGGCAGGCGGAGGTCGAAGGGGGTGCCCTCCACCGGGGCGATAACGCCGGTGGGGCAGGACTCCTCGTCCATCTCGGTGAAGGCGTCGCCCTGGACCTGCAGCGTATGCCGCCCAACGCTTCCGGCCCCGTGGCCGGACAGGTTCCAGTAGGCGTGGTTGGTCAGGTTGACGATGGTGTCGGCGTCGCTTTGGGCCTGGTAGTCCAGAACCACCTGGTTGTCCTCCGTCCAGGTATAGCGGACCTGGACGGTGAGATTTCCGGGGTAATGTTCCTCATTATCTGGAGAAAACAAGGTCAAAAGCAGGGAATCTCCATCGATTTTTCCCTGCCAAACCTTGCGGTTGAAGCCGTTTTGGCCCCCGTGGAGGTGGTTTTTCCCCTTATTCGCCGTCAAGCGGTATTCCTTGTCATTCAGGGTGAAGGACGCGCCCTTGATGCGGTTGGCGCAGCGGCCCACCACCATGCCCAGGCAGCCGTCCTGGTCCTCGTACTCCGCCAGGGTGTCGTAGCCCAGGCAGACATCTGTCAAGTGTCTGGCCTTGTCGGGCACACAGACTGTCCGCAGGGTGGCCCCGTACTCCAGGACCTCGATATAGGCCCCCGAGGCGTTGGTCAGCCGGAACAGGGTCACGGGGGTCCCCTGGTGGGTGACGCCGAAGGGCTGTGCGGTAATGCTCATTTCGCCCCTCCCACATACTTCTCATAGGCGGCCTTCAGCTCGGCGGCCTTGTCCTCGGGCTTGTTGGGGTTGCAGTAGGCCCCGGCCCCGGTCTCGGAGGAGGCGAAGAACTGCTGCACCGTGGCCGAGCGCATGGGGGGCACGAACTCGATGTGGAACCGCCAGGCCCGGTCCAGTTCGGCCTGCCGGGGGTGGTGGATGGGGGCGTTGTGCATACACATCATGTAGGGGAAGCTCTGGTCGAAGAGGCTGTCGTACATCCCGGCCACGCTGCGGACCGTCTCCCCCAGGGCCTCCACCATGGCGTCGTCCATCCGGGCCAGGTCGGGCACCGGCTTCCGGGCGGTGACGTGGACGGCGTAGGTCACGGCGGAGAAGAAGGGCACGTAAACGGTGAAATACTCGTTTTCAAAGATGACGCGGCTCCCGTCCCGGCGCTCGGCCTCCAGCAGGTCCCCGAAGAGGTTGGAGCCCTTCTCGACGTAGTACTCCAGGGCGGAGGCGGTCTCCTGCTCCAGCTTTTTGGGGAGGAAGGGGTAGCCGTAGGCCTGCCCGTGGGGGTGGGGCATGGTGACGCCCACCACGGCCCCCCGGTTCTCGAAGATGAAGCAGTATTTGAGGTTGGGGTCGGCGGCCATGGACTTGAACTCGTCCTGCCACAGATGGCCCAGCTTATGGATATTCTCGTCGGACAGGCCCGCCACGGTGCCGTGGTGTTCCGGGGAGTAGAGCAGCACGTCGCAGCGGCCGTAGGCGGGGGCCGTCTGGAACAGGGGGTCGGTGGCCACGTCGTCGGGGGCGGGCGGGTCCGACCGCAGGGCCGGGAAATCGTTGGGGTAGCAGTACACGTCGTAGCCGTCGGGCACCTTCCCGCTGCCGGGGCAGAAGGGGCACCAGTCCTTGGGCATCTGGGGCCGGGCCTGACGGTGGGAGGCAATCATGATCCATTCCTTCGAAATCGGGTTCCAACGCAGTTCAGCCATGGTTACGCGTCTCCTTTCACTTCAATGCCGCCCGCCGGACGCACGTCCAGCACGTGGCAGGTTCCGGGGCCAAAGACCGCCTCGGTCTCGGCCCGGAATTCTTCCAACTGTCCCAGGGGGACGAAGGCCTGGACGGTGCCGGCGAAGCCGCCGCCGTGGACCCGCCACGCCCCGTCCCGCTCCAGCAGACGGGCGCACAGGGCCAGGGCCAGGGACACGCTCCGCTCGCCGGGCGCCCCGGAGGGATAGATGTTTTGCAGCAGGTCCATGGAGGACCGGCCCGAGGCCCGCACCAGGGCCAGGAAGGCCTGGAAGTCCCCCCGGCGGAGGGCATCGGCCTGGTCCAGGACCCGCCGGTTGTCGCCGTAGAAGTGCATGGCCCGGAGGAGGGCCCGGTCGGAGACCTGGCCCCGGAGCCTGCCCAGATTGGCATAGAAGTCGGCCTCGCTGGTCTTGCCCAGCACGTCGGCCCCCAGCAGCTTGGCCACGGACTTCATCTCCGCCGGGATGGCGGCGTATTCGTCGGTCAAATCAGCGTGGCTGCCTCCGGCGTCCAGGATGCACAGGGCGTAGCCGTAGTCCTTGGGGGCGCAGGGGATGGCCTCCACCACCGGCGCGCCGGGGTCGGCGAAGTCCATGACGCAGAAGTCCCCCACCGCCGAGGCGCACTGGTCCATCAGGCCGCAGGGCTTGCCGAAGTAGACGTTCTCGGTGAACTGGCCCACCTTGGCGATGACTACCGGGGGGATGTTGCCGCCGTTATAGAGGCCGTTCAAAATGGTCCCCACCAGCACCTCGTAGGCCGCCGAGGAGGACATGCCCGACCCCGGCAGCACGTCGGAGCTGACGTAGGCGTCGAAGCCGCCGAAGCGGAAGTCCAACTCGTAGAACCGGGCGGCGATGCCCCGGATGAGGGCGGCGGTGGTTCCCGCCTCCCCGGGCACGATCTCCAGCTTTTCCAGGTTGACCCGCTCCTCGCCGTGGCCCTCGGAGTAGATGCGGATGACGTTGCGGTCGTTCCGGGAGGCCACCGCCACCGCGTCCAGGGTCACAGCGGCGGCCAGCACCCGGCCCTGCTGGTGGTCGGTGTGGTTGCCGCCGATCTCGCTGCGCCCCGGCGCGGAGTAGAGCCCCACCGGGCGCTCCGCCCCGAAGTGCTGGCCGAAGGCGGCGGCGATGCGGCCGTACCGGGCCCGCTGGGCCTCCGTCTGGCCGGGGTAGAGCCGGGACAGCGCGCCGTCGTAGGCCCCGGCCTCCAGCGCGGACTTCAGTTCTTGAATATTCATACTCTCCTCGCCCCTCTCAAAAGGCTGTGATACATTATACATTTTATCCTTTTTCGCCCCCTGTGGCAAGGCGAATTTTCGTCAGAAACACAAGGATTTCCATGACAAAGCCCGCGCACCGGTGTGGTGCGCGGGCTTTGGGGGATGGGAATGCGCTTGGGGGCGTGGCGGCGCAGAGGCCGCCCCCTGCGGTATGTATCGGGCCACGGCGGGGGTATCACTCCGCCTGATAGAGGGCCAGCTTTTTGGTGAGGCGCTCCACCGCGTCGGACAGGCTCTGCTTCCCGGCGAAGAAGTCCGCCGTCTCCTGCTCGATGATGGCCTGGATGCTGCCGTCCAGAAGGACCGGGGTATCCAGGGCCTTCAGGGTCTCCGCCCAGGCGCTGCGGTAGTCCTCCGGCGGGTAGTCGATTCGGACGTAGATGGGCACGTCCGCCCCGTCCTTGTCCATCAGGGTGGTGCCGTAGGTGGCGAAGGAGCCGTTTCGGAACGGGTCGTCGTCCTCCTGGGTGGAGGCGTCGAAGGCGGCGGCGTTCACCGGCATCCCGGTGCCCACCCCGGAGCTCTGGACCGGCTCCGACAGGGCTGTGGCCAGGAACTGCCGGGCAACGGCGGCGTTCTCGCTCCTGGCGTTGATGCCCAGGATGGTTCTCGGCTGGTACAGGCTCCGGCCGAAGAGGGGGACGATCTCCCCGTCTCCCCGGTCCTGGCAGGTCTGCCAGGCGGCGTACAGGCTGTCGAAGCTGCACAGGTAGCCCAGGTCGATGCCCACGGCGTCGATGGACCAGGCCAGCGCGCCGAAGCCGAAGTCGGGGTGAATCCCCCAGGCGTCGTCCACCTCCCGGTTCTGCTCCATGTCCCAGATGCGCTTCATCTGGGTCAAGAAGTCGGTCCAGGCGGCCTCGTCCCCGGCGTAGAGGCGGTCCCGGTCGGTCAGAGTGAACACCTGCATGATCCAGTCGATGCCCGTGACGGCCAGGGGGTGGTTGAAGCTGTCCCGGTTGGCCTCCAGCCAGTCCACCATGCTCTCCAGGTCCCGGCTGGCGGCCACCGCCGCCGAGGAGGCGTGAAAGACCGTGGCCTCGAACTGGAGCGGGATGCCGGGCAGGGTGCCGTCGTCCCGGCGGCATGCCTCGCCCTTGTGGGGCAGGAGCTGGCTTTCCAAGGCGGTAAAGTCCTCGGACAGGTCCAGCAGCACCCCCTTCTCGGCGTAGGAGTCCAGGGGCATCCCGTCCAGGACCAGCACGTCCGGCCCCTTCCCGGCCACCAGTTCGGTGGCGATGGTTTTCAGGGCGTCGTCCCAGCTATAAGAGCCCTCCCCCTCGGTGTAGCCCAGCTCATAGGTGACGTACACCTCCGGGTGGTCCTTTTGGAAAGCCCCAATGGCCTGCCGGACCAGGGGGTCCTCCTCCATGGACCAGACCCGCAGCTCCTGCCCCGGCAGGGTGGGCACGTCGGGGTCGTAGACATAGGCGGTGAGGCCCCAGGCCTCGTCGGCCCAGGAGACCACCAGGAAGCTGTCGTCCAGGGGCACGAAGAACTGCATCAGAAAGGAGGGCGTCCCCAGGCTGGTGAGGCCGCCGCCCACCACCTGCTCCAGCATACTGTTGCCCGTCTGGGTGCGGTAGATGCCCTGGGCGTCCGCATAGCTCACCGACCCGTCCGGGGCGTAGGCCGCCAGCCGGTTCCAGGTGGTGTTGTCGTTGGCGGAGTGGACATAGGAGGCGGCGGCCACCCGGCTCGTCTCCTTGGACGTCTCCATGTCGTAAAAGACCAGGGCGTCGTTGGCGCAGTAGACCGCCTCGCTGCCCCGGATGTCGTAGCCCTCGATGGAGCCGTCCTCCACCTCGAACTGGTTTTTGACCGCCCCGGTCTCCCCATCCAGGTGGTAGAGGACCCACCAGCAGTCCACCAGCAGGTCGCCGTTGTCCGCCACCTTGAAGCTGCGGGGGCCGGCGCCGTCGGGCACCTCCAGGGACAGCTCCGTGAGGGTGCCGTCCGGGGCGATGCGCCAGAACAGGGTCGGGACGCCCTCCCCCTCCGGCACGTCCGCGCCGTAGTCATAGCCGAAGAACCACAGGTTCCCCTGACTGTCCCAGCAGGCGCAGTCCTGGGAATACTGGTCCATCAGGCCGCCCGTGAGCGCGGTGCTGTCCTGAGCCGCCCAGGTCGCGCCACCGTCGGCGGAGTGGAACAGCGTCAGGTCGGCCATCCGCTCCTCGTCCCCCTCCCGGCGGATGAAGGCCAGCAGGTCCAGCTCCCCGGCCTCGTCGGCCCGCAGGCCCAGCACCTGTCCCACCCGGTCGGGCAGGGTCCGGGCCTCCTCTACGTACCGCCCCATGGCGGGTTTCTCCGGCTCTCCTCCGCCGCTGCAAGCGGCCAGGGTCAGGGCCATCGTCAGGGCCAGCAGCCCCGCGAGGATTCGTTTCATCGTCGGTTCCTCCTATGCTTTCGTTATCCCCAGCATAGTCCGCCAATCTCTAAGGGTTTCTCCAAAAGTGTGAGATTTTTCCCCGGAGGCCCCAACCTTTGGATTTGACAAACGCCGGCGGCTGTGCTACCATAGGCCCAACTTAGGTACGAAGGGAACGACGTTTTTGTTAAGTGTGTCTGTCAACGGCTGAGTGCTGAAATCGCCCATGCAGGCGGTCCAGAAGGGATTTCTGGGCCTGGTTTGTTGTGGGCGTCTGCCGAGACGGACTGCTTTTCCGAAACGCCGCTTTTTTGCGTCCTTTGGCGCTGATGCGGTCTTTTTCTGGAACTCCTGTGCCCACGGGAGCGGTCTATCCTGTTCGGTAGATTTGCTCTCCCGTGGGCATTTTTTATTCAATGAAGGAGTTTTTATCCATGAACGACCCGCAGACAACCCTGGAATTCAACGTCATCAAGGACCAGCTCTGCTCGCTCGCCGTCTCCGCCGACGGGCGGGAGCGGCTGGCCGCCCTGGCACCCTGGCCCACCCTGCGGCTGTGCCGGGAAAAGCTGGCCGAGACCACCGCCGCCCGGACCATTTTGGACGCTTTGGGCGCTCCGCCCCTGTCCGCCATGGAGGAATTGGGCCCCGCTCTGGAGCTGTGCGAAAAAGGGGCCATGCTGTCCGCCCGCCAGCTGGAGGGGGTCTCCCGGTTCCTGGCCTCCTGTAAGCGGACTCGCCAGTACCTCCAGAAGGCGGAGGGATTGGACCTGGACCTGGCCTACTACGGCCGCGGCTTCCAGGACCTGGAGGATTTGAAAGGCGAGCTGGACGCCGCCGTCCAGGGCGGGCAGGTGCTGGACTCGGCCAGCCCCGCCCTTCGGGACCTGCGCCGGAAAATTGAGCGCCAGAGCGGCCAAATCAAGGAAAAGCTGGACGCCCTTCTCCGGGGGCGGAAGCAGATGTTCACCGACAGCTATGTCTCCATGCGCAATGGCCGCTACGTGCTGCCGGTGAAGAAGGAGTTCAAGCACCAGGTCGCCGGCAGCGTGGTGGAGGTCAGCGGCACCGGGGGCACCTATTTCATCGAGCCGTCCGCCGCCGCCAAGCTCCAGGAGGAGATCAACGCCCTGCGCATCGAGGAGGACGGCGAGGAGCGCAAGGTCCTCTACACCCTCACCGCCCTGGTGGACGAGGCCCGCCCCGCCCTGGGGCTGAACCGGGAGGCCATGACGGTGCTGGACGCGGCCTTTGCCAAGGCCCGGCTCAGCGCCGCTATGGACGCCCGCGCCCCCGAGATGACGGCGGAGCGGGCCCTCTCCCTCACCCAGGCCCGCCATCCCCTCCTGGACCGGGACGCCTGCGTCCCCCTGGACTTCCCCGCCCCGGCGGGGGTCCGGGGCGCGGTCATCACCGGCCCCAACACCGGGGGCAAGACGGTGGCCCTCAAGACCATCGGCCTGTTCGCCCTCATGGCCCAGAGCGGCCTCCACGTCCCCGCCGCCGCGGCCACCCTCCCCCTTTTTGACGCCGTCCTCTGCGACATCGGCGACGGGCAGAGCATCACGGAAAACCTGTCCACCTTCTCCTCCCACATCACCGCCGTCATCGACATCCTGGGCCGGGCCACCCCCGACAGTCTGGTCCTGCTGGACGAGCTGGGCTCCGGCACGGACCCGGCGGAGGGCATGGGCATCGCCGTGTCCATTCTGGAGGAGCTGCGGGTGAAGGGCTGCCTGTTCGTGGCCACCACCCACTACCCGGAGGTGAAGGACTACGCCGGGCGGACCCCCGGGCTGGTCAACGCCCGGATGGCCTTCGACCGGGACTCCCTGCGCCCCCTGTACCGGCTGGAGCTGGGGGAGGCCGGGGAGAGCTGCGCCCTCTATATCGCCCAGCGGCTGGGCTTCCCCGCCCACATGCTCCAGCGGGCGCGGGTGGCGGTGGAGGGGACCCTCCCCGACGGCTCCGCCCCCGCCGCCCGGTCCGCCCTCCGGGAGGACCACGTCCCCGCCGGCCAGGCCCAAATCTTCGCCTACGCCATCGGCGACAGCGTGGAGGTGGGGCCGGACGGGGTCCTGGGGCTGGTGTATCAGCCTGCCGACGGCAGGGGCATGGTGGGGGTCCAAGTCCAGGGGGTCAAGCGGCTGGTCAACCACAAGCGGCTCAAGCTCAAGACCCCGGCCAGCGAGCTCTATCCCCCGGACTACGACTTCTCCATCCTCTTCGACTCTGTGGCCGTCCGGAAGGCCCGCCACCAGATGGAGCGCAAATTCGTCGAGGGGATGTCCATTGAATTGGAGGAAAATTAGAGACGGGTGTAGTATAATGGGGGTGATTCAAGGCGGGGCGGGGCCCTGCCTGGGGGGCGCCTCCGGCGGGGGTTCCTTTCTCGTTTGAGAAAGGAACCGAAAGAAAACCAGGGGGCCGACACGGGGGATTTCATCCCCCTATTGTCGGCCCCCTGGACCCCGGGGTACGGGCGGGCGGCGGTATGGTTTTTAGAATTGGCAAGACTTGCAAGCTGTTGCAGCTCGTATTGGTCTGGCGGTCGAACGACTTCGGCTATCGCCCCTCGGCATATCACCTGGCAAGACTTGATAGTAGTTGCGTTTTCATTGGTGCAAACGGGCCGCCACAAGGTCTGTGCATTTTTGAATTGGTGTTGTGCCCGTTGGTCGTCTGCAAGGGCCGCCGAGGGCGGCGGCCCCCACAAGGGGATTAGGTCCTCTCCCTCTACACTGTGGGGACCGCCGCCCTCGGCGGTCTTACCCCCGTCCCGCCCGTGGGCGAAATTCTCAATTGCTCCGAGGTGATTTTGTGCGTATTCTGATGATCGAGGACGATGAAAAGCTCTGCGAGGCGGTGTGCTACCATCTGGAGCGGGAGGGCTTTACCGTGGACGTGTGCCACGACGGGGACGACGGGCTGCGCTGGGTGCGGCAGCAGGCCCACGACCTGGTCCTGCTGGACCGGATGCTCCCCACGGTCAGCGGAACTACCGTGCTGGAGCGGATGCGCGCCGACGGCATCCAGACCCCGGTGCTCATCGTCACCGCCCTGGACGCGGTGGCCGACCGGGTCCAGGGCCTCAACGCCGGGGCCGACGACTATCTGGTCAAGCCCTTCGACCTGGACGAGCTGGTGGCCCGCATCCGGGCCATGGCCCGCCGCCCCCGCCAGTGGGAGAACACCCAGCTGGTGCGGTATGGCGACGTGTCCTTTGACCCGGACGGGCGGGTCCTCTCCGGCGCGGGGGGCGAGTGCTCCCTGTCCAAGCGGGAGTGCGCCCTGCTGGACTCGCTGCTGCGCTATCCGGGGCAGACCTTCACCCGGAACGTGCTGCTCTCCCGGGTGTGGGGGCCGGACGCCCCGGTGGAGGACGGCAATCTGGACAACTACGTCTATTTCCTCCGGCGGCGGCTGAAGCAGGTGGGCAGCAGCCTGGAGATCAGGACCGTCCGGGGCGTGGGCTACAAGCTGGAGGACGGACATGTTTGAATCGGTCCACCGCCGCCTGACCCTATTCCTCACCTGCATTTTGGCCACCGGGGCCATCCTGCTGGCCACCGCCGCCGGGTTCCTGCTCTTCACCCAGAAGCAAGCCAGCGAGAACGCCGAGGCCGCCTTCAACAGCTCGGTGAACGCCATCCTGGCCCACCTGCGGAGCCAGCCGGTGCTGGACCACACCTGGCTCAGCCAGACCGAGCACGACGGCGGACTGCTCCTCCACGTGGAGTTGGACGGCGTCCCCCTGCTGTACGCAGGCAGCGGCAGCACGGAGCGGAAGGCCCTGGTGACCCAGGCCAAGGACGAGGCCCTCTCCGGCCAGGGGCTGGACCTGTCCGCCCCGCCCACCTCCGCCATCCAGACCCGGGAGGTGCGCTACGTCTTTACCGCCGGAGACGGGACCCACTACCGGGCGGCGGCGGCCTCCATCCCCCTGTCCTCCGGGTGGGCGGGGGTGGTGGTCATCCGCTCCACCGCCGCCGAGTCCGTCCAGCTCACCGGGCAGCTCTTCCTGCTGGGGGGCCTGACCCTGGCCGGGCTGTGCCTGCTGGCCCTCTTCGCCTGGGCCTTTACCCGGCGGACCCTGCGGCCCATTGAGGAGAACCAGCGCAAGCAGTTGGAGTTCGTCCACGCCGCATCCCACGAGCTGCGCTCCCCCCTGGCTGTCATCCACGCCAGCCTGTCCACGCTGAAAACCGCGTCGCCGGAGGAGCGGGAGCACTTCATCGGCCTGGCCGACGGGGAGTGTATGCGCATGTCCCGGCTGGTGGGGGACCTGCTGGCCCTGGCCGGGGCCGACAGCGGACAGTGGACCATCCACCCGGAGGAGGTCGAGCTGGAGACGCTGGTCCTCAACGCCTGCGAGGGCTTCGAGGACCGGGCCCGTCAGGCGGGCATCCGCCTGGAACCCCGCCTGCCCCAGGACCCCCTCCCCCGCTGCCGCTGCGACGGGGAGCGGGTGGCTCAGGTCCTGTCCATCCTGCTGGACAACGCCCTGAGCTATACCCCCGGCGGCGGGCGGGTAACGGTGGCCGTGGAGCGGGATGGCAAGGAGTTCCGCCTGTCGGTGTCCGACACCGGGCCGGGCATCCCCGACGAGCGGAAGGCCCACATTTTTGACCGCTTCTACCGGGCCGACCCCTCCCGCACCAAGCGGGAGCACTACGGTCTGGGGCTGTGCATCGCCAGGGAGATCGCCGTCCTGCACCGGGGGAGCTTGACGGTAGAGGACAATCCGGGCGGGGGGAGTTTGTTTGTGCTGAGGATACCGTAGAGGGACGGATTGCCGCGCCAGTTTGCGAACTGACTCGCAATGACAGGAGAGGAAAAGGCCACCGAAAGCGGCTGCCCCCACAGGGCTCGGGCGGCCACAAGGGCCGCCCCTACAAAGTGTCCTGTCCCGCCCGAGCCGCGTTACGAAGTAAGCGGCGGTTCAACGTGCCAGAGTAACCAGAGAACAAACCGCCCAAGGATTGCGACATGCGGGGGGCTTGGCCCCCAACATTATCCCCGGGATCCAGGGGCCGAGGCCCCTGGCGTCTTTCCCGCCCCTTTCCACGTGGAAAGGGGCGCCCCGCGCGGGTAGCGCCGCCCCCGGAGGGACCCGTCTCATGCGAACAACATAAAAGGCCCGCGCCCCCGAAAGGGGCGCGGGCCTTATGTTATCCCTTTGCTTACAGCAGGTTCTGCTCCGTCTCCGGGTCAAAGAGGTGGACCAAATCGTCCCGGAAGGTGAAGTGGATCTCAGTGCCATAGCCCATGCCGGCGCGGTACTCGGGGGCCAGCTCGGTGGAGGGGATGCGCAGGACCACGTCCTTGCCGCCCGCGTCCACGTGGAGGTGGATCTCGCTGCCCATCATCTCGGACACGTCCACCTTGGCGGCGATGGTGTGCTCGGCGGAGGCGGTCTCCAGGTGGATATGCTCGGGACGGATACCCAGGGTCACGGCCTTGCCGTCGGCCACGCCGTTGGCGGCCAGACTCTTCTGGATGGCGTCGGACAGCGGCATCACGGCCCCGGCCACCTCCACGGAATACTTGTCGCCGCTCTTCACCAGCTTGGCGTCGAACATATTCATCTGGGGGGAGCCGATGAACCCGGCCACGAAGATATTAGCGGGGTGGTCAAAGACCTCCTGGGGGGTGCCGATCTGCTGGATGAAGCCGTCCTTCATGATGACGATGCGGTCGCCCAGGGTCATGGCCTCGGTCTGGTCGTGGGTGACATAGATGAAGGTGGTGTCGATGCGCTGGCGGAGCTTGATGATCTCGGCGCGCATCTGGTTGCGCAGCTTGGCGTCCAGGTTGGACAGGGGTTCGTCCATCAGGAACACCCGGGGGTCCCGGACGATGGCGCGGCCGATGGCCACACGCTGGCGCTGACCGCCGGACAGGGCCTTGGGCTTCCGGTCCAGGTAGCTGGTGATGTCCAAAATCTCGGCGGCCTCGCGGACCTTCTTGTCGATCTCATCCTTGGGGGTCTTGCGCAGCTTGAGGGCGAAGGCCATGTTCTCGTACACGGTCATATGGGGGTACAGGGCATAGTTCTGGAAGACCATGGCGATGTCCCGGTCCTTGGGCTCCACGTCGTTCATCCGCTTGTCGCCGATGAACAGGTCGCCCTCGGAAATCTCCTCCAGGCCGGCCACCATGCGCAGGGTGGTGGACTTGCCGCAGCCCGAGGGGCCGACCAGGACGATGAACTCCTTGTCCGCGATCTCCAGGTTGAAGTCGTGGACGGCGGTCACCTTGTTGTCGTAGATCTTCTTCACGTTTTTCAGAGTTACAGTTGCCATGTACTAGGTCCGTAAGGGCCATGCATCCGCAAGGACCCCCTCGCGCCCGAAGAGCGAACCTCCGTGCGCGTTACGACAGGTCTCCACACTGCCGCACCGCCGGACCGGCGGAAATGGTCTCCTCCTTTTTTACGGTTTTCCCAGCGTTATAAGGTAGGAGTAACGCCGGGACACCTTTTTTATATGCCGCCGTGGACGAGTT
Source organism: uncultured Eubacteriales bacterium (assembly GCA_900540545.1). GTDB lineage: Bacteria > Bacillota > Clostridia > Oscillospirales > Oscillospiraceae > Intestinimonas. Next base: position 41,509 of record UQGJ01000007.1, read on the forward strand.
CGCCACGGAAGACAACTGCTTTGATTTGCAGGTCCTGGTCCAGAAGGACCAGATTGGCCCGCTTGCCGGGGTCCAGGGAACCCACGCGGCTGTAAATGCCGATGGCCTGGGCGGGGTTGACGGCGGCGGCCTTCACCGCGTCGAAGAGGGGGACGCCCATCTCCACGGCGGTGCGCATGCAGCCCATCAAATCGGTGACGGACCCGGCCAGGGTGCCGTCCGCCAGGGTGGCGTGGCGGCCCTGGACCTTCACGGCCTGGCCGCCCAGGGTGTAATCCCCGTCGGGCATACCGGCCGCCCGCATGGAGTCGGAAATCAGGATGACCCGGTCGGGGCCGAACATCTTGAAGGTGGCCCGGACCACGCTGGGGTGGATGTGCACGCCGTCGCAAATCAGCTCTACCCGGCACTCGGGGGTGTCGAAGGCCGCGCCCACCACACCGGGGGCCCGGTGGGAGAAGGGCGGCATGGCGTTGTACAGGTGGGTCACCTGCCGGGCGCCCGCCTGGAAGGCCGCCAGGGCGGTCTCATAGTCGGCGGTGGTGTGGGCCAGGGAGACGGTGACCCGCTCCCCCAGCTTTTCGATGAAGTCGATGGCGCCGGGGCGCTCGGGGGCCATGGACACCAGCTTGACCAGCCCCTTGGCGGCCGCCTGGAGCTTCCCGAACAGCTCCAGATTGGGGTCCTGGAGCCACTTGCCGTTCTGAGCGCCCTTTTTGGCCTCGGAGAGGAAGGGGCCCTCCAGGTTGATGCCGGAGAGGGTTGCCCCGGTCTTATCCGCAGCCCGGTGAGCGGCGGCCACCTGGCACATCTGGACCAAATCGGCCTCGGACAGGGTCATGCCGGCGGGGCATATCTGGGTCACGCCCCGGCTCAGCTCGTAGTCCGCGATGGTCTTGAGACCCGCCGGGTCCCCGTCGCTGAAATCCGCGCCCTTGCAGCCGTGGAAATGCACGTCGGTGAGACCGGGGATCAGGTAACAGCGGTCGCCGTCCAGCTTGCGGTCGTCCCCGCTGCCGTAGGAGATCAGGTCCTTGTCCGTGCACAGGTCCCGGCGGACAAAGGCCCCCTCGTGGATGTCAAATACCTTTGCGCCGGTTATCCGCATACTTCAACACCTGCCGCCACCAGCTTGGACAGAGCGGCCTTGTCGCCCACCACCACCAGGTCGTTGTGGAGCTGGAGGATGGATGCGGGGACCTCCGGGGTGATGGGCCCGCAGAAGGACTTGTAGACGGCCTCGGCCTTGTCCTCGCCGCTGACCACCACCAGCACCCGGCGGGCGGACATGATGGAGCCGATGCCCATGGTCAGGGCCTGACGGGGCACGTCGGCGGCGGAGGCGAAGAACCGGGCGTTGGCGTCGATGGTGCTCTGAGTCAGGTCCACCACGTGGGTCTCCTTGATAAAGGAGGGCCCCGGCTCGTTGAAGCCGATGTGGCCGTTGCGGCCCAAGCCCAGGAGCTGCAGGTCGGTGCCGCCCAGGGCCTTTATCATCATGTCGTAGCGCTCACACTCCCCGGCGGGGTCGTCGGTGAGGCCGTTGGGCACGTATGTATTCTCCCGGCGGATGTCGATGTGGTCGAAGAAATTGGTCTGCATGAAGTAGCGGTAGCTCTGGTCGTGGTCGGGGGCCAGCCCCTTGTACTCGTCCAGGTTCACCGAGGTGACCTCCCAGAAGTTGAGGTCGCCCTTCTTGTGCCACTCGATGAGCTGCTGGTAGGTCCCGATGGGGGTGGAGCCGGTGGCCAGCCCCAGCACGCAGTCGGGTTTGCGGATGACCTCCGCGGAAATCAAATTGGCAGCGCGGCGGCTCATGGCCTGATAGTCTGCCTCTTGATAAATTCTCATGTTCGTAATGCCTCCCTTTCAGCATTTCTGTGGTCATTATAACTGATAATCAACCAAATGCCAAGGGCTTTCTTGGTTTGTTTTTGCCGATTCTTGCTTAAGGAACCACTGATGAAATCCCCGCGCCCGTCTTGGTGGCGTATTTTCCGCCTGGACGGCGGCAAAAAACCTTGGAATCCGTCAGGATTCCTGCGATTTTTTGCCTTGCCAGGCATAAAATCCGCTCACCAATCCGAACACGTCGATTTCATCAGCGGCTCCTTAACAGTATGTGGCAATGGCCTTCTGGATCATGGCGTCGGCCGCATCTACGATAGCCCCGTCGCTGCCGGACAGGCCGGGCAGGGGCTTGCGGACCCCGCCGCAGGCCACGCCGTGCTTGGCCAGGATGGCCTTCATCACCGCGTACAGGTTGCCGTGGGCTTCGCACATCTTATAGATGATGCGGCAAATCTCGTTCTGGACGGCGGCGGCCTCGGCCACCTTGCCGGCGTAGAACAGGTCCCGGGCCTTCAAAAACAGCTCGGGCATGACGGCGTAGGTGCCGCCGATGCCGCCGGTGGCGCCCATGGCAAGGCCGGAGACGAACTGCTCGTCGGGGCCGTTCATCACCACGAAGTCCGCGCCCCCCTGGTCCTTCCACATCTGGATGTCCTGGGTGGGCATGGAGGAGTTCTTCACGCCGATGACCCGGGGGTTCTTGCGCATCTCGTCCAGCAGGGCCGGGGTGAGGGCCACCCCCGCCAGCTGAGGGATATTGTAGATGATGAAGTCGGTGTTGGGGGCGGCGGCGGAGATGTCGTTCCAGTACTCCGCGATGCCGTAAGGGGGCAGGTGGAAGTAGATGGGCGGGATGGCGGCGATGGCGTCCACCTTCAGGGACTCCGCGTGGTGGGCCAGCTCCTGGGAGTCGAGTGTGTTGTTGCAGGCCACGTGGGCGATGATGGTGAGCTTGCCCCCGACCTCGGCCATGACGTTCTCCAAGACCACCTTGCGCTCGGCCACGGACTGGTAGATGCACTCGCCGGAGGAGCCGCCCACGTAGAGGCCCTTGACTCCCTTTTCCAGCAGGTGGCGGGCCAGCGCGCGGGTGCGCTCCGGGGAGATGCTGCCGCTCTCGTCGTAGCAGGCGTAGAACGCGGGGATCACGCCCTGGTATTTTTCCAGTTTGGACATTTGAATCGTCTCCTATGACGGAAGGACTGTTTCGCAAAACAGTCCTTCCAAATGTAAATTAGCCTTTGACGGCGCCCATTGTGATGCCCTGGGTGAAGTATTTTTGGAAAATCAGGAATACCACGATAATGGGGATGGCGGCCAGGGTGGCGCCCGCCATGAGCAGGCCGGTGTCCACCGTAGTCTCGGCCTGGAGGGTGGCGATACCCAGGGAGATGGTGAAGTTGCTGCCGCTGACCAGCATGATGAGCTGCATGAAATAGTCGTTCCAGGAGTTGATGAAGGTGAAGATGGCCAAGGCACCGATGCCCGGCTTGATCATGGGCACCACGATGGTGGTGAAGGTACGCAGCTCGTTGGAGCCGTCCACCCGGGCCGCTTCCAAAATCTCGCCGGGGATGCTCTCGGAGAACTGTTTCATCAGGAACACGCCGAAGGGCCAGCCCACGGTGGGCAGGATCACCGCCCACAGGGAGTCGTACAGGTTCAGGATGTCCATCTCCCGCAGCAGGGGGATGAGGATGACCTGCTTGGGCAGGGCCATGGCGCAGACGATGAGACCGAAGAGGATGGCCCGGCCGCGGAAGCGCTTTTTGGCCAGGGCGTAGCCCGCCATGGCGGCGGTGATGCAGGTGAGGACCATGGCCGCCACGGCCATGAACACCGTGTTGACCAGCCACCGGAAGGCGGCGGGCAGGGTAGGCCCGACGATGCCGAAAATCTCAAACAGGGGCGCCGTGCGCTTTTTGAAGAGGTTGTGGAAGTTGGTGGTCACCCACTCCGTGGGGAAGAGGACCGGCTTCTGGGCGTAGATGTCGGCGGCGGGCTTGAAGGCGCCGGTGACGATCCAGTACAGGGGGAAGAGGAACAAAAATGCCAGGAGGATCAGGATCGCAACGGATGCGATCTTATAGGCTTTGCTTCGTCCGGAATTGGTTTTCATCTCTTCACCCCCTCACTTTTCTTTCGCCAGCTTGAACTGCACCGCGGACAGGATGGCAATGAAGATAGCCAGCATCACGCCCATGGCGTTGGCGTAGCCGAAGTGGCCGCTCTGTTCGGTGAGTTTGAAGGCGGTGTAGTAGATGTAGTACATCACCGTATTGGTCCCCGACCCGCCCTGGGTCAGCAGTTGGATGAGGGCGAAGCACTGGAAGGAGTTGATGGTGGTGATGACCAGGATGTACAGGGTGGTGGGCATCATCTGGGGCCACTTGATTTTCCAGAACACCTGGAAGTCGGTGGCGCCGTCCACCTGGGCCGCCTCGATGAGGGTCTGGTCCACGTTGCCCAGGGCGGAGACGTACAGGACGATGGGCTGGCCCACGGAGGTGGTGAACAGAATGAGGATGATGCACCACAGCGCCCAGCGGGAGTCCCCCAGGAAGTTGATGTTCTTGTCGATGATCCCCGCGCCCTTGAGGACGGCGTTGAAGATGCCGGTGTAGTTGTCGAACATCCACTTCCACACCACCGTGACGGCCACCGAGCCGGTGACCACGGGGAGGTAGAAGATGCAGCGGAAGGCGGACAGCACCGGGCCCTTGAGCTTGTAGATGGCCGAGGACACCCACAGGGAGAAGGCGCACACCGTGGGCACGCTGACGATCACGATGAGGAAGGTGTTCCACAGCGCCTCCCGGAAGGTCTTGTCGTTCCAGAGCCGGATGAAGTTGTTCAGGCCCACGAAATGCACGGCGCTCTCCTGCATGTTGGCGTCGGTGAGGCTGTATAAGATGCAGATGAACATGGGGATGATGACAAAGCCCACGAAGAAAATGAGGCTGGGCAGCATGAACAGGTAGCCGTTGACGTTCTCGCGGCGCTGTAAGGCCCGGCTCATGGCGGGCTGGGACTGTTTCGCCAAAGCAAGCACCCCTCTCTAATCTTGGATATGGGGGCGCCCCTCCCCCGCGCCTTTGCGGGGAAGGGGCGCGCGATCCCCCTGGAAGCTCTGCGCTCCGCGGGGTGTTCTGTTACTGAGCGGCCGCGTTGGCCTCGGCGGCATATTCGGCCACGGTGGCGGCCACGTCGGCACCCTCGCCCACCTTCTGGAGCATGTTCCACCAGGAGGTGCGGGCCTGGGCCCAGCCCTTGGTGACCTGATAGTAGTCGCCCAGCTGGGGCATCAGGACCTGGTACTGGTCCATGATGGGCTCGTCGGCCCACATGGTGGTCAGGTCCACGCCGCCGGCGGCGGAACGGACGGGGAAGTAGTTGGCGGTCTTGACCGCGTCCACAGTGTGCTCGGAGTTGGCCATATAGTTGATGAACTGCTTGGCGGCCTCAATCTTGGCGGCGTCGCCGTTATCGAAGATACCGAAGCCCCAGATGCCGCCCTGCAACTTGGAGGTGCCGGTCTCGGAGGGGAAGCTCATGAAAGCGATGTCGTCGCCGGTGACGGTCTTTTCAGCGCCGGTGTCGGCGGAGTTGGGATTGAGCTGCTGGGCGATGTTCCAGCAGAAGGCCATCTTCAGCACGCCCTGATAGAACTTGGTAATCTCGTCGCCGCCGGCCAGGGAGGCGTCGAAGGCGATGCCGTCCATGCTCTTGAGCTGCTCCAGGGCCTTCACGTTCAGGGGGTCGTCCCAGGTGTAGGTGGTGTGGGCCGCATCGGTGAAGGTGCCGCCGTAAAGGTTATTGACCAGGGCGCGGGTGCCCTGGTCACCGCCCTGCCCGGCGCAGTATACGGCGCCGACGGTCTCACCGTAGTGGTCATACAGGGCCTCGACGGCCTTGATGAAGTTCTCGGTGGTCCAGGTGTGGGTCTCCAGGTCTAAGTACTGGTCGGCGCCGGCCTCCTTGAAGGCGTTGAGGTTGACGGCCATGCAGTGGGCGGTCATGACCAGGGGGTACTCGTACACGGAGCCGTCGGCGGCGGTGCAGGCGTCCAGCACGGAGGCCTGGATCTCAGCCTTGTCGGTGTCGGAGAGCATATCCCGCAGGTCCACCATGTAGCCGTTGGCGCCCCAGTTGGCCACCAAGCGCTCGGGGCCCTCCATGACCAGGTCGGGGGCGCTCTTGGCGGCGATGGCGGAGTTCACCTTGTCGTCGCCGTCGGCGTAGGCCAGGTACTCCACCTTGACGGAGATGCCGGTGTCGGCCTTGAAGGCGTCGGTGAGGGCCTTGACGGCGTCCTCCTTGCCCCAGTTGCCGATGGGATAGGTCCACAGGGTGATCTCGCCGGCGGCCGCGGCCCCGCCGTTGTCGGCGGGCTGAGTCTCGACAGGCTTGGTGTCCACGGGGGGCTTGGTCTCTGCGGTGCCGCTGGAGCAGGCGGCGAGGGACAGTGCCATGGCGGCGCTCAGGCCGAGTGCAAGAACTCTTTTCAGCTTCATTTGACAGTTCCTCCTCATATTGAATAAATTTTGACTTTGTGCTCTTTTGTTCTCTGGTGAAATTGTATAATCATCCCTCCCCATTGTCAATAGAATTCTGGAAATATTTTTTTATTTTGTGCAAAACGAAAAAATTTCTTTCAAAAAACTGTCCAACTCGACTACTCAGAAGAGCTTATTGAGGACCGAGGCCGAGGTTTTCTCGTTGCAGACGCTGCACCGCTCGAAGTTCCGGCGGTAGTATTCCGTGTACAGCAGGTCCACCAGGAAGGACTGGGCGATGTCGGCGCTGGCCGAGCCGCCCTGGAGGGGGCTCTCCCTGGCCCCGCACAGCAGGGTCAGGTCGGTGAACTCGGTGAGGGGCGACTTCTGGAACCGGGTGATGGCGATGACCTTGGCCCCCGCCTGGTGGGCCAGCTGGGCCACGGCGTTGGTGTCCTTGGTGGATCCGGAGTAGGAGAAGACCACCGCCACGTCCTGGGGCTCCAAAGTGGAGGCCACCATGGCCTGCATGTGGGCGTCGTTGACGCACTCCACCCTTGGCTCGATGCGCAGGAACTTGTTGGCCGCCTTCATGGCGGAGGTCAGGCTGGCCCCCACGCCGAAGAAGGTGATGCGCCGGGCGGCCACCATCAGGTCCACCGCCCGGTCCAGCTCCTCCACGTCCAGGAGGGCGGCGGTCTCGGTGAGGGCCTTCTGGTTGACCTGGAGCACCTTCTGCACCAGGGTGCTCAGGTCGTCCTCCGGGGTGATGTTCCCCGACAGGACGGCCGACTCCCCCTCCTCCACCTGCATGGACAGGGACAGCTGCATCTTGAATTCCTGGTAGCCCCCCAGGCCCACGGTTCGGCAGAAGCGGAAGATGCTGGTCTCCCCCGCCCCGCAGGCGTCGGACAGCTCGGTGATGGACATGAAGAGGACGTCCCTGGCGTGCTCCAGCACGTAGTCGGCCACCTTCTTCTCCGTCCGGGTCAGTTGATTATAGCAGGAGCGTATCTTGGCGAGGAAATCGCCGGAATCCGTTCCGATGGTCATGGTCCTCTCCCCTATCTTACAAGTGCTCGGCCAGGCTGTGGGCGCCGAAAAGCCCGGCCATATTGCCCAACTCGGCCCCCAGGAGCTTCACGCCCCGGAAGCCGGGTATCATCCGCCGCTGGGTCCGCTCCACGGCCCCCTGGATGGCATAGGGCTGCTCCATCACGCCGCCCCCCAGCACGATGCAGGGGACGTTGAAGGCGTGGATCAGGGTGCACAGTCCGGCGGCCACCTCGTCCAGCCAGCCGTCCACCACATCCCGGACCTCCGGCTCCTCCAGCCGCGCGAAGATGGCCCGGCCGCTGTCCAGGGCCGGGTCCAGGGCCCTCCCCCGCTCCACCAGGGCCGTGGCCGAGGCCCAGCGCTCATAGCAGCGGTCGAAGGGGTCCGCTCCCCCCGCCTCGGGGTGGGTGACGAGGCCCCCCAGCATGACCCCGGCGGAGGCGCCGGAGCCGTAGTACAGGCGCCCGTCCAGCACGATGCCGCCGCCGATGCCGGTGCCGTAGGTGAGACAGATATAGTCCCGCTCCCCCCGGGCCGCGCCCCGGGCGCCCTCCCCCAGGGCGGCGGCGTACACGTCGTTCACCACCGCCGCGGGGCAGTCGAAGCGGGTCTCGAAAAACCCCTTCACGTCCATCCCGGTGTAGCCGGGGACGTTGTCGTTGGCATAGCGGATGGAGCCGGTGGCCGGGTCCACTTGGCCCGCCGTGCTCACCCCCAGGGCGTCGAAGGGGGCGAAGGACGCCAGCAGGGCCACCGCCCGCTCCAGCAGGTGGGCGCCCCCCCGTTTGGCCTCGGAGGGGGCCTCCCGCTGTTCGGTGGGGGCTCCGTCTACGAACAGGCAGGCCTTCAGATTGGTGCCGCCGATGTCGATGGCGGCGATCCGCCGGGGGCTCACCCTTCCAGGGCGGCCACGAAGCGTTTGGTGATCTCCATGGGCCGGGTGATGGCCGAGCCCACCACCACCGTCAGCACCCCCATGTCCATGGCCGCGCGGAGGTGTTCCGGTGTGGAGATATTGCCCTCGGCCACCACGGGCTTGCCGCAGTGGCGCACGAGGTATTCGATCATGTCGAAGGGCGGCAGGGTCCGCCCCGCGGTATAGGGGGTATACCCCGCCATGGTGGTGCCGATGAGGTCGAAGCCCAGCTCGGCCGCCCGCATACCCTCCTCCACGTTGGAGCAGTCGGCCATGAAGAGCTGGTCCGGGTACTTCTCCCGCACCTGGGGGAAGAGCTGGGCCAGGGTCAGCCCGCCGGGCCGCACCCGGTCCGTGGCGTCCAGGGCGATGGCCTCCACCCCGCAGGCCACCAGGGCGTCCACCTCGGCCATGGTGGGGGTGATATACACATCCCGGTGGTCGTCGTACACCTTTTTGATGATGCCGATGATGGGCAGGTCCACGTTCTTCCGAATCTCCCGGATGTCCTCCACCGTGTTGGCCCGGATGCCCGCCGCGCCGCCCCAGGCGGCGGCCAGCGCCATGCGCCCCATGATGAAGGAGCTGTGGAGCGGCTCCTCCGGCAGGGCCTGGCAGGAGACGATCAGTTTGCCCCGCACCTGGTCGAAAAAGGCTTCCTTATTCATTACTTCCATTGCGAACACCTCACAAGGCAGGTTTTTTGTTCATTCTGTACCAAGCATACCACTTTGGAAAATATTTTTCAATATTTTTCTCCGAAGAAAAAAATATTTTTTCCTTCTTGCCTTTCCGTCCGCTGAATGCTATATTGAAGTCAAATTCAGAACATGAGGTGAAGGGCATGAAATCCCATATCGTCTGTCTGGGCGACTCCAACACCCACGGCTACTGCGCCGACCCCGCCGACTGCGCCGACGGCGCCCTCCTGCGCTTCAACGAGGACGAGCGCTGGACCAAGCTGCTGCAAAAGGCCCTGGGGGAGGACTATCTGGTGGTGGAGGAGGGCCTCTCCGGCCGGACCACCGTGTTCAACGACCCTTTGTACGAGGGGCTGTCCGCTCTGGATTACCTCTACCCCTGCCTGAAAAGCCATGAGCCGGTGGGCCTGCTTATCATCATGCTGGGCACCAACGACACCAAGGAGCGGCTGGGGGCCAGCGCCGCCTGCATCGCTCTGGGCATGGAGCGGCTGGTCCGCAAGGCCATGACCGTGGACTGCTGGGGACCAGGCGGCAGGCCCAATATCCTCATCGTGGCCCCCCCTCCCATCCAGCGGGGCATGGAGGACTCCGACGTGAGCGCCACCATGGGGCGGGGCTGCGTGGAGAAATCCGAAGCCCTGGCCGGGTACTACCGGGCCAGCGCCGGCCTGCTGGGCGTCCACTTCCTGGACGCGTCGGGCTGCGAGTTCAACCAAATCGACTATATGCACCTGACAAGGAAGGGCCACGCGCAGCTGGCGGAACGGCTGGCGAATGTCGTACCAGAGCTACTATAAGCATATTTGCCTGTAAATGTATTCCGCCAATCAATGAAACAGCGCGGCCCCCGGAGACGGGGGCCGCGCTGTTTTTGGTTCTATTTCAAATACCAGGGGCGGTTCTCCGGGTCCACGTCCTCCGCCGCCGGGGTGTACTTTTTGAACACCGGCTCCAGAAGGAAGGACGACAGCAGCGCCCCCAGCCCCGGCGCAACCAAAAGCGGCAGCAGCAGAAGGGCGTAACGCGCCGTCAGAAGCAGGATGCCGCCGTTTAACACCACCAGCACCACCATGACCGGCAGATGCCGCACGGTCATCTGGAAGGCGGCCTTCAGCGCGCCCCCCACCCCGTAGGTGAACCGGGAAATCAGGGGGAACATGAGGAAAAAGATGGCCAGGGGCAGGACCGCGGCCACCACGTAGGCCGCCAGCATACCCGCCGCCCACGCCGCGCCGGCGTTGACCGCGCCCACCAGCACGTTGTACCCGCACACCAGCAGCACCAGCACGGGCAGCAAAATCAGGCTCAGCACCGCCCCGGTCCTGAAATTCTGCTTGAAGGCGGTGAAGAAACTGCCGTAGGGGTGCCGCTCCCCCCGGCGCAGGCATTTGACCGTGCTGTAATAGAGGGCGGCCACGGCCGGACCCAGGGTGAACAGGGGGAGGGAGCAGAGCAGGCACAGAACGCTCAGGCCCAAAAAGTCCGCCACCTTGTCCACCATGCGGAAAAACCCGTTCTCCGGGTTGAATATCTGTCCGAACACGACCCTCGCCCCCCAACGCTTCGATGGAAGGTATTTTACCCCATCCCAGTCAACCCGTCAACCGCCCGACGGGAAGCCCCCGGCTGATAGTGGATATACAGCCGACCGGCCCCGTCGGTGACCACCTCGGCGTCGATCTCATAGACCCGCCGGATAAACTCCGCCGTCAGCAGCTCCCGGGGCGCGCCCTCCCCCACGATCTGTCCGTCCTTCACGGCGTACAGCCGGTCGCAGTACATGGCAGCGATGTTCAAATCGTGGATGGCGGCGACGACCGTCAGGCCCAGGCCCTTCACCGTGTCCATCAGCTCCAGTTGATAGCGGATGTCCAGGTGGTTCGTGGGCTCGTCCAGGATGAGGCAGGCGGTCTGCTGGGCCAGGGCCCGGGCAATCAGCACCCGCTGCTTCTCGCCGCCGGAGAGGGTGGAAAAGCCCTGCTCCCGGATGGCGCGCAGCCCCGTCAGGCCCAGGACCCGGTTCACCAGCGCCCTGTCCTCCCGGCTGTCCGGCTCCAGCAGGCGCTTCCGGGCCTGGCGGCCCATCATCACCACCTCTTCCACGGTGAAGTCAAAGCCGCTCTCGTGCTCCTGGACCACCACGGCCAGCCGCTGGGCCATCTCCCTGCCGCTCATGGTCAGCAGGTCCTCCCCCATCAGCTCCACGGCCCCCGCTCGTGGCCGCAGGACCTTGTAGACGTTTTTCAGCAGGGTGGATTTCCCGCTGCCGTTGGGACCCACGATGCCCACGAACTCACCAGGCTGGACCCTCAGGCCCACCCGGTCCAGAATCTGCCGCTCCCCCACGCTGAAGGAGAGGCCCTCTACCGTCAGCATACCGTCCACCCCCTCAATTGAACTCATAACGGCGCACCTTTATCATCCACAGGAACAGGGGCGCGCCCAGGAAGGCCGTGAGGATACCCACCGGGATCTCCTCCGGGGCGTTCAGCAGACGCGCCCCCACGTCCACCCAAATCATAAAGATGGCCCCGCACAGCACGGACAGGGGGACCAGTTTTCGGTGGTCCGGCCCCACCACCGAGCGGACCAGATGGGGTATCACCAGCCCCACGAAGCCGATGCACCCGCTCACCGCCACGGCGGAGGCGGTGAGCAGGGCGGTGACCACGATGAGGAGCCTGCGTACCCGGGCCAGGTCCACCCCCAGGGTGACGGCGGTGGCGTCCCCCATCATCATGGCGTTCAGGGGCTTGGCCAGGGCAATCATGACGATGGCCGCCGGGGGGACCAGCGCCGCCAGCAAGGGCACGTCGCCCCAGCTGGCGCTGCCCAGTCCGCCCAGCATCCAGAAGGTGGCCTCCCGGACGGCGGCGTCATCCGGTGCAGTGTAGACGATGTAGTTGGTAAAGGCGCTGAACATGGCCGAAACCGCCACGCCCACCAGAATCAGGCGGACGGGGGTGATGGCGCCTCCAGTGCGGGAGAGGGTGTACACCAGGAGGATGGACAACAGCGCCCCCACGAAGGCCCCCACGGAGACGGGAAGTCGCCCCATGGGCAGCCAGACCCCCACGATCATGGCCAGCACCGCCCCCAGGGAGGCGCCTGAGGAGATGCCCAGCACATAGGGCTCAGCCAGGGGATTGCGGGTGAACGCCTGCATCCCCACGCCCGACAGGGTCAGGGCGCACCCCACCAGCATCCCCAGCAGGACCCTGGGGGCCCGGAGGAACCAGACGATGTTCTGGGTGCTGGCCCGGACCCCCTCCAGGGGGACGGCGTACCCTCTCCCCATCAGGTCCAGCAGATTGTGGAGCATCACCCGCCACACGTCGGGGAAGGAAATGGGCACCGGCCCGGCGGCGATGCCCACCACGATGGAGAACACCAGCGCCGCCGCCAGCACCAAACAGCATAGAAGCGTGTGGGCCTTGACGGCCCGGCAAAAGGCTCTCATAGGCGGTTACTGGAAGCAGTCGGGGTGGAAGGCGCGGGCGAACTTCTCGATGGTATCGCCGGTCATGGAGCAGGCAAATGCCTCGCAGAGGGTGACGGAGATGATACGGTCGTTGGCGATGGCGGGGACGGTGGCCAGGGCCGGGTTCTCCTTCAGCTCGGCAATCTTGGTCTCCAGGCTTGTATCGCCGTAGTCGTTGATGACGATGACCTCAGGGGCCCGCTCCACCACCTCTTCCCAGCTGACGGTGGCCCAGGTCTTTTCCATGTCGGCGAAGATATTGGTCCCGCCGGCGTGGGTGATGAGCTTGGAGGTAAAGTTGTCGCCGCAGGTGTAGGCGCCGCTCTCCTGGGCCATGTCGTAGACGAACACTTTCACCGGCTTCTGGCCGGCCACTGCCTCCTCCACCCCGGCGATCTGGGCCTTCATGGCGCTGACGATCTCCTCGGCCTTGTCTTCCACCTGGAAGATGCGGCCCAGGTTATAGAAGTCCTGATAGACCACGTCCACGTCGGCCCCCAAGGTGTAGCCCTCGATGGAGGACAGGGACATGATGCCGTAGCCGGACAGGGTGTCGTGGGTGGTATTGCGCTTCTCGGTAAAGGAGCTGGACCGGCCGTAGACGAAGTCGGGCTCCAGGTCCAGTATGGTCTCCAGGGAGATGTAAGAGTCGGCCACCACGGGCTTGGCCTCATACTCGGCCCGCCACTTGGGGTTCACCTGGGAGTTGTTGTAGGCGGTGGCGATGATCTTGTCCCCCAGGCCCAGGGCCATGAGTTGGTCCCCCGCGTTGGGGTTGGTGGCAATGACGGTCTCCGGCACCTTGGTGAAGGTTACCACCTGGTCGTCCCGGGTGACCAGGTCGAAGGGGAAGGCGCTCTCGGCGGGCGCGGGGGTGGTCTCCACGGGGGCGGGGGTCGGCGTGGCGGCGGTCGGCCCGTTGGAGCAGGCGGTCAGGCTCAAAGTCATGGCTAGGGCAAGTCCGGCATTCAGGAAGCGTTTGTTGTTCATCGTTCTTTCTCCTTTTTTGAATTTTATATCAGCCGCAGGGAAAAGAAAGGTCTCCGTTTTCCGAAGAAAACGGAGACCATCTGGTGCCCGCCGGCAATGAAGCCACACAAGCCCAGACAGGTTTCTTTCTACGGAAGATACCTATCAACATCCACACAGGCAGGTTTCCTGACTCATGGCTCCTCGCGCCCCGCGCCTTCTCGCCTAACGGCAATGGCATCCCGCGGTTTGCTCCCCAATCACAGTGACCGGATCGTTCGGGAGTTTCACCCGATTCCCTACACCTGTGCTTCCTCTATTCTGTTTTACAGCCCGGCGAAGGTGCCCTCCACCGCCGCCAGGGTGGCGGACAGCTCGGCCTCGCCGTGGGCGGCGGAGACGAACATGGCCTCGAACTGGGCGGGGGCCAGGGCCACGCCCCGGCCCAGCATACCGGCGAAATATTTGGCGTACCGGCCCACGTCGCTGCCCTTGGCGTCGATGAAGGTGGTGACGGCGCTGGGGGTGAAGAAGGGGGCGCAGAGGGAGCCGATCTGGTTCACCGCCACCCCGGCCCCGCGGCGCTCCGCCGCGCTCCGCATCCCCTGGGCCAGCCGTTCGGCGTAGCCGTTGATTTGATCGTAGACCTCTGGGTGGGTCTGGATGTACCGCAGCTGGGCCAGCCCCGCCGCCATGGCCACGGGGTTCCCCGACAGGGTACCCGCCTGATAGACCGGCCCGCAGGGGGCCACCTGCTCCATCAGCTCCCGGCGGGCGCAGTATGCCCCCACGGGCATCCCGCCGCCGATGATCTTGCCGAAGGTCACGATGTCGGCCCGGACGCCGAAAAACGCCTGGGCGCCGCCGGGGGCCAGCCGGAAACCGGTGATGACCTCGTCGAAGATGAGCAGGGCCCCGTGCCGGTCGCACAGGTCCCGCAGGCCCTGGAGGAAGCCGGGGGCAGGGGCCACCACCCCCATGTTGGCCGCCACCGGCTCCACAATGACGGCGGCGATTTGGCCGGGGCGCTGGTCAAAGAGCCGGGCCACCGAGTCCAAATCGTTGAACTGGGCCGTCAGGGTGTCCCTGGCCGCCCCCTCGGGGACCCCCGCCGAGGACGGGTGCCCCCCCGCTAGGGCGGAGGACCCGGCGTTGACCAGCATACAGTCGGAGTGGCCGTGGTAGCAGCCCTCGAACTTGACGATGCCGTCCCGGCCCGTGGCCCCCCGGGCCAGCCGCAGGGCGGACATGACGGCCTCGGTGCCCGAGTTCACCATGCGGACCATCTCGATGTTGGGGACCATGTCCACCATCAGCTCGGCGATCTCCACCTCCCGCCGGGTGGGCGCGCCGAAGGACAGGCCGTCCTTCACCGCCCGCTCGACGGCCTCCCGAATGACGGGGTGGTTGTGGCCCAGGAGCATGGGGCCCCAGGAGCAGACGTAGTCGATGTATTTCCGGCCGTCGGCGTCGTAGATGTAGGCCCCGTCGGCCCTTTCGATGAACCGGGGGCACAGGTTCACGGCCCGGTAGGCCCGGACCGGGGAGTTGACCCCGCCGGGCAGGACCTTCTGGGCCCGGGTAAAGAGTGCTTCCGACCGCTCCATCAGCCGATGTCCCCCTTCTTCATGGCCTGGGCCAGCTCCTTGGCGAAGTAGGTGATGAGCATGTCCGCCCCCGCCCGGTAGATGGACACGGCGCTCTCGCACATGACCCGGTACTCGTCGATGAGACCGGCCGCCGCGGTGGCTTTTATCATGGCGTACTCCCCGGACACCGAGTAGGCGCACATGGGCAGGTCAAAAGCATCGGAACACTCCCGCAGCACGTCCAGGTAGCTGAGGGCGGGCTTGACCATGAGGATGTCGGCCCCCTCCTCCGCGTCCAGGGCGCACTCCTTCAGGGCCTCCCTGCGGTTGTGGGGGTCCATCTGGTAGCCCTTCCGGTCCCCGAAGGAGGGGGCGGACCCCGCCGCCTCCCGGAAGGGGCCGTAAAAGGCCGAGGCGTACTTGGCGGAGTAGGCCATGATGGGGGTGGTCTGGAAGCCGTGCCGGTCCAGCACCGCCCGGATGGCGGCCACCCGGCCGTCCATCATGTCCGAGGGGGCCACCATGTCACACCCCGCCTCCACGTGGCTGAGGGCGGTTTTCGCCAGGACCTCCAAGGTCTTGTCGTTGTCCACCTCGTGGCCGCAGAGGATGCCGCAGTGGCCGTGGTCGGTGTACTCGCACATGCACACGTCGGTGATGACATAGAACTCGGGGAATTTGGCCTTGATGGCCCGGATGGCCTCCTGGACCACGCCCTTGCCGTCCCAGGCCGAGGAGCCCTGGGCGTCCTTTTTGGCGGGCAGGCCGAAGAGGATGCACCGGCCCACCCCGGCGTCGATACACGACTGCACCGCGTCGGTGACGCTGTCCAGGCCGTAGTGGTTCTGCCCCGGCAGGGCGTCGATGGGGCGCACGCCGGTGAGCTGCTCGTCCACGAAGATGGGGTAGATGAGGCTGTCCGGGGACATGCGGGTCTCCCGGCACATACGGCGCACCGCGTCGTTTCCCCGCAGGCGGCGGGGTCTTTGAATCAGTTCCATTCCTGTTCCCCTCTTTTTATGATGGTTTCGACCAATGCTTCCATGGTGGCGGCTTGGGCCACTATGGTGTGGATTCCGTATTGCTCCGCCTCGGCGGCGGTCTGGGCACCGATGCAGGCCCCGGTGATGCGGGAGAGGTCGGCCCCCTCCCCCACCGAGGACACGAAGCCCTTCACGGTGGACGCGCTGGTGAAGGTGACCAGATTTACCGCGCCCTCTTCGACCATGGCGCGCAGCTCCCGGGACTTGGGGTTCTCATAATGGGTGTCGTAGACGGGCACGTCGTTATACCCCACCCCCGCCCGGTCCAGGGCCTGGGTGAGGGCCGGGGAACCCTCCCTGGCCCTCAGAATCAGCACCCGGCCAACGGCCAGGGCGGCCAATCCCGTCCCCAGGTGGGCGGCGTCATAGACCTGGGGCACGTAGTCGGCCCGGAGGCCGTGCTTCCCCAGTTCCCGGTTCGTGCCGGGGCCGATGGCGGCCAGTTTCACGCCCCCCAGGGCACGGGCGTCCCGCCCCTGCCGCTCCAGTTCCCCGAAGAGGGCCTCCACCCCGGCGGGGCTGGTGAGGGCCAGCCATTCATAGTCCGCCAGCCGGGCCAGTGCCCGCTCCATTTCGGGACAGGGGACCAGAGGGACGGTCTCGATGCAGGGGTATTCCACCACCTCGGCCCCCAGGGCCCGCAGCCGGTCCGACAGGGTCCCCGCCCGCGCCCGGGGCCGGGTGACCACGATGGTCTTTCCTTTCAGCGGGAGGGCGTCGAACCAGTCGAAGGACTCCGCCAGGGCACACACCGGCCCCACGATGCTGACGGCGGGACTCTCCACGCCGTTGGCCCTGGCTGTCTCCGGCAGGGCGGCCACGGTGGCGTTGAACCGCCGCTGGCCCGGCGTGGTCCCCTGTTCCACGATGGCGGCGGGGGTGGCCGGGTCCATGCCCGCCCCCACCAGCCCGGCGCAGATGTCCGGCAGGCTGGATACCCCCATGAGGAACACCAGAGTCCCCCCGGTCCGCACCAGGGCGTCGAAGTCGATGTCCAGGGCCTTGCCCGCCCTGGCGTGGCCGGTGACGATGTGGAGGGACGAGGTGAAGTCCCGGTGGGTCACGGGGATGCCCCCGTAGGCCGGGACGGCGATGGCCGAGGTGATGCCGGGGACCTCCTCAAAGGGGACCCCGTGCCGGACCAGCAGCTCCAACTCCTCCCCGCCCCGGCCGAACAGGAAGGGGTCGCCCCCCTTGAGGCGGACCACCCGCTTGCCCTCCAGGGCCTTGTCCAGCAAAATTTGGTTGATTTGCTCCTGGGGCACCGGGTGGCGGCTGGCCTGCTTGCCCACGTCGATGGCTTCCGCCCCGGCGGGGATGAGGGCCAGAATGGCGGGGCTGACCAGACGGTCGTAGACCACCACCTGGGCGGACAGCAGGGCCGCCCGCCCCTTGACGGTGAGCAGCCCCGGGTCGCCGGGGCCCGCGCCCACCAGAATGACTGTTCCTGTCATGCCTCTCCCCCTCTGAACTGCTTTGCCAACTGGATGCCCAACTCCTCCGCCCAGGCCCGGGGGCCTGAGAGGGCGGCGTAGACCGGCTTCCCGTCCGGCCCCACGTCCATGCCCCGGAGGGATAATATCTCCCCCTCCACCGTGGCGAAGGCCGCCACTGGCGAGGAACAGCCCCCGTCCAAAGCCCGGACAAAGGCCCGCTCGGCCAGGGCGCAGTCGGTGCCGTCCCGGTCCAGAAAGCCGTCCAGATAGGACGCGTCCTCCCCGGCCCGGACCTGGACCGCCAAAATCCCCTGCCCCGCGGCAGGGAGCATCTCCTCCGGTGTGAAGTACCGGGCCACCCGGCCCTCCAGCCCCAGGCGTTCCAGCCCCGCCGCCGCCAGCACCAGGGCGGCGTACTCCCCCCCGTCCAGCTTGGACAGCCGGGTCTGCACGTTCCCCCGCACCGGCTTTACCGGGTGGCCGGGGAATATTGCCTGCAATTGCAGGGCCCGCCGGGCGCTGGAGCAGCCGATGGGCCTGCCGGGGGCCAGGGCTTCCGCCCCCTCCGGCAGCACCAGGGCGTCCCGGGGGTCGGCCCGGCGTGAGAAGCCCGCCAAGGGGAGGCGGGGGTCCGTCTCCATGGGCAGGTCCTTGCAGCTATGTACCGTGAAATCCACCCGGCCCTCCAATAAGGCCGCGTCCAACTCCTTGACAAAAAGGCCCTTGCCGCCCACTTTGTCCAGAGTGCGGTCCAAAATCTTGTCCCCGGTGGTTTTCATGGTGACCAGCTCGATGTCGATTTCCGGGTGGTGTGCCCGGATGGCCGCGCACACCAGCTCGGTCTGGATGACGGCCAATTTGCTCTCCCGGCTCCCGGCTCTCAATGTCCTCATTCCATGTCCTCCAATGCTTCCCGGATGCGCCGGGCCGCCGCCGCCGTCCTGTGGTGGTCCTCCCCCTGGGCGGAGACCACCCCCGCCACCACGCCGCCCCCGGCGCAGACGGCGGGAAAATAGAAGGTACACTCGTCCTTGCAATCCGAGACGCTGACGGGGATGCCCAGCCGTCCGGCCTCCTCCCCCACCGCCCGGTTCACCGCCCGGTCGTCGGTGGCGGCCACGGCCAGAAAGGCCCCCTCCAGGTCGCCGGGGGCATAGGCCCTGGGAACCCAAGCGCACCCCGTCCCAGCCCAGGTGGGAGAGATGACGGTGACCTCCGCCCCAAAGCGGCCCAGGACCTCCACCCGGCGGGCGGCCACGGCCCCGCCGCCCACCACCACCGCTTTTTTTCCGTTCAGGTCAACAAACAACGGGAAACGGGATGGGCTTTTCATGGCTTCGCTCCTTTTTGACCGCCGTATGGGTCCGAATTTTCTCGGCGCACTTCTCCAAATCCTCCGGGGTGAACTTCTCCTTCATGCCGCCAGTGAGCAGGTCCACCGCAGTGCTGACGGCCAGTTCCGCCATATCCTCCCCGTCGGCCCCCCCGCTCTCCGGGTAGGACCGCACCCGGTCCAGGATGGCGGTCTTCAGCTCCTCGATGGCGGGCAGGCACTTGCGGTAGTTGTGCCACTCATAGA
Organism: uncultured Eubacteriales bacterium; assembly: GCA_900540545.1. Lineage (GTDB taxonomy): Bacteria > Bacillota > Clostridia > Oscillospirales > Oscillospiraceae > Intestinimonas. Next base: position 60,629 of record UQGJ01000007.1, read on the forward strand.
ACCGGCCCATGTAGTCGTCCAGCACATCCAGCACCTGGGCGGGGACCTCCCGGCTCTGCTCCGCCCCCAGGGTGTCCACGTTGTAGAGGGTCACGCCGGGGACCTCCCCCACCTGGGGCTGGATGTCCCGGGGCATGGCCAGGTCCACCACGAACCGGGGCGGCCTGGAAAGCCCCCCGATTTGCTCCGCCGTCACGGTGTAGTGGGGGCTGGTGGTGGCGGAGAGGAGGATGTCCACTCCCTCCATGGCCGGGAGCCGGTCGTCGTAGGGCACCACGGAACACCCGGCGGGCACCACGGTCTCCCCGTGGCGGTAGGTCCGCAGGGTGACGGTGACGGCGCACCCCCGCTCCCGCAGGAGGGAGGCGGCCAGCCGCCCCATCTCCCCGTTGCCGATGACCAGCACCCGCCGCCCCGCCAGTCCCCCGGCCGCCCGCTCCAGCACCTCCACCGCCCGCCCGGCGGCAGAGGTGGCCACGCCGGTGAGCCGTACTTTTGTTTTGATTTCCTTGCCGGCGGCCACCGCGTTGCGGAAGAGGGTCTCCAGCACCGGGTCCGCCGCCCCGGCTCCACGGGCCAGGGCGATGGCTGTCTTGACCTGGGTGACGATCTGGTCCTCGCCCCAAATCTGGGACTTAAGCCCCCCCGCCACCTCCATCAGGTGCCGGGCAGCACCGCTCCCCCGCCGGGTGACGAAGGCGTGGGCGAAGGGGGCGTAGGGCAGGCCCACCGCCCGGCACAGGACCTCACCGGGGTCGGTCTCCCGGCCCCGCTCCAGGGAGAGGTACAGCTCCGTCCGGTTGCAGGTGGACAGCAGGGCGCAGCCCAGCACCCCGTCCAGGGCGCGGACCCGCCCGTCCAGCTCCTCCACCTGGTTCCGGGTGAAGGAGAGCTGCTCCCGCAGCTCGATGGGGGCTAAATTGTAGTCCAGGCCGGACATGACGATCAGCATGGAAACACTTCCTTTTTGAGGGGGGAATTGATAATTGAGAATGGACAATGGATAATGCCGCCCATGGGGCGGGACGGGGGACGAAGGACGGGCCGCCGGGGTCGGCGGCCCCTACCAGAGACCTGTGGCGGCTTGTTTGCACCGATGTAAACACAACTACTATCAGGTTTTGTCCGCTAACATAAACCGCGCCGCCGGAGGGCTACTTCAAGATAACGACGGAGAAATACCCCGTCCCGTCCTCCATATCCCCAAACCGGGGATAGACGGCCTCGCCCTCCATGCCGCAATTTGCCACCATGGAGGCCCGGTCCAGCAGGCCGTGGTCCGCCAGCTGGTCCCGCAGCTCCCCGATGGCCTTCCCCGCCTTCATGAACACCTTGTTGGCCGGGAACTCCAGGCAGTCGATCTCGTCGTGGGAGGCGGGCACCACCAGCAGCCGTTCCGCCCCCTCGCACAGGGAGACCCCCAGCCGGGCGGCCACGGCGCAGAAGGATGGCACCCCCGGCACCAGCTCGGCGTCGTACCCCCGGGCCTGGACCTTTTTGTGGATGTAGATATAGGTGGAGTACACCGTGGGGTCCCCCAGGGTGATGAACACCACCTGCCTTCCCCCGTCCAGCAGGGCGCAGATGTCGTCGGCGATCTTGCTGTGGAAGCCGTCCAGCGCGTCCTGGTCCCGCACCATGGGGGTGGGGCAGTACAGCAGTTCCTTGCCCTTCACCAAATCGCCCACGATGTTCAGGGCGGTCTTTTCGCCGCTCCCCTTGTCGGGGACGGCCACCACGTCGGCCTCCCGGAGAAGGCGGGCCGCCTTCAGGGTGAGCAGCTCCGGGTCGCCGGGGCCCACCCCCACCCCATACAGTCGTCCTCTGGTCATGGTCTCTCCTCCAATAGCCGTAAGATTTCCCGCCTGGCCGCTCCGATGGTGGCCGCGCCCAGGTCCACGCCCAGGCCGTCCTTCCCCTGCAATATCTCCATGAGATGGGCCATCCGGGGCAGGCGCAGGTGGTGCTCCCGCAGGGCCTCCGGCTGGGCGAACAGGGCTTCCGTTGTGCCCTCCATGGCCATCCGCCCGGCGCTGAGTACGTAGGCGTAGTCGCAGTAGAGGGGCACGATGTCCATATCGTGGGTGGCGATGATGATGCTCATGCCCAGGCCGTCCCGCAGCTCCATCAGCAGACCCAGGATGTCGCTGACCCCCTGGGGGTCCAGCCCGGCGGTGGGCTCGTCCAGAATCATCACGCTGGGCTCCATCACCAGGATACCCGCGATGGCAACCCGCTTTTTCTGTCCGAAGGACAGGGCGTGGGTAGGTTTGTCCCGCAGATCGGACACCCCGGTGCGCTCCAGGGCCGCCTCCACCCGGCGGCGGACCTCCGCCTCGGGCAGGCCCAGGTTCACGCCGCCGAAGGACACGTCCCGGTACACGTCGGCGGAGAAGAGCTGGTCGTCCGGGTCCTGAAAGACGATGCCCACCCGGCTGCGGGCCTCCAGAAGGCCCTTGCGGTCGTAGCGCACCGGCGTCCCCTCCAGAAGCACGGTCCCCCCGTCCGGGGTCAGGACCCCGTTCAGGTTGAGGAACAGGGTGGACTTGCCCGCCCCGTTGGCCCCCAGGATACCGGTGACCTTTCCCCGCTCCGCCCGGAAGGAGATGTGGTCCAAAGCCAGGGTCCCGTCCTCGTAAGTATAGCACAAATCCCGGGCCTCGACGGCATAATTCATACCATCCATCCCCTTCCCAGCCAGAATACCAGCAATTGCAGTCCCGCCGTCGCCGCCGCCAGGGCGTAAAGCCCGGTCCCGGCGGCGTATTCGGCGGGCAGAGTGGTCAGGTTCCCCGTATAGCCCCGAGATTCCAGGGCCGAGTACACCTTGTCCCCCTTCTTCCACGCCCGGAGGAATACCATGGAGCACAGGGTCCCTGCCGACTCCATGCTCCGCTTGAAGCCCACGTACCCCAGCCGGGACTCCTGGGCCGTGTGGATGCGCTCCATGGCCTCCATCAGCACGAAGATGAAGCGGTAGACCAGCTCCATCAGCTCCACGAAGAGCCGGGGCAGATGGAGCCGGGCCAGGGCGGCGGAGAGGTCGGTCATGGGGGTGCTGAGGGCCAGGAAATACATGCCGGAGATGGCCCCCATGGCCTGGCAGAAGATGCGGATCCCCCGGCCCAGGGAGGCGGAGGACAGCCCCCAAAGGCTCTCCCCCACCCGCAGGGCCAGCAGCATGTCGCTGCCCAGGGGCCGCCGCTCCACCAGGATGGTGATGCACCCCAGCACCAGGAAGGCCATGGGCACCCGGAAGAACCGGAGCAGCACGCCGGGCCGGGTCCCCCCCAGGGCCACGCTGTACCCCGCCAGGAGGAGCAGGGTGAACACCCCCACCGCCGCCGTGCCGCAGCACAGGCACACCGCCACCGCCGCCGCCGACAGGCACAGCTTGGGCATGGGGTCGGTCTTGCGGAGCCGGGAGGCGTAGGCGCAGCGGTCGGTCCCCATCAGGCCGCCGGTCCGGTTTCCGGCTTGCGGGAGGTGATGCGCCCCAGGACGAAGCCCACGACACCGGCTCCCAGGGCCGCCTGGGTGGCGAAGAGCAGGGACTCCACCTCGCCGCTGGCCGGTTCCATCAGGGGTTCAAACCAGACCTCATAGCCGGGGTTGCTCTCCAGGGCCACGTCGGCGGCGATGCTGTCGGCCCCGCCGAACTCCGCATCCCGGCGCAGCCACAGGGGCAGCGCCGCCAGCACAATCACCAGCGCAATCAAAATCGCGTTTTTCTGCCATACCTTCATTTTTCCGCCCTCCTCACTGCACCACGGACAGCTCACGGAGCTCCCGGGCGCTGTATGTTTCCAGCACGTTGAAGACCACCACGGTCAGCAGGCCCTCGGCAATGGCCAGGGGGATCTGGGTCACGGCAAAGACCATGAGCATCTTGGGGATGTCCCCGTGGACCACGCCCAACTGGAGGGAGGTCACCACGTAAGTAAAGAGGTCCCCCAGGCTGGCGGCGCAGAACACCGCCACGGCGGGCTTGGCCCCCGCCTTTTTCAGCCCCTGGTAGATGGCCCAGGAGGCGAAGGGTCCGGCAATCGCCATGGAGAACACGTTGGCCCCCAGGGTGGTGATGCCGCCGTGGGCCAGCAGCAGGGCCTGGAAAATCAGCACGATCAGGCCCAGCACCGTGGTGGCCGTTGGCCCGAACAGGATGGCCCCCAGGCCCACGCCGGTGGCGTGGGAGCAGGAGCCGGTGAAGGAGGGTATCTTCAGGGCGGACAGCACGAAGGCGAAGGCCCCGCACATGGCCAATAAAATCTTGGCCTTGGGGGCCAGCTCGATTTTCTTCTTGATGGAGAAGAAGCCCGCCACCACGAAGGGGACGCAGACGGCCCCCCAGGCCGCCGCCCACACCGGCGGCAGAAAGCCCTCGGCGATGTGCATGGCCGACGCGCTGGCCGTCATCAGGCCCACCAGGGCCGCGCCGGCGGCGAGGATACGGATGCTGCGGTTCAGTTTCATAGTGTTCTTTCCTTTCCCTATCACTCGTAGGATTTGATCCATCAAGGCAGGTCTTCCGGCTTGAGGCTCACGGCCTTGGCGCGCCTTCCCGGGGGCCTTTCTCCCCCAGTGGCCGAATTGCGCGTCGGCTCCCCTCTCACGGCAGCGGGACTGCGCGGGATTTGCACCCGACTTCCCTATTAAGTCCTGTTCGGACGCCCTGACGTTATGAAAACGGGCAAGGCCCGGTTTCAACCAATGGATGCCGCCGCCCGGAGGGCGTGGTCGGCGAAGAGCCTCCGGATGCCGGGGTACTCCCCCAGGCCCCGGAGGAGGCAGGAGACCTGATACCCCTCCCCCTCCAGCAGGTTCTTCCAGGAGTCCGGCGCATCCCCGGCCAGGTCGTTGCGGGCGTGGTCCCCGGCCACTACCATCAGGGGGCGGAGGACCAGCCGGTCCACCTGTGGCCGCTCCCGGAGCCGCCGCCGGACCTCGTCCAGAGTGGGGTAGCCCTCCACGGTGCCGATGAGGACGTCCCTCCGCCCCAGGTCGTGGAACACATACTCCAGCTGGCAGTAGGAGGCGTTGGCGTGGTGCTCGCTGCCATGGCCCATGAACACGTGGGCCGTGTCCGCCCGCTCCGGCGGCAGCTCGGCCAGCACGGCCCGGGCGACGGCGTGGTAGTCCTCCACCTCGGTGAGTAGGGGCGTGCCCAGGGCAAACCGCCGGAAGCGGCTTGCAAATGGCTCCGCCAGCCGCGCCAGCTTATCGTACTCGTCGCCGTTCATCACGTGGGAGGGCTGGACCAGCACGTCGTCGAAGCCCTGGGCCAGAAGGCGCTCCAGGGCATCTGGGACGCTGTCGATATGGCAGCCGCCCGCAGCCAGCTTCCGCAGGATCATGCCGCTGGTGAAGGCCCGCCGGGGCTCCCGCTCCGGCAGGGCGGCGGCGATCTCCGCCTCGATGGGGGCGATGGTCTTTTCCAGGGTGTCCAGGTAGCTGGTGCCGAAGGACACCACAAGGAGGGCTTTTTTGTTCATGGGTTCACCTCGGTGTTTTTTGGGAGGCGGGGCCTCCGGCGGGTCCCCTTTCTTCTCGAAGAAAGGGGACGGAAAGAAGGTAAGAATACGTCCGGGCGGCGGTACAGTTTTCGGCAGATGGCAAGACTTGAGAGCTGTTGCAGCTCGTATCGGTTTGCGCTGGAACAACTCCGGCTGCCGCCCCTCGGCATATGACCCGGCAAAACCTGATAGTAGTTGCGTTTTACTCGGTGCAAACGGGCCGCCATTGGTCGAAGCGTTTTTGAATTGGCTTTCCGCCCATTGCCAGTCTGCACGGGCGGCATGTATGCCGGTCCTACTCTCGCCTATCCCCCGACGCCAGATAGATCATGGCGTTGCAGATGGCTGCGGCCACGTTGCTGCCGCCCTTTCGGCCACGGGCCACGATGTGGGGTACGTCCATGGTCAGCAGCAGTTCCTTGCTCTCCACCACGTTCACGAAGCCCACCGGGGCGCCCACAATGAGCTCGGGCCGCCAAGCGCCCTCCTCCACCAGCTCGCAGGCCCGTACCAGGGCGGTGGGGGCGTTGCCCAGAGCCAGCAGCACCGGCTTTTCCAGCCGCGCCGCCCGCTCCATGGACACCGCCGCACGGGTCACGCCCCGGGCCTTGGCCTCGGCGGCCACGTCCGGGTCCGACATGAAGCACACACATTCCCCGCCGAAGCCCTCCAGCACCTGCTTGTTGACCCCGGACCGGGCCATCTGGGTGTCGGTGACGACGACGCAGCCGGCCCGGATGGCCGCCACGCCCCGCTCCACCGCGCCAGGGGAAAAGACCAGATTGTCGGCGTAATCGAAGTCCGCCGTGGTGTGGATGACCCGCTTCACCACCGGCAGCACTTCCGCCGGAAAGGACCGCTCCCCCAGCTCGGCGGAGATAAGCTCCATGCTCCGGGCCTCGATGTCCGCGGGGGCTACCCACTGCAATTCCACTTTCATATGCCCGCCTCCAAAATGCGGTAGATTTGTTCCATATCCAGGCTGGCCCGCAGTCCGTCGGCCAGCTTGTCGTACTGCTTCTCCTGGTACTCCCGCCAGTCCACGCCCTGGGCCGAGGGGTCCAGCCCCTTCCGCGCCAGGAGGCAGTTCACCAGGGCCTGGGCGCTCTCCGCCCGGTCGAACACCCCGTGGACATAGGTGCCGAAGACGTTCCCGGCGGCCATGCCGTCTGGCTTCTCCCCGCCGTACTGGTCCGTCAGGACGGACAGCGGCGCGGGGGACGGGGTCTCCCCCATGTGTATCTCGTACCCCTCAAACCCCGCCCCGTTGAGGGCGGCGAACATCCCCTGGGCCCCCCGGAAGGTCCCGGTGACCTGGGTGCGGGTCTTTTCCCCCAGAAAGACGGTCTCGGTGGGCAGCAGGCCCAGCCCGGCCAAGGCGCCGCCACCCTCCACGCCCTGGGGGTCGGACACGGTCCGGCCCAGCATCTGGTAGCCGCCGCAGATGCCCGCCACCGCCCCGCCGTCCCCGGCGTGGCGCAGGATCTTGGCCTCCAGCCCGCTCTGGCGGAGCCAGCGCAGGTCGTCCATGGTGTTCTTGGTTCCCGGCAGGATGACCAGGTCCGGCCGCCCAAACTCACCGGGGGAACGCACATAGCGGAGGGTCACCTGGTCCATGCGCTCCAGGGGGTTGAAGTCGGTGAAGTTGGACAGCCGGGGCAGCCGCACCACGGCGATGTCCACCAGCCCCACCTTGCCCTCCCGGTCCAGCCGGGCAGAGAGGGAGTCCTCATCGTCCACGTCCACGTCCAGCATGGGGACCACCCCAAGCACCGGCTTGCCCGTCAGCTCCTCCAGCATCCCCAGGCCGGGGCGCAGAATCTCCACGTCCCCTCGGAACTTGTTGACGATAAGGCCCCTGATGAGGTCTTGCTCCGCCGGTTCCAGCAGCTTCACCGTACCGTAGAGGGAGGCGAACACGCCCCCCCGGTCGATGTCCCCGCACAGCAGCACCGGGGCCCCCGCCATCCGGGCCATGCCCATGTTGACGAAATCGTCCTGCTTCAGATTGATTTCCGCCGGGCTGCCCGCCCCCTCGATGACGATCACGTCGAACTCCTGGTCCAGAGAGCGGTAGGCCGCCAGGATGTCGGGGACCAGGGCCCTTTTGTAGCGGAAATAGTCCGCCGCCCCCATGGTCCCACGGGGCACCCCGTTGACGATGACCTGGGAGCCGGTGTTGCTGGTGGGCTTGAGGAGGATGGGGTTCATCCGGGCGTCGGGGGCCACCCCCGCCGCCTGGGCCTGGACCGCCTGGGCCCGGCCCATCTCCAGCCCGTCCAGGGTGATGGCCGAGTTGAGGGCCATATTCTGGGATTTGAAGGGGGCCACCCGGTAGCCGTCCTGCCGGAACAGCCGGCACAGACCGGCGCACAGCAGGCTCTTCCCCGCGTTGGAGGCCGTGCCCTGGACCATGATCGCCTTTGCCATTGTCAGAGGACCTCCTTCATCGCCGCGACCAGCGCCTCATTTTCTGCATGGGGGCGCACCGCCACCCGGTAGTAGTCCGGCCCCAGGCCGCTGTAATTGGCGCAGGCGCGGATCAAAATCCCCCGCTCCAGCAGCCGGTCCTTCAAATCCGTGACCCCGGCCGCTTGGAACAGTAGGTAATTTACTGTACTGCAAAATACCTTTACAGGTATACGTTCCAATTCCGCCGCTATCCAGGCCCGTTCCGCCCGAATCAGCGCCCGCGCCTGCTCCGGCCACGACGGTTCTTTCAGGGCGGCCAGCCCCGCCGCCTGGGCGGGGGCCGACACGCTCCAGGGCTGGGCGCAGCGGGCCATCCGCTCCAGCAGCGCCCTGTCCGCAGACAGGCAGTACCCCAGCCGCAGCCCCGCCATGGCGTAACTCTTGGTAAACGCCCGCAGCAGCAGGAGGTTGGGGAATTCCTCCAGCAGCGGGGCCAACCCCGGACCCGCCCCGTCGGAGAGCTCCAAAAAACACTCGTCCGCCACCACGCGGATGCCTTTCGCGGCGCACCGGCGGAGGATTTGTTCCATCATGCCCTGGGAAATGGGCCGCCCCGTGGGGTTATTGGGAGTGCAGAGAAAGACCGCGTCCAGCCCGTCCTCCAGCCGCTCCAGATAGTCCTCTGTCAGGTCAAATCCCTTGTCAGCCTGAAGCGTGTACTCCTCCACCTGGCACCCGGCCAGCTCCATGGACTGGCGGTACTCGGAGAAGGTGGGGGCCGTGACCAGGACCCTTCTGGGCCGGAGGGCGGGCCCCAGGCGGAAGATGAGGTCGGCGGCCCCATTGCCGCATAGGACCTGCTCCGGCGCCACGCCGTCCCGGCGGGCGATGCCGGAGCGCAGGTCCCGGCACAGGGGGTCGGGATACCGCTCCGCCGCGGCTGCCGCGGAAGCCGCGGCCCGGCGGACGGACTCGGGCATACCGAGGGGGTTCAGATTGGCGGAAAAGTCCAGACGGACCTCCCGACCCCAGACGTCGCCGCCGTGGGAGTATTGCATCTTCTCACCTTCTTGTTGGGGGTTCCGCCCACGAGGCGGGGACGGGGGAGAGCGTCCCCCTCCGGGGGCAGGGTTCTTTTCTTGAAAAGAACCCTGGGAAGAAACAAC